>NZ_JBEWCD010000004.1 GCF_040530035.1 Roseibium sp. HPY-6
ATAATTCTCGGTTATCATTACACGTTGGCATACGGGAATTGGTCTTGACGTCCTGCTTCCGATGATTAGGACCGTTTGACATGAGCATCTTCTCGTAAATTGCCAAGCGGTCAACACGGGGAAGATGGATCAAAAAGTCCAGGGTTTCTGTGAAACAGATTACGTTAGTTATCCAGCAGGTCATTTCAAGATTAATTGGTAAGTTGACTTTTGGACGGTAAAATTATGTGTAGCGTATCTTCTGATACCCCTAAAATGGAAATTACCAAATTTCAGCTGATTAAGACGCCATATTTGTTATTGTCTTCAACGAAAAAATAATAAGGGACGTAAAAAATTGCTGTCTCAAAGGATTTTTCTGTTGGCGATTTGCCTTTTTTTCGTTCAAGAGCAGTTATAATCGTTTGAGCTCTGTTCTATTTACGAGGGCGCTACATGAAGGTACTTAATATTAATCCGTCTGTTGCTGCGCTGAAGCCACCGCCTATTCCATTGGTTCAACAATCTGCTGCACGATATGATGGTAAGTTGGGGCCGCTGATCGACCTGTCGCAAGCGGTTCCAGGATACGCTACTCATCCATCGTTGTTGGAGGCATTGAAGAGCGCTGCAGGCCGGCCTGAATTGCTCGGCTATGGAGATATTGAAGGCGAAACCGAGCTACGCGTTGCCTACGCCACACATGTATCAGCGCTCTATCAAGCTTCAATCTCTTCTTCGCAGACTCATATAACGTCAGGGTGCAATCAGGCATTTTCGGTGATTGCGACAGCGCTGGCGGGTAAAGGCGACAGCATGCTTCTACTGACGCCGCTATACTTCAATCATGAAACCACTCTGGACATGTTTGGAATAAAAATCAAAACGGTTGCGACACAAGCCGACAACCGGTTCCTGCCGGACATCGACGCACTCAGAATGGCGATCACATCTGACGTGAAAGCAATCGTTTGTGTGACACCAAACAATCCAACAGGTGCAATCTACCCGCCCTTACTCATCAATGAGCTTTTTGACTTGTGCGCCAAAAAAGGAATCTGGCTCGTACTGGATGAAACCTATCGCGATTTTGGGCCCTCCGACGCTGCACCGCACTCGTTGCTGCAAAAGAAGGAATGGCAAGATCACTTCATCGGTCTCTACAGCTTCTCAAAGTCACTGTGCATTCCAGGCCACCGCCTCGGCGCAATCTTGGCGGGTGAACAAATCATCCAAGCTGTCACGAAGATCATGGACAATCTGCAAATATGCGCGCCGCGTCCACCGCAAGTTGCCGTGGCTGAAAGACTGAATGAACTCGATGCGTGGCGTGAACAGAACCGCCAAGAAATCCTGAATCGGCAAAAAGCACTTGAAGCCGTAATCGCTGATCTACCCGGTTGGGCCATCATCTCGATTGGCAGCTATTTCAGCTATGTGAGGCACCCATTGGATTTCAGCTCTTCGGTGGAGGCAGCGGCGTATTTGGCGCAACAGCGAGGTGTCGTGACATTACCCGGCGCTTTCTTCGGCAGCGGTCAGATGCCGTTTCTTCGCTTCGCCTTCGCCAACGCGACCTGCGCCGAGTTGAATGAGCTGCGCGGTCGTCTCGGCTGATTGCGTGAAGATTGCTTCGATGCATATGCGACCGTTGGTCGACTTACTTAGTATCATCGGCGCGTCTTTGATGGGCTCAAAGACGCGCTCAAGTGTGTTTTTCTGTTTGATCCTGCAAGCTTGTCCATGAGTCAGTGAGAAATCTATCCACCCTGAGCAGCCTTGCGTTCCAGGATTCGCGAGTACAGAGTTAGAGGCAAGCAAATCAAGAAGAAGATGAGAGCGACAAAGCCGTAAACCTTCAGTGGCTCGAATGTGGCATTATTTATGACCCCGGCCACTCGTACAAGTTCTTCGAAACCGATAATCGAGGTTACGGCAGTGGCTTTGATTAGCTGAACAAGAAAGCCTACGGTTGGTGCACGAACATAGTCGAACGCTTGAGGCAAAATAATGAGACGCATTTGCTGATACCAACTCAGGCCAAGCGCTGCACTACCGTCCCATTGGCCTTTATCGACTGCTTGTACCCCGCCACGCCAGATCTCACCCAAGAACGCGCTGGCATAGAAGGTTAAGCCAAGGGCGGCTGTACCCCATGCGTCGGTCCGAAGGCCTAACATTGGTAATCCGAAGAAAATAATGAAGAGCTGCAGGATCAAAGGTGTGCCTTGAAATAGGCCGATGTAAGCTTTTGCGAGGGTCCTAACATAGCGGCGAGATGAGATACGCATTGTCATGATGCCTAGACCAACAAGACCGCCTCCCAAAAAGGCAATTGCGGACAGGGCCAGTGTCCAGCGTGCAGCAAGAAGCAGATTCCGAATGATGTCCCAGTTGCTAAATTCAATCATGTGATGTCCGCCGAAATAAAGCGTCTCCCAATCGCCACCAAAAAGCGACGCATTGAGATGGCCATGAGCAGATAGATAACCGCCACGACTGAATAGGCCTCAAAAGCACGATATGTCTTAGATTGCCAAAGCTCCGCCATATGTGTGAGTTCACGCACTGCGATCTGTGAGACAACAGCGGACTCCAGCATCATGATTATTATCTGACTGGCGAGCGCGGGATAGATTACGATCAACGCTTGCGGCAAGATAACTTTGAGGAAGCCTATGTGCTTACGCAACCCTAGCGCCTGGAAAGCATCCCATTGCCCGCTTGGCACAGCATCCAGGCCAGCCCCGATGATTTCTGTCGTATAAGCCGTCACATTTAAAATCATAGCGAGAAGGGCGGCGTATACCGGATCAAGTCGGATGCCCAAGGCTGGAAGTCCGAAATATATGAAAAACAGTTGAACCAGGAACGGTGTATTGCGGATCAACTCGACGTAACAAACGACCAGTACACGTAGCAGACGATATCCACTGCGTTTCGTTGCTGCCAAAAGCGTGCTGAGAACAACACCCACCACCGCAGTGACCGAAATCAAAAACAGTGTCATGGAGACGCCTTGCGCGATAGCGCTCAGCGCCTCCTTGAGTACCTCAAGGCTCATGTCCGCCTAATTCCTGACGAGATTCGCCGGATCAAGCGGAACTTTGAGCCATTTTTCAGATGAAGTGTTCAATGCGCCTGACTCCATCATTTCAGCTATCGCCTCCTTAAGCGCAGCCTTCAACGGCTCTTCGTCATGGTTCAAAGCGACATGGGAGGGCGACGTCAAAAGCTGAAACTTCTGTTCTGGCTCGAGGTCCGTCTGTTCTGCAAGAACCCGTGCGCCTACATCATTACCGACTACCATCAGATCAACCTGGCCTGAGATGAAAGCTTGGATGACTGCGCTGTAGTTGTCGAAACGCCGGATTGTCGTGTCATCGGATGCAGCTTTCGTGAGCGAGGTGTCTTCCAATGTGCCTCGGTTCACGGCAACGGTTTTGCCTGCCAGATCTGCTTCATTCTCGATTTTCATAGCTGCCGGCCCGATTACTCCGATGTAATACGGGGCATAGGGTGCCGCATAGTCGATGACTTTGAAGCGCTCGTCGCTGTAGCCGACGCTCATAAGAACATCGACGCGCTTGTCATTAAGAAGTGGAATGCGATTTTGGCCCGTCACGTTCACGAGTTCAACGTCAACGCCCAATTTCTCGCCAATGAAGTTAGCCACGTCGATGTCATAACCCTGGATACTCAGGTCCGAGCTCGCAGAGGAGAATGGCGGAAAGTCGGGAAAGATACCGATTTTGATCGTACCGCTAGATTTGATATCCTCCAGAGCGTCTGCGGCAACCGAGGATAAGCTTGCCCCGACCAAAAGGACCGCCATCCCAAATACGCTTGCCAACTTCATAATCTGTTGTTTCATTTGTGTTCTCCTTTTCTACTGGAATTACATTTTCTGGTGCGGCTTCTACGACCGCTTATGCTTCAAAGACTTACTGGCTGAATTGTTCCCCTGGATGCGTTACAACTCGCGGATTGGTCTTGAGACAGCCGACATGCTGGCAAGACAGACAGTCTGTCTCGGCTTGGCTAGAAGTCGGTGCACAGAACTAGCCTTATTTTTCATGTTGCAACCTTGGCTCAAGGTCTCGAGCGAAGCGGTTTGAAGCTACTGAAATATGGCTGTCCATGAGTGTGACGGCGAGATCAACCTCGCCTTGGCGATAGGCGTCTAGGATTTTGCGATGTTCATCTTGTGAGACGACGCTCTGGCCATGATGCTGCATATAAATGTGTGTGTATCGATGGGCGATCGTATGCGCCCTCGTGATCATCCGTTCGAGATGACGCATTTTGGCTGGAGCGTAGAAAGCCAGATGCAGCCTGAGGTTCCAATGGCTGGACACGGATACATCCGTCAGCTTCTCGAAGTCATCAATCAATGCTTCGACTTTGTCCAAATCGCTTTCTGTTGCCTTTGGGAGTGACTCCCGGACGGCGAACTTTTCCAAGTGAAGTCGAAGTTTGAAACTCTCAAACATTTCGGACACAGACGTCGCAGAGACCACAAACCCACGATTAGGCTCAAAGTCTACTAAACCTTGACCTTCCAGTTGATGCAGGGCTTCTCGCAAAGGAATTTTACTAGTCTGTAGTGCATCTGCGATACTGGATTGCTTTAAAGCAGTACCACTTTGTAAAAGACCAGAGATGATCGCCTCTCGGATCACGTCAGCTGCTCTTCGTGGCGCATTGGAGGAATCCAGATCCATCCGGTCTGCCAATCGTGACAATTGATTCATCGAGTGATCAAAATCCACGATTTCCACCCTGATGTTCACCTGATATCACCTCCAGGAAGCGAATTTCACCTTCTGAGATATTTGAAACCACTAATCTCAATCCCGTCAAACTTCCTGCTATATCGTATACCTATTGCTGGCATAGGGCGTCACAATTCCTGTAAATCGGTAGATTCGTCGCTGCTTTCATTATGATGGTATACTATTTTATAGACCTAGGGGAGGAAAACTATGAGGAATGTGACTAGGCCGCTCATCGCGGTTGGTCTGAGTGCCGTATCTCTAACAATTGCGGCGCACGCTCTATAGCGGATCAATCTGGCTGTAGACAGTCTATAACTTTTGCCACTTTCGTGATCTGCCTGTTGTTATGTTCTGACGTTAGCGGAGTTGAGCATAAACGATGCACGAGGCTGTCACCTCCAGGATACAAAAATGAGAGAAAAAGTCAGTCTTCCAAAAACCGATAAGCTACTCGCAAAACTCAAAACGCCCACCTCCATTTTGGTGCGAAGCCATGGAACTTTATACAGTTGTGGTGTTCCCCCCATTGACCTCGAAAATGGAACCCTGGTGGAAGGATCGGTTGAAAGTCAGGCTGAGGCCGTATTGGCTTTGATGAAGCAAGCACTCGAAGAAGCTGGATCTTCGATGTCCAAGGTTATCAAAACAACAATCTTCGTCACTGACACAAGCCATTTTGGCCCTGTCAATGAGGTCTATAAAAAGCACTTCGAAGAGCCTTATCCAGTGCGATCATTTATAGCTGTAAAACCCTGGTCCATAAACATGGACATCGAGATTGAGTGTATTGCCGAATGTTGAACCAACTCACGAATTGCGGGCTGCCACAACATCTAATGCAATTCAAAATGATTGGATTGACGCCATGTGATAAACGGTCAATGCAGAATTAGGCTTCGCATGGCTTGGGCTGCAAAAAATGGATGTCAGCGATGAGGTGGCGAGCAAAAAGAACAAAGAAAAGTGGTATGGTGCATTCCAGGTGCTCCAAAGCAACAACCCTACTGTCAATTGAGTAGAGTGGATAGTCATCTGCGGTCGGTCCGGTTCTCGCAAGTTGACACTAATCGGATGCATAAATACGCTTGAGGAACAACTGGCAGGTGAAGTCGTGGTTGAAGGTATCGTCTTGCCCTCAGAACTCAAGAACATCAACATGAGCCGGGCCGACGTTGGGATGTGCTTTCATCACTTCAATGCCTCCCAAACCTTACTATTTTTGAAAATTGCGTGCGCGCTGGCGCAAATTTAGGCGCGAAAGACGCCAAAGAATACAGCCGAAAAGACGGCGGTGTGCTTTCTGAATGAGGTGATATTTCCCTGTCCGAAAAAACGCAATTGTTTTTAAGTCAGATACTTGGGCACAATAAGATTGATAAAGAAGCAGGGCATCGTGCCCAATACATACATATATCACTCATCGTTCAAGCTCCTCAAAGCGCAGCTCCCACATTAGGCTGAATATGAGCCCGTCCTGAATCTGATCCGGTACTGCCTCCATCAGTCGATCGCGGAACTCGGTGGCAGCTTTCCGGTGAATTGCATCTGCGACGATACACCCTGTCCGCTTCCTGTGATCAGATCCCTCCCGCGGCATGGAAGTCGATAAGTGCATATCCGGGCTCAAACCGTGAATACCGAGTATTCCAGGGGTAGACTTTGCGATCTCGGCTGAGCTCAGCATCGTAGCACGTGCTAACACCGATTGATTGGTGATAATCAACGAAATGTATGACCCGGTACCAATACCACTAATCCAGTCGACTTTCATCACGCGCCGAAAGGTGTTGGTGATGCGATCCAAGTTGGTTTTGGACCAATAGCTCTGATCTTCAATCGCATTTTGGTACGCTGGAGACGCGAGCACATCAATCGACCCCACCCGGTACAGCGCCAGATATTTCCGGACGCTAGCGTCCGCAGCCTGATAGCGTCGTGCCCAGACGAACCCGGGTATAGCAACACGTTCTGCTAGATGTTCTTTGTCATACCAGGCATTGAATTCGTCCTCATGCTCTGGCGGGATATCCATCCACGTCATTAGTTGTGCAGCGTCAGTATCGCGAAATCTCATTGCTTCTCCAGTTGTTGATGGGTTCATGAGGTTCATCCTGACTAGCCGCCAAGCGGCAATGTTAATTATAGACCATACCTATTTGACGACATGAACCCCCATTTGTTTTATGTCGTTAAAATCGAGGATGGGCGATGCTGAGATCTGAAATAGAAACTGCGCTTTCAAGCCTAACGGGAGTTGAAACAGCGACGATCGGGCACTTCATGACCGAAGGTTTTTTAGACCCGGAAATATCTGCAATTGTTCCTCAGGCGCGCATTTTTGGTACGGCATTCACCTGCCGTTTTGGTGGTGATGATGGAACCGCGTTGGTCCACGCAGTGTCCGAAGTGGAGCCGGGCCAAATAATTGTAGTTGATCGTATGAATGATAGAAAACACGCATGTTGGGGCGCGGTGATGACGGTAGCCGCGCAGGAGCGCGGCGCTGTTGGAGCTGTCATTGACGGCTATATCACCGACAGAGCTGCAATTGTTGAGGCAGGTTTTCCAATCTGGTGCCGAGGCTTTTCACCTATTACGACCAAGATTGGCAAAGGACATGGCTCCATACGCTTAAAGATCAAATGTGGAAACGTGGTCCTGAAACAGGACGACGTCGTTCTTGCCGACGAAAATGGGGTCGTCGTTCTAAACCCGGAAGATGTTGCCGCTATAGCTGCGAAAGCGCACGAGCTCCAAGGCCAAGAACCTAAGGTGATTGAACAGCTCCGAAAGGGAAAGAGTTACGCGGAAATCAACCCACCTCCCGAACTCTTCGATCATCATAATGATATGCCGCCGAAGTAGGGCGCAGACCAGGATGGCCTGGGCGCAATGATGATTACCTCGAAGAAGTAACTAAGACTAGCCAGGGCCGCTTTAACACACGCTCTTGACATGGATGCTCTGGATCAATCCAGGAGCTAAATCCACGTTCTTTGTAACGAAGAATTTCTTGGATGCAAGCCGGGTCTTTGCTTGCAGGATATGACTCTTGAACGAGGTGACTTAAGACGGCAGTCTTTCCAAGTCTGCAAGCGCTTATTGTGTTTGTATAGCCCCTAGAGAGCTTCTGCAAAGAATATCGGGTCAAGTGGCTTCGTGGCCTTCGAAAGGGCTCCAAGTTCACCGAAGGTTTCTTCACTAATTTTAAGGTAGAAGGGCCAAGATGGGCACGGCCAATTGCATTGACCATTTCAAGCGCTGCGCGGTGGCGCATTTCACCGAGCCTGGCTAGCGGTTATTTGCCCACGGGCAGCGCCTAGTTGTGACGCTTCTTTGGTGTGTTCCAAATGCCAGTCGCGTCGGAAACGATTACCTCAGGCCCGACCAACTAGGCGGCCGCGTTTTTCGGGTGCGAGGAAGTCTATGGATAACATAGGGCAACTCTATTTGACCCCGCCCTGCCTACGATCTCATTCTTTCAAGAAAAATAAATGCCACAGTGGAGACGTACCGCCCAGACAGTTTTAAAGCAACGGGGAACACTCAGATGATTCGAAGAATAAACACCGTAACTATAGCTTTTGCGGCGATCATATCGCTGAGCCTTTCCATGCCAGCATCTGCCGGTAAGGATGACAATACATTGAATGTTGCCTTTGCTGCAGAACCTGAACCATTGGACACTTACAAGATTGCAGGTCGTGAAGGATTGATCCTCACGCGGCATATCTACGACGGACTGCTTTACAAAGACTTGGATACTGGCGAAATTTTGCCTGCCTTGGCCGAAAGCTGGGAATTTACAGGTCCGCTAACCATAGAATTTACACTCAGGAAGGGTGTGAAGTTTCACAATGGCGCTGCGTTTTCTGCAGATGATGTCGTAACTACACTCAATACGGTGATCAACCCTGACTACGGAACACGTTATTTGATCTCGGTTGACTGGATCGAGAGTGTCGAAAAAATCGACGACTATAAGGTGCGCATCAATATGTCCAAGCCCTTCGCTGGTGCTGTGGAGATGCTGGCCGACGCATTATCGATCTATCCTCATGAATTCTTTTCAAAGAACGGTACTGACGGCATAAGCAGAACTCCGATCGGCACCGGACCATACCGGCTTGTCGAACAAGAGCCCGGGGTACGCTATGTGTTGGAGCGTTTTGAAGATCATTATGCGGACAGCCCGAAGAGTGGCGCCAGTATCGACAGGATTGTCGTGCGCTCAATACCCGAGATGAATACTCAGTACGCCGAACTCATGGCGGGTGACTTGGATTGGATTTGGCGGATTCCACCCGATCAAGCCGCTAGACTTGAAAGTCGCGTTCAGATCATTAGCGCGCCAATCATGCGTATCGGCTACGTAGGATTTGCACCCGAGGCTTTGAATGGTGACAGCCCTGTATCTGATCCCAAAGTACGTCAGGCCCTTATCCACGCAACGAACCGCGGCGCTATTGTCGACGCCTTTGCCGGTGGCGCATCGAAGGTACTGAACACACCCTGCAACCCAGCACAATTTGGCTGCGCACAAGATGTGGCTCAATATGAGTTCAACCCCGACAAAGCGAAAGCGCTTCTTGCCGATGCGGGTTACGTTGATGGGTTTGAGCTTGAAATGATCTTTGCCGCGATGCCGCGAGCAACTGCCGAGGCAGTCGCCGGCGATTTGGCAAATGTCGGCGTCACAGTGAACTTGAACGAACAGCAATACGCGGCTGGCATAGGTCAATGGCGCAACAAGGAAGTTCCCGCCTTCTTCTCGAATTGGGGAAGTTATGGGATCGGCGACGTCGTCTTTATTCTATCAAACTTTTTTGGGGGTGGAGCAGATGATCTTGTGCAAGACCCGGAACTGGCGCAATGGTTGAAAGAAGCCGACACATCATCAGATCGCGCTGAGCGCGAGGCACTTTACACCAAGGCCGTAAAGCGGATTGCAGAACAAGCCTATTGGATGCCGATGTATAATTTCAACGTCAACTACGGCCTTTCTCCTGATCTGTCTTTCACTCCGCACCCGGATGAATTTGCCAGATGGTGGCAGGCCGACTGGAAATAAAGTCTCCCTCATGACTGAGTGAACTGCTTTGTGGTTCACTCCCTTTTTCTTGTTTGGCCTAAATGACGGTATTCATACTCAAACGGCTCGTGATAGCTTTTTTTGTCTGCCTTGCGGTCTCGGCAATCAGCTTTGCCTTGATGTTTCTCTCTGGTGACCCGGCGATTGCTATCGCAGGCTCAGGTGGCCGCGCAGAAGATGCGGAGGCAATTCGGGTCGCTTATGGATTTGATCGACCAATTCTCGTTCAATATGTGGATTGGATCTGGTCCGCTCTCCAAGGTAATTTAGGACAGTCGATCTACTTCAACATCCCTGTTTCGGAAATCATCGGCAACCGGATTGGTGTTACGTTAACACTAGGATTCATAGCATTTGGCGTAGCTCTGATAGTTGCGGTTCCGCTGGGGATCGCCGCAGCCATGCATCCCAACGGCCTGATTGACCGGATCGCGCTGATACTCGCTGTCACCGGGCAGGCAATCCCCAGCTTCTGGCTTGGATTGATGGCAATTGTTGTCTTTGGTGTCTGGTACGGATGGGTGCCCATCTCCGGCACTGACGAATGGCAAGGTTACATCTTGCCAGTGATCGTACTTAGCTATTACGCACTTCCAGAAATGATGCGGATCACCCGTTCCGGAATGATTGATGTTCTGGCATCGGATTATGTGCGTGCCGCCTACGCCAAAGGATTGCCGGCACGTCAGGTCATCTGGAAACATGCTTTGCGTAACGCTGTACTGCCACTCGTGTCACTGTCGGCTGTGCAACTAGGGCAGCTGTTATCCGGATCCATTGTCATTGAAAGCGTATTCGCCCTGAATGGCATGGGTCGGCTGGCCTGGGAATCATTGTTGCGAAGCGATCTACCTGTCGTTCAGGCGATTATTCTGCTGCTGTCATTGCTTTATGTTGTGCTCACAACATTGGCCGATATTTTTAACGCGCTCCTTGACCCACGATTGCGGGGAGCCTCAGTGTGACCGATCAAGTTGTCAACTCTCGTTCAAGCCCGGTATTGCGACGTATCCTTACAAATTCAGGAGTAACGATAGGTGGCGGTATCCTCATCATCTTTGTCCTGATGGCAATACTCGCGCCACTGTTGGCTCCGCATGATCCGTATGCGCAAGACCTCTCGCGCCGTATATTGCCGCCATTCTGGCATGACCGGTCGGTATCCGAACATCTGCTTGGAACAGATCATCTGGGAAGAGATTATCTCTCGCGATTGATCTATGGATCTCGTGTGTCTCTTGGTGTGAGTGCAGGGGTGATTTTGGTGGCCGGCTCGATAGGGATCACTTTGGGCCTGTTTGCCGGTTACTTCGGCGGTCGCGTCGATATGGTTATAAGTTTTATAATTACAACGCGGTTATCACTTCCCATCGTCCTGGTGGCGCTCGCTGCGGTCGCCGTCGGTGGCGCATCGCTACGCACTTTGATCCTGGTCATGGGCCTCTTGCTGTGGGACCGGTTCGCCGTTGTTACGCGGGCGGCGACACAAAGTTTACGAAGCCAAGAGTTCATCATCGGCCTTAGGGCGATCGGTGCCAGAATTCCCCGAATTTTGTTTTTGGAAATCCTGCCGAACATGCGCAGCACAATATTGGTAGTTGTTACTCTGGAAGTGGCTAATGTCATTCTTCTGGAGGCGGCTCTGTCTTTCTTGGGTTTGGGAGTGCGCCCTCCCACGCCCTCGTGGGGACTAATGATCGCAGAGGGGCGCGACAACATTCTTTTTGACCCATGGCTGATCGCCCTACCGGGCAGCTTGCTCTGCCTGCTCGTTCTTGCGGTCAACCTGTTTGGCGATGGGTTGCGTGACATCACGGGGCCAAAACGCAAATGACCGAACCCTTGCTTGACATCCGCAATCTGCGCGTCTCAATCCCAACTGATGACGGCACGTTGAAAGCCGTTCGAGGTGTGGACCTCCAGGTGAACGCTGGCGAAACATTGTGTTTAGTTGGTGAAAGCGGATGCGGTAAGTCGATGACCGCAAACGCGATCATGGGACTTTTGCCGCGCTATGCCATACAGAAGAACGATGGTTTTTCGATCTGCGGAACAACCCTTAACGGCAATTCTGCTACCGCCCTGCGAAGATTGCGGGGAACAAAGATGGCGATGATTTTTCAGGACCCGACTGCCGCGCTAAATCCGACACTTACTATAGGAAAGCAATTAACCGAGGCGGTGATACGTTTCGAGCGTCTGTCGCGAAAACAAGCCAATGCGCGTGCCATTGATATGCTCGGGCGTGTTGGTATCACCCGAGCAGCCTCACGGCTACCGCTCTATCCCCACGAATTTTCGGGCGGTCAGCGGCAACGCATTATGATCGCTCAAGCACTGATGTGCCGACCTAAGCTATTGATTGCAGATGAGCCTACGACAGCCCTGGATGTTACCATTCAGGCGCAAATCCTGAGATTGCTGAAAGACTTGCAGGAGGAAATGGGCCTTGGTCTGCTTTTTATAACCCATGATCTTGGTGTAGTTGCGGCCGTCGCCACAGAAGTAGCTGTGATGTTTGATGGCCAGATCATCGAACGCGCGCCGCGCGATGAGTTGTTTAGAAACCCTGCTCATCATTACACCCAGAAGCTGCTGAAAGCTATTCCAACTCCGGGGAGCATGCCAAGGCGTCAACTATCGCGCATGTCTCCTCCCGTGATTGAAGTTGATAGTATTGCTAAGGCCTACCACCTGCGGCGCGGCATGTTCAAAGAGCCCGAGAAAATTGTGGCTGTGGACCAGCTTTCTATAGAGCTGCATGAAGGTGAAACCCTTGGCCTGGTTGGCGAATCCGGTAGTGGTAAGAGCACTGCACTGAACATGATCCTTGGGCTGCGCAAGCCGGATGCAGGCGAAGTGCGTATTGATGGGCGTCCAATCGAAAAAATCCCTGTCGCCGAGAGAGTACGGCTCATTCAACCTGTTTTTCAGAATCCAAATGCATCGCTTAATCCCATGCGACGAATTCGCGATCTAGTGACCCAGCCGTTGCGCCTACATGGGGTCGAACAGAACAACAGAGATGTAGACGAGTTGCTTGAACGCATTGGACTTAAAGCCAGGTTGGCAAATGCCTATCCCGGAGAACTGTCTGGTGGCCAGCGGCAACGCGTCGCGATCGCCCGAGCGCTTGTCCTTCGCCCACGTGTATTGATCTGTGATGAACCAACATCTGCCTTGGACGTTTCTGTACAGGCGGAGGTTATCAAATTGCTGCTGGAATTGCGGCGTGACCTCAACCTGACCATGATTTTCGTCAGCCATGATTTGTCGGTAGTCCAACATCTATCCGACCGGATCGCCGTTATGTATCTCGGCCGCAAAGTAGAGGAAGCTACTACGCGTGCTTTGTTCGACACCCCACAGCATCCCTACACACGTTCGCTGTTGGGCTCGATGCTAACTCTTGGTGCTGACGGTGCTTTGCCAGACTTACCGACGGGAAACGTAGCTGCTGATAGCTTTGTGCAGTGAAGTGGTTGTGCTTTCACTCCTGATTGCTCGCATTCGGCCGACAAGTCAGCTTTTAGCTGCACCCACTACGCTAATTTGATGTAACCCCTCCCCAAAGACAGGGCCGCTCGGGTCTTTTTATAGGAAACGTTGCTATTCGCCCCGGTTGTCGGGGCTGCAGGCAAAGCGTGGTCCATGCGGCGGTCTGGTTGACCGTGAGCGGATCGCGACGATGTTCTGGGGGCTGAAAACCGGGCCTCCAACGGTCCAATTCAGTCCTGCTCCAGTGTTGCAGCGCTTGCCCGATATCCCATATCGAACTGCGCACCACATCTTGGATACGACATAATCAGCCCATCGTCTAGTTTACTAATTCAGTAGGGCAATATTCAGAGATAAATTTCAACGAGTACTGATAGAAATCTACTCAGATTGCTGCAGTAACGATGAATTCTACAAAATATCCTGGTGTAGCCAGTTTGGCTTCTCCGCACGCACGCGCAGGGGGATTTTGAATGTCGATCCACGAATCGTAAACTTCATTCATGGCTTCAAAATCAGCCATATCGGCAAGCCAAACTATAACTTGAAGAGCCTTGGATTTGCTCGTACCAGCTTCGGCCAAGAGACGGTCAACTTCTGACAGGGCATCTCGCGTTTGAGTGGCAATGTCGGTTCCCTCCGATCCGACCTGACCGGCCAAATAGACCGTGTCTTTGTGAATGACGATCTGGCTCATCCGTTTCCCTGAATGCATGTATGTCGGCGCCATTTTCACTGTCCTCTTGTTTGGATTCGAGAATACGGATTTCTAACGCCTACCAGGATTCAGTGTCCAACGGACAGCCATAGACAATGCCTATACTTAGTATACTGCTTTTCTATCACACTCGTACTATCATGTTCGTCAACGGGAGACGCAGGGACATTTAAAACTGATGGAAGCGGAAGAGCAGGAGCTGAACTGGAACTTGTTCCGGGTTTTTTTCGTGATCGCGGAAGAAAAGGGGATCACGAAGGCTGCAAACCGTCTCGGCCTGCGCCAGCCTTCGGTCAGCAGTTCACTGCAAAAGCTGGAAGCCCAGCTCGGATGTCAACTTGTCTTCAGGGACAGCAGAAGTTTTGAACTGACCTTGCGTGGCGAAAAGATCTATCAGGAATGCAAGGAAATCTTCCTTTCCGCCGAACGAATTCAGTCTCTTGTGCGTGACGCGACCGCCGAGGAGCGTGGCGAACTCAGCTATCAGATTATCAGCTATCTGCATTCCTCGTTATTGGATGAGCTGTTTCGTCTCTATCATCAGCGGTATCCGTCAGTCATATTCCGCGGCAAAGTTCAGAATAGTCAGGATATTCTGGACAATATTTTGAAAGGCAGCGTGGCTATCGGCATTTGCCTGTTACCAAAACCTGTCGCAAATTTGCCGTCCATCAGGCTGTTTCGGGAAGAGTTCAAAGTCTATTGCGGAGCAGAACATCCCTATTTCGGTCAAGAATCCATCAGTCTGCGCGATCTTCGACAGGAACCGTTTATTTCTTTTTCCTGTGCTTCGGGCGCCAGCGGCCTGGAACCGATGATCGATCTTCGCAACCGGGCGAGGATCGGTGAAAGAACCACAGGCGAAAGCACCAATTTCGAGGAAGTCCGGCGAATGATCGTCGCCGGATTGGGCATCGGCATTCTGCCGTATCCAGCCGTGAAGGATGACATTGTCGACGGGGTGCTATGGCCAATCGACATTGCGGATGAAGCGATCGGAGCTGACGTCTATCTTGTGCATGCGCCAGAGCAGGACCTGAAACCCGCAGAGCGCAAATTCGTCGACCTGCTCAAGGAATTGAAAAAGCTTTACCCAGATCTTGAATAGCGAAACGCGCATCGGTAAGCGCACGAATGCCCGGCAAAAACAGCACTTGCTCCCTTATAGATCAAAGGGGCCGACAAGAAAGCAGCTCAGCAAGCGGTAGATCTGTTTTCTCTGGCTACCGTGTTCACCTGCACAGCGGCAGCGAGGTCTTCAAGCGACACGCCGGCGGATTTGAAAACAGTGTAGCTGTTTTTCGAGGTCCGGCCCGGATGTTCACCACAGCAGAGTGACTTAAGATCAGCCTTTATGTCATTTGGTTGCAAATGCCCGGTTGCCAAAGGCTGTGCAAGATCACCAGCCAATTGCGCGCCGGCGCGATCATCTACAAATACTTCGGCCTGACTGATCGCCAGATCATCGCTTTCCCGCATGTCGGCTCTGAAAGAGCCGATCAAATCCAAATGAGTCCCGGGCCGAAGCCAATCCCCTTGGACGATGGGTGACTGTGAGGCCGTCACTGTCGAAACGATATCCGCTTTTTCACAGGCGAGTTTCAAATTGGTAACCGCTTCGGCAGGAAGCCCAACGCGCGCAAGCTCCCTGGCAATTTGCAGTGCTTTTTCAGGGTTTCGTCCCCAGACCGAGATCTTTTTCGGCGCACGGACAGAAGCGTAGGCTTCGCCGACGGATCGTGCCAACTGGCCAGTGCCGACAATGAGGTGGTGCCGAGCGTCGTTTCGGGCCAGATAGTCGGCCGCCAGAGCAGAAGCAGCCGCTGTCCGGCGGATAGTCAACGCGTCACCATCAAGAACAGTTTGAAGTTTACCGGTCGCTCCATTGAACAACATGTAACCCGCGTTGATCGTGGCCTCACCTTGGCTCGCATTCCACGGGCAATAGGTCACCACTTTGACACCGAGGGCCTCGCCCGGCAGCCATGCTGGCATGATCAGCATTGATCCGGGATCACTGGCCTTGGATCCCGCTGGCGCGGGAATGGACAGCACCTGACGCGGAGGCGCTTCCACTTTGCCGTCCGCGAACCAGTTGCGTAGTTGCTCAATCAGTTGAGGCCAGTGCAAGGCATCTTCTACAGCACTGTGTGATAAGAATTCAGTCACGATCAGCCCTGCCGATTACAGCGTGAAACAGGATGTTCAATCCGGCGACGAAGTCCTCAGGCTCGCAATGCTCTTCATTGTTATGCGTGATACCGTCCTTACACGGTGTGAAAATCATGGCAGTCGGACAGTGAAGGGCCAGATGATAAGCATCGTGTCCGGCCTGACTGTGAATGTCACGCCAGTTGAACTCCATTCGAATGGCTTGCTCCCTCAGCCCCTGAACAAGATTGGTGTCGAAAATATCGCCGCCCCACTGCCACTCGTCCTCAATGGTTGCAGTGCAACCCGTTTTGGCGGCGCTTTCAAAAAGCGCGCGTCTCATTTTTTCCGCCATGACCTTTGTAGTTGCCAAATCCGGATGACGCACATCACACACCGCCTCGGCTGTATCGGACAAGATGCCCGGTTTGTTGGGCCACGCCGTCAACCGTGCTGCGGTCGCTTTGCCATCATAAACCGCATATTCCCAGCCAATATCATCGATTGAGGTCAACCATCGGGCACCGGCAACAAGGGCATTTTGGCGAAGGTTCATCGGCGTCGGACCAGTATGAGCGGTGCGGCCGGAAAATGAAGCCCTCATTCCATGACTTGGGTAGCCGCCAACCACGATCCCGACATCACGCCGTTCCGCATCCAGGATTGGGCCTTGTTCAATGTGAAGTTCATAGTAGGCATCTATGTCACCGGCCTTGCAAACGTCCGGTCCGGCGTAACCGATGCGTTCCAGTTCGTCCCCGAACCGGGTCCCGTCATCACCAATTCGGTCTTTTGTCCAGGCAGCTGAGTATTTCCCCACGAAACAGCCCGAGGCAACCATGGGCGGAGAGAACCTAGCCCCTTCTTCGTTGGTCCAGTTCACCACAACAATTGGTCGCTTCGTATGGTGTCCTGCATCATTCAATTGACGAAGAACCTCCAGGCCAGCAAGAACACCGGCGATACCGTCAAATCGCCCTCCATTTATCTGCGTGTCGAGGTGGCTTCCTATCAGGATCGGAGCAAGTGAATTGTCTCGTCCGTCGCGGCGGGCGAACATGTTGCCGACTTCGTCTACCGACACGGTCAGACCTGCCTCTTTGCACCAGCCGGCAAACACATCTCGCATTTCACGATCGCTGTCGGAAAGGGTTAGTCTGGAGAGCCCACCAGGCCGCCCTTGGCCGACTTTCGCGGAAGCTTCAATCGTGCTCCAAAACCGGTCGATATCGACCCGCATGTCAGCGGAAATACCCATGATTCTCCTCGTGGATTTTCTAACTCTTTGACCCGACGGGCAATCTCATCCCGGCAAATGATACTGCCCTGTCCAATTTCAGCGGGGCAAATAGCCAGAACCTATGCGACACAAAGCGTTCAGATATAGATTATTGAACTGCGATGTAGTCGATTTCGATATCTCACGGCAGCGGTTAGGGTTTGATGGCGACGAAGGCGCGTGCGGCGGAGTTCGGCAGCTACATTGCGACCTCCGCTTTTAAAGAGCCAGGACATGGCTTTACCAAGTCTAGCAAGTCCAAAGGTCGCCAACGACACATCGACAACCTCCCTCATCAATCCTCCCTTTCCGTAAACAACGCAGCTGCAGACCTTTCACAAATCGGCTAGGCCTGAATCAAAAACTAACCCCCTGCGACCGCTATCGAACACATAGTTCCTGGCTATTTGCCTGCGTCCTGCAGCTGGGAGAAAAATAGCGCCTAGCCGGGAACCAACGTGTTCCACCAAACTGCGAAACCTGAGGGGAAAATATGGATCGCCGTTCATTTTTAAAAAATGCCGGGCTGGCTGGCACCGGTGGTGCGACGTTGCTTGCAGCTCCAGCCGTCGCTCAAGAACGCAAAGAATTCACTATAGTGTCGAGCTTTCCGCGCGATTTTCCAGGCCTCGGCATGTCAGCACAGCGGCTTTCGAAACGGATAACGGAATTGTCCAATGGTCGCCTTCAAGCCACATATTATGCGGCAGGCGAAAGAGTTGGCGCATTTGACGTCTTCGATGAAGTCGCGTCCGGAAACGCTCAAGCCTACATTTCAGCAGACTACTATTGGGTTGGAAAAGATCCTGCCTTTGCTTATTTCACTTCTGTTCCGTTTGGGATGACCATGCCGGAGTGGAACGCTTGGATCAAATTCAAGGGAGGACAAGAACTCTGGGACAAAGTTTCTGGAAATTTCGATCTAAAAGCTCTCCCGTGCGGTGGGACAGGAACGCAAATGGGCGGCTGGTTCAACGTTGAGATTGAATCGGTGGACGACCTCAAAGGCCTAAAGATGCGCATCCCAGGCCTCGGCAGCTTCGTAATGTCGAAACTGGGTGTGTCCGTGGTGTCTTTACCCGGAGGACAGATCTATGAAAATCTCGTTTCAGGTGCGATCGATGCCGCCGAATGGGTTGGCCCCTACAACGACTATTTCATGAAATTCTACGAAGCTGCCAAGTACTATTATATGGCTGGCATGCATGAGCCCGGTGGCGGCAATTCTTTCGGGATGAACAAGGTCTGGTGGACAAGCCTAACCGAATGGGAAAGAACTGTCATCGAAGCGGCCTGTATGGAAGAAAATGCCGCTATGAACGAAGAGTTTCTCGCCAACAATGGCATCTACCTGAAGAAACTTGTCGAAGATCATGGCACACAACTCCGTCAGTTTAACGAAGAAACCTGGGACGCATTCGGTGAAGCGGCCATAGAAGTGATTGAGGAAAATCGCGGGCAGTCTGCGCTCACAGCAGAAATTCACGACCACTACCGCGCAGCCCTCACTGAACTCGGACAATTTCGAAAGGGCGCCGAAATCACATATTCCAATCAGAGAAACAGAGTTCTGGGACTTTAGTTGCGCTCCTTGAGCTTTCTTCCCCCGGGGGTAATTTTGAACCCTCCAACTTAACGGCGGGCCTCGGTCCGCTTTTCTTTTTCTTGCCAGTCACTTTTGTTAGTTCGACATGCTCGGTGATGCTGTAAAAGCTGAATACCACCTTGATTTGTAGACACCTTCTTTCCTAATTTTGAGGCGAGGAGGCTATTATGGGCACAAGCAATTTCAGTGACGAGTTCAAGCGGAACGCGGTGGCGTAGATCACCGAGCAGCTACCCCGTTTTGGAGGTTTCGAAGCGTCTGGGTGTTAGCGCACTTTCCCTTAATGTTCGGAAGAAGAAGTTCTCAAAGCCGATCAAGCTGCGAAGGTTCATCGACTGAAGCAGGAACTGGCCCGCATCACCGAGGATCGCGGCATCCTAAAATAGATGAGACGTAGTCGAATGCGTACCTCGCCGAGAATGCAAATTGAGGTACGCGTTTGTGCGAACACCTTCAACAGGGCGTGTTTTTTGGACAATCAACCTATGTATGAGATGCGTCAAAGGGATGTCGCACGCAAACTTGCGCTTGTCGAACAGCACACAGACACTGAAGAACGCATAACCGTTCGCGACGCGGTGGAGCTTGGTCGTACGCCTTTCCTGTCTGCGCTCGGGCCATGGCGTCAGGAAGATGACGTCATCGTATCTGGCGCCCTTGATGCAGTGGATCTGAGCGGCTTTGGGAACCGGTACTGGCATACTTTATCAGGTGGTGAGCGGCAGCGGGTCCATATTGCCCGTGCATTGGCTCAGGAACCAGAAATTCTCCTTCTGGATGAGTCGACCAACCACTTGGATATTCGGCACCAACTGTCAATTCTACATCTTGTCAGAAGCCTTCCGGTTACCAAGATCATTGCTCTACACGATCTAAACCAGGCGCTGATGTGTGACCGCATCTGTGTCATGCAGGCAGGGCAAATCGAAGCCATCGGTTGTCCACCGGATATCCTGACTGAGTCCCGTTTACGTGACACGTTCGGTGTGTGTGGCCATTTCATGAATGACCCTTTCGACGGGACGCCTGTCATTCGTTTTCATAGCGCTCACAAAGGAAACTGACCCATGCGCCTTTTACTCTCGATTTGCCTTTCGCAGCTTTCCGGATTGGCGATAGCGGAGACCTATGAGGTCAAGATGTTAAATCGCAACGATAGCGGGTCGATGGTCTATGATCCTCCCTATCTGAATGTCGAGCCCGGTGACACCGTCAAATTCATAGCGAAAAAACGGGGGCATAATGCAGCAAGCATAGACGGAATGATTCCTGTGGGTGCGGAGCCCTTCAAAGGGAAGACCAACGAAGAAATCGAAGTAACCTTCGAGGTTGACGGCCTTTATGGCGTAAAATGCACGACGCATTTCGCGATGGGTATGGTCATGCTTGTCGAAGTCGGAGAGCCCAAAGCGACAATGGACAATACTCCAGAGGATTTGCCGCGGCGCGCTGCTGAACGCTTTCGCACTTACCTTGGTCATGTCAGCCAGTAATCACAATAGCGTTGCAGCCTATCAACAAGAGACTACCACAAGATCCTTTTGAAGAGTTTTAGCGCATTGTCTGTCTAACCTTATCCAGCATCTGCATACAGGCATCAAGCTCTGATTGGAGGATATATTCGTCCGGACGGTGGGCGCGGGTAATGGAGCCCGGACCACAGATAATCGAAGGTATCCCGGCTGCGTGAAACAGGCCGGCTTCGGTGCCGTAGCTAACTGCCTGAATGGCTCGATGTCCGGAACAGTCTTCCATGAAACCAACCAGGTCCGGATCTTCTACAGGGGCAAGGGCGGGATAGCTTGATAACTCCGAAAAAGTGATCTCAATCGGTTGCCCGGCAGCTTTGGCTTCAAGCTTCAGGTGATCCAGCTTGGCAAGTATCTCGCCGGTGATCAATTTTGGCTCGTAGCCCGGAACGGAACGGACCTCGAACTTCAAATTGGCAGCCTCTGGAATGATGTTCACCGCTGCACCGCCATTGATGACGCCAGCAACGACAGTCGGATAGGGGGGCGTAAAGCTCTCATTGAACGGGCCTTCGCTTTCCAACCTTTTCGCCAGATCACGCAAATAGAGAAGTGTCTCGGCTGCCGGATACAGGGCGTTTATCCCGAGAGCCGGATTGGAACTATGGGCGGAACGGCCTTCGAAGCGCAGTTCCATTGCCTGTTTGCCCTTGTGGGAGAGCACAGGCCGCATGTCCGAGGGTTCTCCGACGATACAGAGCCGGGGCAGGGCACAGAGATCCGGGATGGCGTTGATCAGATGCGGAACGCCCCGGCAACCTATTTCCTCGTCATAGGAAAATGCGATATGCACCGGTTGCTTCAAGTCAGCCGCTTTGAAAATAGGTGCCATAGCTAGAACGCAGGCAAGAAATCCCTTCATGTCGCTGGCTCCGCGGGCTGTAAGTTTGCCGCCGAGATCGGTCAAGATGAACGGATTTGCGGTCCAGTCCTGACCTTCTACAGGCACAACATCCATATGGCCGGAGAGAACTATACCTGGCACGTTCGTTGGACCGATCGTGGCGAACAGATTGCTCCGGTTGCCTTCTGGGCCAGGCAAAATATGAGGCTCAACGCCTTGGTTTTGAAGATAGGAGGTGACCCAGTTCACCATATTGATGTTGGAGGTGCCCGGCAGTTCCGGAATGGAGACCAGTTCTGCCAGAATCTGTTGTGCGGTCATCTCTTGCGGCGTTGCCAAACCGAATCCCTCGTGCATGTATAATCTTGTGAAACTAGGTGTCTGTGAGCTTATTGGGAAACTCAAGAACGTCCTGCTGTTTACCGTTAGTGACGGGATACATCCTGCCGGATTACCTTAAAAACCAGCGCCCGTTCACAGTTGTTCTTCGATAGGCTGTGTCAGTTCTTTACAGTTGAAAGGCATCCAATGCAGTCGTCTCCCCTATCCTCGTTGCAAGTTATGTCCTGGAGCCGGAAAGACGGTTACACGCTTTCGACCGATCAAGACCGGATTGATCTGGAAGTGCTGGCAGATTTTTTGAAAAACGACGCCTATTGGTCCAATGGTTTGCCCGAAGCAGTGTTGAAGCGGGCTCTTGCCGGCTCCCTAGTCATGGGGGTTTATACACCGGACGGGCGTATGGTCGGCTTCGCCCGGCTCGTAACCGATTGCGCTGTCTTTGCCTATTTGCGGGATGTGTTCGTTCTACCGATGGAGCGAGGGAAAGGGCTTGCCGTTTGGATGGCCCGGCAGATCAGAGACCATCCGGACCTGGCGACCATCAGCACCTGGATGTTGGCAACCAAGGATGCACATCAGGTCTATAAAAAGGCCGGTTACCGGCCGGTTAAACACCCCGAGTGGTACATGACCGTTCCTAAACATGACCTCTAAGCATAACCTTAGGTTATGGGAAGTTGAGCTTTTTCGATTGGCGTTGCCTGTTGGCCCGCTCCATTGTCCTCTCGATTGCAGGAGATGGACATGGCATATCGGATTGGGGTTGACGTCGGTGGGTCGTTTACCGACTTCGCGGTTCTCGATGATGAAACTGGTGACTTGGCGACCCTGAAGGTCTTTTCGCGTCCGGATGCACCGGGCGAGGAGATCGTTACAGCCCTGACGCGACTGCAAGAGAGCGGTCAAGTGGAAACCGGGGCAGTTCGCCGCTTCACTCACGGCACGACAGTGGGGATCAACACGGTCATCCAGCGCAATGGCCCGAAACTGGCGCTTTTTACGACCGCGAACTTCGAGGATGTGCTTGAGCTGGCGCGGCTGAAAATCCCGGAAATTCACAATCTTTACTCCAAACGGCCGGTGCCCTTGATCCCGCGCGAATGTGTGATGGGGATCGATGAACGGGTCCTCTCGGATGGGTCAGTTCAAAAGGCGCCGGAGCGGAAGGATATCGAGCGGGCGCTGCAACTGGCGCGGAAGAATGGGGCCGAGGGCATCGTCGTCGCCTTCCTGAACGCTTACCGGAACAGTGAAAACGAGAAAACGGTCGCTGCTGTTCTCAAGGAGATCGATCCAGGCCTGATGGTAACCACATCCTCCGGTACCTGGCCGGTGATCCGCGAGTACGAACGCACATTGACGGCGGTTATCTCAGGTTATGTCCGGTCCAGGGTGTCGCATTATCTCGACCGGTTGGAACAATCCCTGAAAGCACAAGGAGTTACGGTGCCTGCCCTTATCACCAAGTCCAATGGAGGTGTAATGGGTCTTGATCAGGCGCGTGCTGAATCTGTTCAGATGCTTCTGTCCGGCACGGCATCCGGCGTAATTGGAGCAGGTTACATTGCACAGGCGTGCGAGTATGCGGATGTACTGACCCTAGATATTGGCGGCACGTCTGCGGATGTGGCGGTTTTACAAGATGGGCAGGCACAGCATGGTACTGGCGAACTTGTAGGCGAATTTCCAATCCACATTCCATCCGTTGCCGTCAGTTCGGTCGGTCAGGGGGGAGGTTCCGTCGCATGGATCGATCCTCTTGGTGTCCTGAAGGTCGGACCGGAAAGCGCTGGTTCCACACCTGGCCCCGCCTGCTATGGACGCGGAGGCACAAAGCCAACCATCACGGATGCGATGGCGGTTCAGAACCTGATTGGTCACGGTGATCTGGGCTATGGTGCAGTTAGCGTGGACCACAAAGCAGCGCGAGCTGCAATAGAGCCGCTGGCAGCACAGCTGCAGGTCAGTGTGGAGGAGGTTGCCGCCAGTATTGTCGAAATTGCGACCTCCGCCATGTATGCTGAAACACAGGGGCTTGTATCCCGTTTCGGTATCGATCTGCGCGGCTATCACTTGATTGCCTTTGGCGGCGCGGGTCCTATGCTGGCCTGTTATCTCGCTCGTGAGTTGGATGTAGCGGGTGTTTTGGTGCCGCCCACCCCTGGTGTCGTTTCGGCTTTGGGAGGGCTCGTCGCTGACCTCCGCAATGACTTCATCAAAACACTGTTTTTGGAATTGACGTCGCAGAATGTCAGCACGTTGGTGGCGCCGCTTGATGAGATGATGGCGGAAGGGTTGCGCTGGCTCGCAGATCAAGGATTTGACGGAACGCCGCAGATCACCGTGAGCGCTGACATGCGTTATCGCGGCCAGTCCTATGAAATCGAAACGCCTCTCGATCGCCAAGCGGTAGAGAACGGGGAAATGGCGGCTATCGTTCAAGCGTTTCACCGGGAACATGAACGGCTCTTTGGACATTCGGACTCATCAATGCCGGTGCAGCTGATCAATCTGAGGCTGGTGATTTGCGGCCCGACTCCGAAGCCTCGTTTGCCTAAGCCATCGATGGCAGCCAGTGCTCCAGAGCCGGAAGAGGCGGTGCAGGCCTATTTCGATGGCACATCCGTGGATGTGCCGGTCTACCGGAGGTCCAGTCTAGCGCCCGGGCATAAACTGGCGGGACCGGTGATCGTTGCTCAGGACGATACGACAACGGTCGTTCCGCCGGATTTCGGCCTTCAGGTCGATTCCTTTGGCAATCTGCTGCTGACACGGGGGAGTTAAGGCGATGGTGATTGCAAGAAGTCTGCAAGTTCTGGCGAATTTTTGTGGTGCGGCGGCGGATGCCATGGCCCACACACTCATGCGCACTGCACATTCCGCCTTCATCAAAGAAACAGAAGACTTTTCCTGCCAAATCGTGTCGCGGGAGGGATTGGCTTTCGCAAATCCCCGGCACTTTGGCGCACCCTGGTATTCCGGCATCGACTATGGACCGTTGCTTGCACATTTCGACAACTATAGGGCTGGCGATATATGCATTACCAATGACCCGGAAGCCGGTCACGTCTCCACCCACACACCTGACATTCACATTTGGAAACCTGTTTTTCATAATGGAGAAATTGCCTGTTTCGTCGTTGGTCACATCCACAACACGGATGTAGGTGGTGCAGTCCCTGCGAGCCTTTCGCGCAGCTTGACTGAGATCGCGCAAGAGGGCTTGCGAATTCCTCCCGTAAAGCTACTGGAGGCCGGGGTGGAAAACACCTTTGTCGCCGAGCTGATCCGCTCAAATGTGCGCATGCCCGAGCAGAATCTCGGAGACCTGGCGGCACAGATAGCATCGGTGAATGTCGGCGAGCGCAAGATGGGCGAGATCATCCAGCGGTTCGGTATTTCCACGTTTCTGGATGGAGTTAAAGCTATTCTCGATCATGCGGAAGCGCAGGCCCGGGCGGTGATTGCCAATGTGCCCGATGGCGACTACTTCTTTGCGGATTTTGCCGATGAGGACAGCCCAGGCGGTTTGCCGGCAAGGATAGCAATAACCGTACGGGTTCAGGGTAACACGTTGGAACTCGACTATACCGGAAGCGATCCTCAGCTTGCCTCATCGCTCAACATGCCGACCGGTGGCCGGGAACGCCACCCTCTTGTGATGGTCGGTCTGACTTATGT
This sequence comes from Roseibium sp. HPY-6, assembly GCF_040530035.1. NCBI lineage: Bacteria > Pseudomonadati > Pseudomonadota > Alphaproteobacteria > Hyphomicrobiales > Stappiaceae > Roseibium > Roseibium sp. HPY-6. Next base: position 25,498 of record NZ_JBEWCD010000004.1, read on the forward strand.
GCTTGCCACCTTGTCGCCTGGTATTTGGCTCAATGCAGGGACTTTGCGCCCGGCGAGGGCGGTGTTGCCGGAAGGCTCGGTGGTGAACTCGGCACCAGGGGCGGCGATTGGGATGCGCTCCTTGACGTGCGCGATGACGCAGATCGTCACGATTGGTGCATTTGCGCAAGCCGTGCCAGACAAGATCCCGGCCGCGGCTCCGGGTGGCAATGCGATCCTCAACATCAAGGCCGCTACCAAGTATGGGCGTCCGGTTATGGCCTCTATCGGTCCGGTCGGGGGTGGTGGCGGCGCGACGCCTTTCGACGACGGAAGTGACGGAGCAGGAGGGACAACGGGTTTCCTTCGCAATACCCCCTTGGAGATTACGGAAGCGGAGGTGCCCATCCAGTTCCGCCGGTACGGCCTGGAGGCTGACTCCGGCGGCCCTGGCAGATGGCGCGGAGGCCTGTCGGCGGTTATGGAATTTCAGGTGTTCTCGCCGGGGACTGTGGTAACGGCGCGCAACCGGAACCGTTCAGTAATGGCTTCTTGGGGGCTGAGGGGAGCCGGGCAACCCAAAGTTTCGACCTTTGAGCTCAATCCGGGAACCGAAAGGGCGGAAAACCTAGGTAACACAGACCTGGTGAAATGTGGCCCTGGCGACATTATCCGGGTAGTAGGTCCGGGAGCGGGAGGTATTGGCCATCCTTTCGAACGCTTAACTGAGGATGTCGCAGCAGACGTCCGCCGCGGCTATGTCTCCGTAGAAGCTGCCAAATGCATCTATGGAGTTGTCTTGAAGAAAGGAGCGGTTGATGACGCTGAAACCGCTAGGCTTCGAACATCGCTTTCTGTCAATAAAGGGCTTTACAGTTTTTCCGCTGAACGCCTCGCGTTCGAGGCTGTTTGGAGCCGGGAACGTTATGAGCTTTTGACAGAGTTTCTGGCGAAACAACCGGTTGGCTGGCGTGCATTCTTAAAGCAGGCCGTTTTCCAAGCTGTAACCGACCGTGGTTCAACTGAAAATCTGGAGACCGGAATGCAGGCAATTTTCGAAGATCTGCAACAGAAACACCATCTGTAACGCTTGCTCGAGGCACCATTTTGTGGCCCTTTATCGGCTATGAATTCGCGTCAATTGGAAGTGTTTCGCGCCATTATGCGCGAAGGAACGCTTACGGCCGCCGCCAATGCACTCAGCGTTTCCCAGCCGGCCGTCTCCAAAGTCTTGCAGCATCTGGAAGACCAGCTCGGCTATCGGCTTTTCGAACGGGCCGGTGGCCGACTAGTTCCGACTGCGGAAGCACAGCTTCTCACCGGTGATGCCGAAAGGGTCTTCCGTGAGTTGGAGGGCTTGAAGGATCTGGCCAGGCGGGTGGGCGAACGAAAGGTTGGCCTCTTACGTCTGGGCGCAGCGCAGCCGCTGGTGCAATCCCTGCTTCCCCGTGCGCTTCAGATCTTCCGGCAGAACTATCCGGATGTGCGGGTACATTTGCACAGTCTCCCGGCGCTAGAAATCGCCGAAGCTCTTAGGGCTGGCGATATCGATCTCGCCATGACGCTGTCACCGATTCTTGCTCCGACCGTGCGCACGCAAACCCTCTGCACTGTTCCGATACGGGTCTTTCTTCGCGTGGATGATCCTCTGGCCGGCAGTGAAGCGCTTTCCCCATCAGATCTGAGCGGCCGTGATCTAGTATCCTATGGCAGCCATGCGACAATCGGTGCTGCCCTTGATGAGGCTTTCCGGGAATATGGTGAGACGCGGCAGGTTGCGATTGAGGTCGCAACGTCGGTTGCCGCCATACCACTTGTCGCTGAGAAGCTAGGGATTGGCCTGGTCGATAGTTTAGCACCTGCCGGCAATGGGGTCGTCAGCAAGCCATTCTTTCCTGAATGTACAATGCCGCTGACGATTTCCCGAGACAGCGCCCGTCCGCAACCGCGCTTAGCCGAGCCGTTTTTGGCAGCGTTCAAAGCGGTGCTGTGATCTTACCGCATAGAATATCGTTGCCGCGTACCCAAACAGTGAATTGGACTGTTGCAATGGGCGCGAAAGAAGCAAGTTTGGCCAAAGAGCGGCTAGAGTGGCAGTGACAATCCGGAGTTCTATATGTCGCTCACCTTTGATCCCACTCAGCCTGAGTTTCGGTCCGCGCACTACATTGGCGGGTCCTACGTCGATGACAATCCTTCCATTCCCATGTTCCGTCCCTCCGACGGACGGGAATTTGCCGGCTGCCCGATTGCAGGCGTAGATACTGTCGACCGTGCTGTACAAGCGGCCAAAGCAGCCTTGAAGACAAGCGGTTGGGGCGGCCTGCGCCCGCGCGAGCGCACCGACGTGTTGCGGCGGTGGGCCGATCTCATCGACGAAAACGCGCTGAAACTCGCTCAGCTCGAAACCGTGCCCTCAACCCGCCTGATCAATCAAATGATCAAGGGGGATATCGCTGTAACCGCCGAGCAGATTCGTTTCTTTGCGGAACTTGCCGACAAGGAAGGCGGAGACACCGCCCCCACTGCCGAGGGGCAACTCGGCATGACAATCACTGAGCCTTATGGCGTCGTCGGTGCGATTACCCCCTGGAATTTCCCAATTTCCATGACGGGTTGGAAGCTTGGCCCGGCGCTGGCGGCCGGCAATGCGGTTGTGCTCAAGCCGTCGGAAATGACGCCTTTCACCAGTCTCTTCATGGCGGAGCTGGCAACGCAGGCAGGTATACCCGCGGGTTTGATCAACGTTGTCCTTGGCGATGGTCCGACCACAGGAAACGCCTTAACCGGTCATGAAGACATCGCCAAGGTCAGCTTTACCGGATCTACCCGGGCAGGCCAGGCGATCATGGAAAACATCGCCAGAAATGGCATGAAACCAATGACGCTGGAACTGGGTGGCAAGAGCCCGCAGATTGTCTTCAATGATGCGGATCTGACATTGGCGGCCGACAACATAGCGCGTTCGATTCTATTCAATGCGGGGCAGGCCTGTGTGGCCGGAAGCCGTGTGTTGGTGCATGAAAGTGTTGCCGATGCTCTTACGGAGGCACTGGCTACACGCATGTCCGGCCTGGTGCCAGGGCCAGCTTGGAATGAAGCAACGAACTATTCCGCCATCATCTCAGAGAAGCAGATTTTTCGTATGGACGAGATGTTGCAACGGGCATGTACAGAAGGGGCAGAAATCCTGCTTGGGGGAGAGCGTTTCGAAGGTCCGGGTTACTTCTACAAGCCCACCCTTGTGACCGGTGCCGGTCAGGACAACACAGCCGTGCGAGAGGAAATTTTCGGCCCTGTCCTGACTATCCAAAGCTTCTCCGATGATGAGGAGGCCTGCGAGGTGGCCGATCATCCGGTGTATGGTTTGTGCGCAGGCATTTATACCAGGGACCTCTCCCGTGCATTGAAGACTATCCGGGCCGTGACGGCGGGTACCGTCTGGGTCAATCGCTACGGGCGTTCGCGCGACCACATCCTTCCTACCGGCGGCTACAAATCTTCCGGTTTCGGCAAGGACTTGGGCAAGGAGGCCTACAAGGCCAACCGTCAGTCAAAGACTGTTTTGATCGATTTGTGAGAACAGCATGAGCAAATATCGTATTGCCCTCATTCCGGGCGATGGCATCGGCATTCCGGTGACTGATGCGGCCATGGCAGTGGTTGAGAAGGTTCTGCCAGGCCAAGTGGAAACCGAGACCTTTCCATGGTCTTGCGACTACTATCTGGAAACCGGAAAAATGATGCCGGAAGACGGGATTGAGACGCTGCGTAGCTTCGATGCCGTTTTTCTCGGAGCGGTCGGCTGGCCGGAGAAAGTCCCGGATTCCATATCTCTTCACGGTCTGCTTCTGCCGATCCGCAAGAGCTTCGTGCAATTCGCCAACATCCGTCCGCACCGCCTGCTGGACGGGGTTGAGGGTCCGCTGCGGAAGACGGATTTTGATATTCTATGCATACGCGAGAACACCGAAGGCGAATATTCGGGAGCAGGCGGCCGTGTGCATCAGAGGACTTCTGATGAGGTTGCTGTCGAAACTTCCATCTTTACCCGCACCGGTGTTGAACGCATCTTACGGTTCGGTTTCGAACAGGCGCGCCAGCGCTCTGGCTGCCTGGCTTCGGTGACCAAGTCCAACGCTCAAAAGTATTCGATGGTGTTCTGGGATGAAGTCACTCAAGAAATCTCAGCGGAGTACCCGGATGTCGAAGTCAGCCAATATCACATCGACGCCCTAGCAGCCCGCATGGTCATGGCTCCGGAGAGTTTGGATGTGATTGTTGCCTCCAATCTCTTTGGTGACATCCTTACTGATCTTGGAGCCGCTATTCAGGGCGGTCTCGGCTTTGCCGCTTCGGCCAATATCAATCCTGAACGCAATGCGCCGTCCATGTTCGAGCCGGTTCACGGCTCAGCGCCAGACATTGCTCATCTGGGTATCGCGAATCCACTGGCGGCGATCTGGTCGGCTGCAATGATGCTGGAACACCTTGGCGAAGCCGAGGCTGCGGGACGGATCCGGACTGCTATGAACAAGACGACCGCTCAAGGCTTCGGTACGGTAGCGGGTAAACACAAGACCGACGTGATCGGTAATGCTGTTCTGGCGGCACTGGCATAGGAAATGACCATGAATTCGATGAAAAGAGTTTCAGACCTCAAGGATAAGAATCTCTTCCGGCAGGCCGCTCTGATAAGTGGCCAGTGGGTCAAGGCCTCCGATGACAGGGTCATCGACGTGGTCGATCCCGCGACCGGGGAGGCAATCGGAACAGTGCCCAATTGCACCCGTGTTGATACAGAGATTGCCATCGCAGCTGCTGACGAAGCTTTCCAGAGCTGGCGCAAGGTTCCCCATGAACAGCGGGCTCTTCTCCTTGAGCGTTGGTTCGATTTGATGCAGGAACATGAAGATGATCTCGCCCTTCTTCTGACTTTGGAACAGGGCAAGCCGTTGGCCGAGGCCAAGGGTGAGATTGGTTATGGCGCATCTTTCGTCAAATGGTTTGCGGAAGAAGCCCGCCGTATAGACGGCGGCCTGATCCCTTCCCCCACATCTGATCGCCGCATCCTGACCCTCAAAGAACCGGTTGGCGTCTCCGCCATTATCACGCCGTGGAATTTCCCCAATGCAATGATCACCCGTAAGGTCGGGCCGGCGCTGGCCGCTGGCTGTACGGTGGTGATCAAACCGTCCGATCTGACCCCTTATTCCGCGCTTGCTCTTGGTGTTCTTGCGGAACGAGCCGGAATTCCTGCCGGTGTGATCAACATTGTCACCGGCATGCCGATCGATATTGGAGCTGCGCTGACCAGCAGCGAAACCGTGCGTAAGCTGTCTTTCACAGGCTCAACCCGTGTTGGTTCCTTGTTGATGGAACAATGTGCTCCAACGGTAAAGCGCCTCAGCCTGGAGCTGGGTGGCAATGCGCCGTTCATCGTATTTGACGATGCGGATCTGGATGCAGCGGTCGGGGGGGCGATTGCCTCCAAGTTTCGTAATGGCGGGCAGACCTGTGTGTGCTCCAACCGCATATTGGTTCAGTCCGGTATCTATAACGCGTTTGCAGAAAAGCTCTGCGCTGTGGTCAAGGCGATGAAGGTCGGTCCGGGGCAGGCCGGGGCGGAGATCGGTCCGATGATCAACTCAGCGGCGATCGAGAAAATAGACCGTCACATTGACGATGCGGTGTCCAAAGGAGCCAAGATCATGGGGCAGGCGAAAACCCCCGACGGTCAATATGCTGCACCGACGGTTTTGGGCAATTGCGACACCTCCATGCAGCTGGCGAGCGAGGAGACCTTTGGCCCGCTGGCACCGCTGTTCCGCTTTGAAAAGGAAGAAGATGCCATTGAAATTGCCAACGCCACACCATTCGGTCTGGCAGCCTATTTTTACACCGAGAGCTTGGCCCGCGCGTGGCGTATGGGTGAGGCATTGGAATTCGGAATGGTCGGGCTGAACACCGGCATCGTTTCGACGACAGTTTCACCCTTTGGTGGCGTCAAACAGTCCGGACTCGGCCGGGAAGGCGCGAAGACCGGCATAGAAGAGTATCTTGAAACCAAGGCTTTTCACATGGGTAACCTTTAAGCGGACCATTCCCATTCAATATGTTTGCGAGAAGCGGCGTCATAAGATGCCGCTTCTCATCTTTGGTTTGGTTGAGCAGTCAGCTCACTTTGTCTTTCATTTTGAAATAGGCGCCAACGAGCGGCAGGAACCAGGGCTTGCCGAAGTGACCGGGAACCGCTGGCCACGGCAGTCCCTGCCATGGGTTGCGATTGGCCTTTCCGGTCATCACATCAGCCATGATCTCCCCCATATGTGTTGCGATCTGCGCACCGTGACCTGAATAGCCCAAGGCGAAGTGCATGCCGTCCTGCTCGCCAGCCCTGGGGTAGCGGTCCTTGGTCATGTCGACCAGTCCGCCCCAACAGTAGTCGATCTCGATCTCGTTAAGCCGCGGGAAGATCTGGGCCAGGCTGGCCTTCAGGATTTCACCGCTTCTGGCGTCAGACGTCTGGTCTGAAGTGGCCGAGAAACGGGCACGGCCGCCGAAGATCAGGCGATTGTCAGGAGCAAGGCGGAAGTAATTCCCCACATTGAGAGAGGTCACACAGGTGCGGTTGCCGGGCATAACGCTGCTGGCTTCCTGATCCGTCAAAGGACGGGTGGCGACAAGGAAGCTGCCGACCGGGATGATGCGGCGGCGGATGTACTTGAAAAAGGAAGGGGTATAAGCGCCCGTTGCCAGGAAAACCTTCTTCGCGTCTACCTGTCCCTTTGGGGTTTCAAGAGTGAAACCGTCAGAGGTTCGGCAGTAGGAAGTTACCGGAGCATTTTCGAGTATCTCTGCTCCTTTGCTTGCGGTCGCCGTGCCCAATCCGGTCACGAATTTACCCATGTGCATCATGGCACTCTTGGGCTGCAACATAGCACCGTGGAACTGGCTGGAACCGATTTCGCCGGAAAGTTCCGCCTTCGAGAGCATTGTAGCTTCCGGGTCGACTTGCCGGGCGAGCTGTTCGCAATTGCGTGCAAGGCTTTCGTAGTGAGAGGCCTTGGACGCAAGTTTCAGTTTTCCTGAGCGCCGGAAGTCGCAGTCGATCTGTTCTTCGGCGATGATCCGCCTGATTGTCTCGATACTGTCGTCAAAGGCTCGATACATGGCGACCGCCTTATTAATGCCGAAAGAACTTACTGCGCTGGCAAACCCGTGAGCGATACCATTGTTCAGGTGACCTCCATTGCGGCCAGAAGCGCCGAAGCCGACGTGTTCGGCTTCCAGCACGACAACCCGGAAACCGTCGGCTGCAAGTTTGCGGGCTGCTCCCAACCCCGTGAAACCTGCGCCGATGACAGCGACGTCATACCGGCCCGTTGGAGACGATTGACTGCCATCTTCGAACCGGGGTGCGGTCTCGTGCCAATAAGAAGCGAATTTCATGCAAACGGCCTTGTTTGTTTTAGAGACCGAATACCCCCGGGAGGCCGGAAATATCCTTGATTTCGGTGTATTCGTAGAAGGGATTGGCAGGCTCGTGGCCACGGTTGACCCATACCTTGGACTTGATGCCCATGTCGTACGCGGTCATCAGGTCATAGCGGAAGGACGAAGATACGTGTGTGATGTCCTCCGGACCGCAACCGAGGGTGTCGAGCATGTATTCGAAGCCGTTCATTTGCGGCTTATAAGTTCCGGTTTCTTCTGCTGTGATGACCTTGTGGAACGGCGCGCCGAGCCTTTCCAAGTTTGACATGATCTGGCTTTTCATGGCGTTAGACAGGATCACCAGTGGTATTTCCTTGGCAACTTTGGCGAGGCCTTCTGGTACATCCGGATGCGGACCCCAAGTCGGTACTTCCTCGTAGATCTGTCTGGCATCTTCTTCGCGGTATGTCACGCCGTTGAGCTTGCAAGTCCGTTCTAGAGAATTTGCTACAACATCGGCATAAGGCTTCCAGGCACCGAGTATTTCATCCAGGCGATATGCAGCGAAGTTTTTGATAAATTTCAACATCTTTTCGTCAGAGAGCTGTTCTCCGTAGACCCTGCGTGCCGCGCCGGCCATGTCGAAATTGGTCAAAGTGCCGTAGCAATCGAAGGTGATGTATTTGGGACGGAAGGTCATTGCGTCTTCTCTGTGCCTTGCCGGGTGAAGGAAACCCGAGTTTGTGTTTATCGGTGATTTCATCTTAACCGGTGTTTGCAAAGCGGCTTGCTGCATTTGCCGCTTGGGAGAGAACAAACGACCGAATAGTCCGTTTCCGGCAGCACCATATTGCGTGAATTGGCGTTCTGGGTTCGGGTTGGTTGGAAATCATGGCCTGGTTAGCAGTAGATCATGCTTCAAGAGGCCGAGTGAACGGCAAATGACACCGCTGTTTGGGCGAAAATCCCGCACCCATGCGTTCCCGGTCGCTGTAAAAAAGAAGAGCGAAATATAAGATCTTTGGGACACCATGCAGACGGACATCGTATTCACGACATTTGAAAAAGAGCACATCGAAGAGGCGGTTCGCCTGTCGAAGGCGGCAAGCTGGCCGCATCGGACCGAAGACTGGGAAATGGTGCTTGATCTGTCTCAGGGCGTCGTTGGTATTGAAGACGGCAAGGTGGTCGCTACAGCACTTGCCACATCTTTCGGGCCGGTTGCGACGATGAATATGATCATCGTTGATGAAACCATGCGGGGCCGTGGCCTTGGCCGGAAGGTTATGGCGACGGCTATGAACACTGTTGAGCCCGTGGAATGGCGCCTCGTTGCGACCAGCGACGGCCTGCCGCTCTACGAAAAGCTCGGCTTCGAAGCGTACGGCGAAGTGGTGCAGTGTCAGGGGATAGTCGCCCAATCGGATGCTGTTGTCGAGATTTCCGACGATATGGACGACGGTCTTGTGTGGGCCGTTGAAGCCGAAGCCCAGGATCTCGCTGAGCTGGACAAGGACGCCACCGGCATGGCCCGCATGCCGTTGCTCGAAGCCTTCCTCAGGCTCGGAAGCGTTCTGACGATTAAGGAAAATGGCACGATTGTTGCCTGGGCCGCGTTACGCTCCTTTGGCCGGGGCCATGTTGCGGGACCGGTTGTAGCCCGCAATCGCGAGGAAGCTAAGCAGTTGCTAAGCCCATTGCTCTCTTTGTGTGATGGCAAGTTTCTTCGTGTCGACACCACCAAGAGCGCAGACCTGGAAGACTGGCTTGCCGGGTTTGGTCTTGCGCGTGCTGGCGGCGGTATATCCATGCGAAAGGGGCCGTCCCAGACGCAGACGACTGGTCACAAGGCATTTGCACTTGCCTCACAAGCCCTTGGTTAGTTCTCCGGAGTTTCAAAATGCGTCCCAATTCTTTACTTGAGCTTGATCGTGCTCACCTGATCCATCCTGTTGCCAGCTGGCGTGGACATGAGGCCGCGAGTGTCAGAGTGCTGTCAAGCGCAAAGGGAGCGACAGTAACGGACTCTGAGGGCCGCCAGCTTCTGGACGGTTTTGCCGGCTTGTGGTGCGTTAACGCAGGGTATGGCCAGGAAGGTGTTATTGAGGCGGCAACTAAGCAGCTGAAAGAGCTGCCCTACGCGACCGGTTACTTCGGTCTTGGATCAGAGCCTGCCATCCGTCTCGCCTCGCGGCTTGTAGATCATGCGCCGGGCGATTTGCAACATGTCTACTTCACACTCGGCGGGTCGGACGCAGTCGATACCACGGTGCGCTTCGTCCGGTTCTATTGGCATGCAATGGGTAAGCCTGAGAAGGACCAGTTCATTTCCGTTGAACAGGGCTATCACGGTTCAAGTTCGGTCGGTGCGGGCCTGACGGCACTGCCGGCATTCCACGCCGGTTTTGGTGCGCCATATGATTGGCAGCACAAAATTCCGTCTCATTACAGTTATCGCAATCCGGTCGGCACCGATCCTGAAGCCATCATTTCAGCTTCCGTTGCAGCCTTGGAAGCCAAGGTGGCCGGAATCGGTGCCGATCGGGCCGGTGCTTTTTATGTTGAACCCATCCAAGGTTCCGGTGGAGTGATTGTGCCGCCGGAAGGCTGGGTCAAGGCCATGCGTGATGCTTGCAAGCGTTTGGACATTCTATTCATTGCTGACGAGGTAATTACCGGTTTTGGTCGCACGGGTCCGCTGTTTGCCAGTGCGGATGAAGGTATTGTTCCGGACATGATTACCGCAGCCAAGGGCTTGACCTCCGGCTATGTCCCGATGGGGGCGGTTTTCATGTCCGATAGGATGTATCAGACGATGGCGGACTACGCCGGACCAGCGGCCGTTGGCCATGGTTACACCTATTCCGGTCATCCGGTCAGCGCTGCGGTTGGTCTCGCCGTTCTGGATCTTTATGAAAACGGCCTGCTCGACAATGGCCGCAAGATGGGCGAACGATTGATGGCGGGACTGGGTTCTCTTGGGGACCATCCACTTGTCGGAGAAGTCCGCGGCCGTGGTATGTTGGCAGCCATCGAAATGGTCACCGACAAGGAAGCAAAAACACCGCTTCCCCCCAGCGCGCAGGCCGGCACCCGGGTGTTCGATCGTGCCTGGAACAACGGTTTGATTGTACGTGCCTTTGCAAATGGGGCGCTTGGCTATGCGCCGCCGCTTTGCTGCACCGCAGACGAAATCGATCAGATCGTAGAAAAAACCGGGAAGGTGCTAGATGAAACACTGGAAGACCCCGATGTTCGCGCGATGATGGCCTGATATATGGCGGTCCTGTTCACATCGACCGCTGAGCGTGGCGTAATTTTCTCCGAACGCTTTGCGCAGGCGATGCCCGATCTGCCATTTTATATCGGTACGGCTCCCGATCCCGCGTTGGTGGAATATTTGATCGCCTGGACCGCTCCTGACAATTTGGCAGAGGCCTATCCCAATTTGAAAATGATCTTTTCTGTCGGAGCGGGGGTGGATCAGTTCAACTTTGATATACTCCCTTCCCAAATTGGGATTGTGCGGATGCTCGAGCCTGGTATCCGCGAACAGATGCGAGAATACACAACCCTCGCGGTACTTGGTCTGCATCGGGACTTGCCGCTTTACATTGCGCAGCAGAGGGGCAGGGTCTGGAAGCAAGCTCTGAATGTTCCCGCTTCGGAGCGGCGGGTCGGTGTGATGGGGCTTGGTCAGCTAGGGCAGACAGCGCTGGATATGCTGAAGCCATTCGGGTTTGAGCTTGCTGGCTGGAGCCGTACGCCCAAAGCTCTGCCGGGTGTCGAAGTCTTTACTGATCGCACAGCTTTTTTGGCGCGCACCGATATTCTGATCTGTCTTTTGCCCCTGACCAGCGCAACCGAAGGCATCCTCAATGCTGAGCTGTTCCGGGAACTGCCAGCCGGAGCCGCCTTGATACACGCCGGGCGTGGTAAGCAATTGGATGGCGATGCATTGCTTTCGGCCCTTGATGCGGGGCATCTTTCGGCGGCTTGGCTGGATGTCACCGACCCTGAACCTTTGCCAGAAAGCAGCGGATTATGGCAACACCCGAGCGTTGTTATAACCCCCCACGTTGCATGCCAAACCCGTGCTCGTGACGGGGCTGACCATGTTATCGCAGGGATAAGAGCTCATCGGGCGGGTGATCGGATTCTTGGATTGGTTAGCCGTGAAAAAGGTTACTGATTTCCTAGTGTGGTGAGACAGGTTTCTGACCCAAGTTAGAACGGCATAAAATGCTGCATTCTGATCGAAATCAATACCCAATATAGGCCCTCAGGGAGCATACTGAATAAATAAATCATGAAAAAAGTCGTAAAATGGCTGTTGAAAGGGATTTAGAGCGTTTGGGGTGATAAGTACAAAATGCTGCATAAATTATAGATTTGCCTATCTTGTATGCGGTCAACTTAATCGTCTCAGTTCCAGAACCGATGGCGTTACGGAGCCTTCAGAAGCAAGAGGAAGCTTCGTGTTCTTAGGGTGATCTAGGGACGGGCGAGAGAGCGCAAACGAACAAACTGGCTGTCTACGTGGGCGCTGCGGCCGGTCGAATAAAGAGCCCGTAACCTGTACAGATGGGGAATGAGAATGACGGATAAATTGGCCAACAACTGGACACAAGCAGACGACCGTATGGTCGAAGCCGCTCTTCGTCAGGGCGCTTCCCGGCGCGACATCATGCGCTTGTTCGTTGCCGGTGGCATGACCCTTGCCGCAGGGGGCGCAATTTTGGGCCGGGCGTCTTCCGCACTCGCTGCAACCCCGGTCAAAGGCGGTCATTTCCGGGCCGCCGGCTGGTCATCTTCCACGGCAGATACACTCGATCCCGCCAAAGCTTCACTATCGACCGACTATGTGCGCTGCTGCTCGCTGTACAACCGGCTCACGTTCCTTGATGAAACAGGTCAACCGCAGTTGGAACTTGCGGAATCCATCGAGAGTGCCGATGCGAAAGTCTGGACGATCAAGCTGAAGCCCGGCATCACCTTCCACGACGGCAAGGCCCTGACTTCCGAGGATGTGGTCTTTTCCATGAAACGGCATCTCGATGAAGCTGTCGGTTCCAAGGTGAATTCCATCGCCAAACAGATGACGGGCTTTAAGGCGGTTGATCCGTTGACCGTCGAAATCACTCTGGCATCGGCCAACGCCGATCTTCCCACCATTCTCGCAATGCACCATTTCATGATCGTGGCCGACGGAACCACCGATTTCTCCAAGGGGAACGGTACCGGTCCCTTCAAGCTGGAGACGTTTGATCCAGGTGTAAAGTCCGTGGTGGTTCGCAACGAAGACTACTTCAAGGGCCCTGTTCCGCTTGACAGTTTTGAGTATTTCGCCATTCCGGATGACACTGCGCGCGTAAATGCTCTTTTGTCCGGCGATATCCATCTGGCTGCGTCCATCAAACCGCAATTGCTGCGCCTTATGGAAGGGAATGAAGGGGTTGAAAGCTCCGTTTCAACATCTGGCAACTACACCAACATGAACATGCGTCTCGACATGGCGCCGGGCGACAAAGCCGGTTTCATCGAAGGTGTTAAATGCCTGCTTGATCGTGAGCTGATCGTTAAAGCGGTGATGCGCGGTTATGGTGAAGTTGCTAATGACCAGCCGATCCCGCCGATGAACGCGTTCCATAACGCTGATCTAAAGGCGCAGTCATTCGATCCGGAAAAGGCTAAGTCTCTGTTTGAAAAAGCGGGTGTCCTTGGTGAGACAATCCCGGTTGTCGCCTCAACCGCAGCTTCGCACTCCGTTGAGATGGCGACAGTCCTGCAGCAGGCAGGTTCCAAAATTGGAATGAAGTTCGATATCCAGCGGGTTCCGTCGGACGGATACTGGTCGAATTACTGGCTTAAAGCACCGGTCCATTTCGGAAACATCAATCCGCGTCCGACCCCCGATATCTTATTCTCGCTTCTCTATGATTCCGCTGCGCCGTGGAATGAAAGCCAGTACAAGTCCGATACATTCGACAAGATGATGATCGAAGCTCGCGGCGAACTGGACTTTGCCAAACGCAAGGCCCTTTACGACGACATGCAGGTCATGATCGCCAACGAAGCGGGGACAGCGATTCCGGCCTTTATCTCGAATATTGATGCCAAATCCAACAAGCTGAAAGGTCTGAAGCCTAATCCCTTGGGCGGCCAGATGGGCTACGCGATGGCAGAATACGTCTGGCTCGAAAGCTAGTCCGTATTTTGACTTCAAGGACCAGATCCGGCTGTCGCCGGATCTGGTCCTGGTCGCTATCATCAAAGTTGTGCGGTTGCGTGCATCGGCCCGTTGTTTACCGACATGGTGGGCAACGTCATCATTCCCCAAGGCAATTATATGACCGGACAAATAGCGCGTCTGATCCTGGCGCGGCTCGGCATAGCGGTAATTACTCTGCTCATCGTGTCCGTAGTGGTGTTTGCGGCGACACAATTGCTGCCCGGCGATGTGGTGGAAATACTCCTCGGTCAGGCGGCAACGCCTGAAGCGGTTGCCGGTCTGCGCGAAGCCATGAACCTTAATGACCCTGCAATCGTCCGCTATGTGAAATGGCTGGCTGGTCTTATACAAGGCGATCTTGGAACGTCCTATGCCAACAACATGGACGTTTGGGAGTTGATAGATTCCCGCTTGGCCAACACCTTGCGTCTGGCCGGGATAACGACGGCCATAGCAGTTCCCTTTTCATTGACGCTTGGTATCCTGGCAGCTGTCTACCAAGGATCGCTGATCGATCGAATTGTCACGACTTCGATCATTTCGATCGTATCCATCACAGAATTCATGATTGCTGCGACGGCGATGCTGATTTTTTCCGTGTGGCTGAAATGGTTGCCATCGATCTCATTTGTTGATGACGCAGTCGGCATATCGGGTCAGCTAAAGGCCTATGCCATGCCGGTCATGACGCTTCTGGTTGTCGTATCGGCCCAGATGATCCGTATGACACGCGCCGCAGTGATCGAGGCATTGAAAATGCCGTATGTCGAAATGGCTTTGCTCAAGGGTGCGTCCCGTTCAAGAATGGTCATACATCACGCCCTGCCTAATTCAGTTGGCCCGATCGCAAATGCCATGGCTCTGTCGCTTTCCTATCTTTTAGGTGGCGCGATCATCGTCGAAACCGTTTTCAGCTATCCCGGGATTGCAAAAGTGATGGTCGACGCAGTTGCGACCAGAGACCTTCCACTTATCCAAAGCTGCGCCATGATATTCTGCTTCGGTTATCTGTTTCTCATCACCTGCGCTGATGTCATAGCCATTGTTGCCAATCCGAGGCTGCGCAAATGATGTCCGTTTCCCGTGTTTTCAAACCCCTATCCGGCTATCGTTTCAATAGTATTGGCATGGTGTCCGCCAGCATCATTCTATTCTGGTGTGTCGTGGCGGTAATCGGGCCGTACTTCGCGCCCTATGAACCCGGTGAAATTGTCGATTTCATCTATTCTCCGTTCGGTCCGGTGACCGCAGAATTCTGGATGGGATCGGATGACCTTGGACGCGATGTCTTCTCGCGCCTGATCTATGGGGCAAGATACACCGTCGGCATTTCTGCCGCAGCGGTGCTGTTGGCGAGCTTTTGCGGCGTTTCACTTGGTATGGTCGCCGCAGTGACCGGAGGTTGGTTCGATACTGTTTTGAGCCGTTTCCTCGATGCGTTGAATTCAATTCCGTCGAAGTTGTTCGCCCTCGTCATTGTGGCAGCAACCGATTCCACGATCCCGATCTTGATCGTGCTCCTGGGTGTTATTTACACGCCGGGAAGTTACCGATTTGCGCGTTCTTTAGCAGTCAACAGCAATGCCATGGACTACGTGACCGTTGCGAAGGCTCGGGGAGAGCGGACTTTTTACCTCATCACGCGTGAGATCTTTCCAAACATTCTCGGGCCGGTCCTTGCCGATCTTGGAATGCGTTTTGTCTTTATCGTGCTGCTTCTATCCAGCATGTCATTTCTCGGGCTTGGGGTTCAGCCACCAAATGCCGATTGGGGCGCGCTTGTAAAGGAAAGCATGGGCGGACTGAACTATGGTGCACCTGCAGTGATTTTTCCGTGTATCGCCATAGCTAGCCTTACCATCAGCGTGAACCTTTTGATCGACAATCTACCAGTCAAGATCCGGGATCGGAGTGAGCAATGACGCACCTTGTCGAAGTTCGGGATCTCAAAGTCGGCGCGCAAACCGACTCCGGCCGTAAAATAGAAATCATAAAAGGGATCAGTTTTTCGATTGCCAAGGGGGAGATCGTTGCGCTGATTGGCGAAAGCGGCTCCGGCAAGACGACTACCGCGCTAACGCTTTTAGGATATACGCGCGCGGGATGTACGATAACCGGCGGCCAGGTGATGTTCGGCGGTCATGACCTCGTGAAAATGGAGGAGACGGAGCGCAGGGAACTCCGGGGAACGGATGTCGCCTATATACCGCAGAGTGCAGCAGCTGCCTTTAACCCGTCGAAACGCTTGATTGATCAAGTGGTTGAGGTTGCGAAGATACACGATCTGATGCCCAGGGCAGAAGCCCGGGCCCAGGCGATTGAGCTGTTTCGAGCATTGGCACTGCCTAGTCCGGAGACCATCGGGGAGCGCTACCCGCATGAAGTCTCGGGCGGCCAGCTTCAGCGCCTGGCGGCCGCGATGGCCATGATCGGAAATCCCAAACTGATGATCTTTGATGAGCCAACCACAGCTCTCGATGTGACCACGCAGATCGATGTTCTCAGGGCGTTCAAGGATGTCATGAAGAAAGGCGGCATGTCCGGGGTCTATGTTTCACATGACCTTGCTGTTGTGGCGCAGATAGCGGACCGCGTTATTGTCCTTAAAAATGGAGAGATTCAAGAAGAAGGAAGCACAGAAGCGATACTGCATAATGCCAAGCATCCTTATACCAGAGAGTTGTTGGCCGCATTCGATCCGGTCCATCACGTCGCACGAACAATTGATGCAGACAAAGACCGACATCCGATCGTAGAAGCCGAGAATATTATTGCCGGATATGGTGCCATGACGCGTGATGGGCTTCCTGTCAAACTGGCCCTGAACAATGTTAGTTTGAGGCTGGAAAAAGGGCAGAACCTTGGTGTGATTGGCGAAAGCGGCTCTGGAAAGTCCACGCTTGCCCGTGCCCTTGCAGGTCTATTGCCTCCGGTTTCGGGAAATGTGCAACTTGGCCGGCGCGAGCTTGCTCCGAATGCACGGCTCCGATCCAAAGAAGATCTCCGCAGAATGCAGATTGTCTTCCAACTTGCCGATACCGCTCTTAATCCGGCCAGGTCAATCGCCGAAATTCTTGGGCGGCCGCTTACGTTTTACCACGGACAAAAGGGAAGCGTCCGGGAAGCACGTGTTGATGAACTTCTTGATATGGTTCACATGCCGAGATCTCTGCGCAACCGGCTTCCAGGCGAACTTTCCGGCGGTCAAAAGCAACGTGTGAACTTGGCCAGAGCCCTTGCGGCCAATCCGGAGGTGATCCTGTGCGATGAGATAACGTCCGCACTTGATACCGTTGTGGCAACTGCGGTGATTGACCTGCTGAAGGAATTGCAGCGGGAACTTGACCTCTCCTACATCTTCATCAGCCATGACTTGTCGACTGTGCAAGCCATTTGCGACAGTGTAATGGTGATGCACAATGGCCAGGTTGTTGAAGTTCTGTCGGCAGACGATCTGCCGCATGGAGCCACACATCCATATTCCAAGCAGCTATTCGCATCAGTGCCTAAACTAGATACGGGATGGCTGGATAGCATGCCGATGGTTGCGGTGTGATATCAAGCAACTCGCGGAAGCCATTGTCAAATAAGGAGCCGCACGGTCAGAGCCTTAGGTCGAAAAGATCCGTTCTAGCGGTAGGTGCGACTTCACAAAAGGCGATTTTATCACGACAAAGCTGAAATACTTGTCGATCCCGATCTCCATGTCGATCAGGCGCTCCATGATCAGCTGATAGTCACTGATGCTGGCGGTGACAAACTTCAGGAGGTAATCATAGCCGCCTGAAATCAGGTGGCATTCTACGATTTCCTCAACCTTTTCAGCTGCGCGCTGGAATTGCTCAAAATCTATCTTCCGATGATTTTTCAAGGTTACCTCCGTAAAAACGGTAACCGTAGGCCCGAGTTTGGCAATGTCGATTTGTGCCGCATAGCCTGTTATGTAACCGGCCTTTTGCAACTTCTTTACGCGGGCCAGGCAAGGGCTTGGTGATAGGTGTACGAGCTCTGCCAGCTCCACATTGGTAATGCGGCCGTTCTTTTGAAGCTCGTGTAAAATACGGATATCAATCCGGTCTAATTTCATGCTGGACCTGTATCACCTCAGGCCAAGATACGAATTTTATGCGGACAAGGCAATGGATTAATACTCATTGTAATTAATGCGAAAAAGGCGATTTCTGGCACTGGATTGCAAGGCTGTTGGGTAAAAAACAGTATTTTATGCTGACCTCGAACTATCTGCAGCATCATCATTGTGCCCAAGCCTTTAGATTGGCGTGCAAGGAGAATGGAATGCCTGCACCACTATTAAAGATCGATACAGAAACGACCCATCCTAAAGAAGCGGACGTAGTGGTTATTGGAGCTGGTATTGTCGGCGTATGTGCCGCCTACTTCCTGGCCAGGCGGGGGCTCAAAGTGGCTCTTGCGGAAAAGGGCAGAGTTGGCGGAGAGCAATCGTCCCGGAATTGGGGCTGGTGCCGTCAACAAAACCGCGACGCCCGAGAACTGCCCATGGCCACAAAGAGTTTGGCTTTATGGGATCAGCTATCCAAGGAAGTCGGTCCGGAAATTGGCTTCAAGCGGTGCGGATTGCTTTATCTTTCCAACAATGAAACTGAATTGACCACCTGGGCTAGGTGGCGGGATTTTGCTGCTGAACATGGCGTGACGACACATGTCCTGACGGCGGATGAGGCATCGGAGCGTGGACAGGCGACCAGAAAAACATGGAAAGGCGGGGTTTTCTCGCCAAGTGACGGCATCGCTGATCCGGCGAATGCAGCTCCCGCAATTGCGAAAGCAATTGAAGGCCTTGGTTCAAAGGTGCTCCAGAATTGCGCAGTTCGCGGACTAGAGTTGGAGGCAGGCCGGGTGTCCGCTGTAGTGACTGAGCACGGCGTCATTCGAACCAACTGTGTGGTGATGGCTGGGGGGGCATGGGCCTCGAGTTTCTGCCGCCAGCTGGGTATTCGGTTTCCACAATCTTCTGTGCGGTCATCAATCCTGTCCGTCTCCCATGCAGATGGGCTTCCAGATGCTCTGCATACGGCGGAGGTTTCGCTAACGGCACGCGGTGATAGTGGCCATACATTGGCGATTTCGGGAAAAGCCAAGGTTGACCCGACGCTTCAAATGATGCGTTTCGGCTCCTCCTTCATTCCTATGTTCCTGAAGCGCCGCGGATCTTTGGTGCTTGGCGGCCTGCAAGGCATTCGGTCAGGACATGAAACGCTGGCACGATGGCCTCTGGATAAGGAAACTCCAATGGAGAGGATGCGCATCCTCGATCCCACACCTGACCGGAGTCAAATTCATGCAACGCTGGCAAGGGGCAAGGAGCTTATTCCTGCGTTGAAGCACAGCCAGCTGACGGCAGCTTGGGCTGGCTACATCGACAGTACACCAGACGGTGTCCCTGCAATCGGAGAGACCGACATTCCCGGTTTCCTGCTTGCAGCGGGGTTCAGCGGACATGGATTTGGAATAGGTCCAGGAGCTGGCCATTTGGTTGCTGACCTGATCACCGGCATGGATCCGATTGTCGATCCACTGCCTTACCACCCGTCTCGATTTGCCCGATCTTCCTGGGGCAAAGTTGCAGAGTTTTAAACAGAATCGTCCAATAATGACACCTTCTCTCTCCTCAGTTCCAAGCGATCTAGTGTTTCCGGGCGTGGTTGACGTCGTCGTGATTGGCGGTGGTATCGCAGGCGTTGCCGCTGCTTGGCAGCTGGCTCTTCGCGGTACCAAGGTCGCCCTTATCGAAAAGGGTGTCATTGCAGGAGAGCAATCTTGCCGGAATTGGGGCTGGTGCCGCCAACAGAACCGGGACGAAAGAGAACTGCCACTTTCCATTCTGTCCCTGCAAATGTGGGAAGATCTTGCGCACCAGGCAGGGGGCGATGTTGGTTTCCGTCGATCAGGGCTCGTCTACGCGTCTAGCCGTGAGTCCGATCTGGCCGGGTGGGAAGCCTGGGGACGGATGGCGAAAGGTTATGGCGTAGACACTCGCATGTGCTCTGCCCGCGATTTGAAGAACCTGTTGCCTGGTAATATAGGACAATGGATTGGAGGCGTTCACTCTCCGACCGACGGACGCGCAGAGCCAGCGCTGGCAACTCCAGTACTTGCTGAAGCGGCAAGGCAGGCAGGAGCGGTTTTGTTCCAGCATTGCGCCGCCCGCGAAATTGAATTTTCGGCCGGCAGAGTTTCTGCTGTAGTCACCGAAAAGGGTACGGTTCAGTGTCAATGCGTATTGGTGGCAGGTGGAGCCTGGAGCGGTATGTTCTTGCGCCACCACGGCGTGGATATTTTCCAAGCCTCCATCCAGTCTACATCTTTCGCAACTCAAGTCGCTCCGGAGATAATCTCTGGCGGCGTGTCCATGCCGGATTTGGCCATCCGCCGACGTACAGACGGTCGATACACAGTTGGGCTCAGCGGTTTTGCCGTCCTTCACCTATCACCCATGGGGCTTCGGCAATGGCGTCCCTTCTTGCCAACCTTCATCGAGCGTTGGCGTAAAATGAGCTACACAGTTGGAACGTCGTTCTTCAACGGCCCCGATGCCCACTGCACTTGGAAAGCCGACGGGTTGTCTCCGTTTGAGAAAACTCGGATACTGAATCCAAAGTCCGACCAGCGCTCAATCAAACGCGGGTTGCAGCGCCTTGCGAAAGTATATCCAGATCTTCGTGGTGTTGGAGTTGATCATGAATGGGGCGGTATGGTCGATTATACGCCAGACGCCATTCCGGTTATCGGGCCTGTCGCATCAAAACCTGGGCTGTTCATCTCAACCGGTTATAGCGCACATGGGTTCGGTATAGGTCCTGCAGCCGGGAAACTCGCTGCAGACTTGATTACGGGTTCGCCCCCTTGCGTTGACCCTACTCCCTTCCGTTACGAGCGGATGATCGACGGAACGGATCTCGGATCGGTGGGAATGATCTAGAAGCTAGTCAAGCAAGTATCAAAGTTCATCCGAGCGCTTGGTTTACAAGTCCAAAAGTGGTGAGCGGTCCAGGTTTTGGCGGTTCTCCCAATGTCATCGTCGTGACAGTGTCAAAGAGTCCGATACCTGAATTGGAAAGGAATTGCCTCAGCGGGCCGTCGTCTGCCCGTGTGTCTACTCTTGTAAACTGGCCATGGAGTGCAGCAACATGGGGCTGAATAAGTTTAACCGCGTCTTCTTCCGAGGAAGCCACTACCGGTCCGATGACATGGCCGCGTCCAAAGCGACGGCGTAGCGCAAACCCGACGATTTCACCCGCCTGTTCCAGGACTGTTCCTTCTGACACTGCCGCAATCTTTTCCAGGACCGGGCTTCGGTTCGCCCCATAGGCTTGTTCATCCAATTCGATGATCGCCGGCAGATCGCTTTGCTCAAGAGGTCTGCTGTGCTCTGGGGTCACGGGCACGGATTTGACGATGCCGTTATGCTGGTAAACGGTTTTTTGCGGGACGAAATCAAGCGAAATATAAAGACGATATGCTGCCTTGGTCGCGTTCAAGATCTTGTTGCGATGAGTTGTTCTTTCAAGAATATGCTGCATCAGCCAGCGGCCGGCTCCGTGGTCCTGGAGGCGTGGAGAAGTGATAACCATTCCGATGGAAGCAAGCGTTTCACCCATTGGAAACCACATTGCAGATCCTAGAACGCGGCCAATTTTATCTCTGGTGACGAAGCCTTCCCCTAGGCCGAACAGCATGGCCCAGTCGTTAGCCCGATGCGGCCAATTCACACATATGGAAAGCTCGTGCAATTTTGAGATGTCACCGTGGTTCATCTCAGACAAGCTGAGTAGGTAGCTGTCTAGCGTTTTAGTCAATTCATCTTGCACGATTCGGCTCCACTACGCATGCCCGCACACTGTAACATCGCACAACGGAATTTCCTGCTCTTTTGAGCAGGATCTCTAGCATGATTGCTGTCAACTCGAAATCAGCCTGTGTCGCTTTGGATGCTTGCTGTTTGCTCAAGCGGTACTGGATCCTCCGATGACAAAAGGCTTCCAGCCTGAACAGCCGCTCCTACGAACAGACCGTAGCCAGGCCGAGGCACGTTTTGCGTGCTATTATCTTCTCAAATAGGTCGGGTTTCTCGACCCTGCAGATTGCTCGGCTCTGTTCTCCAAAGCCGACCGGGCAGCGCTCTGGAACCCGGCCAGTTAGAAATAGTGACGTCGTTGTGGCAAAAGTTATCAGTCCAATAGAATTGAGAACGCGCGGTCTAACGTCATAGGTTTGCCTCTGTAATGCCACGAGAAGAAGTTTTGTCTTCTAGAGACGGCTTCTCGTCGGCCCGATTCTAATTTCCTTGATAGTGTGCACGATGGCTTCAGTGACAATCAATTTGAACGTCTTTCTCAAGGCACTTTGTAGGTTCCACCATTTATGTGCGCAGTGGTTAGGGACGGCAGTTGTTCTTGCCGTGACTTCCGGGCCCCTCCTGGCCGACGAAAACCTTACCAAAGCTATTGCGTCTTTTCGTGCGGAAAGTGGCGCGATGCCGGCGGAGAGACTTCTCGCCGCAACCGAGCAGGCCGCGGAACGCGGCGACTGGGCTGCGATAACAACGATCGATCTGCACCTGCTGCAAGCTGTGCTTCAACAGTTGAAGCCAAGCCGTGCGTCAGAACTGCTTTTGCTTGTGGCACAAGGCGAGGGATATTCAGGCACGCCTGACGAACAGGACAAGATCGTAAGCATGGCTGAACGTTTTGCGAGAGAGCGCCTGCCGGACAAGGCCGCGCGACTGACCTTGGATATCAACCTCGGCTATGTGTATCTGCAGACCAACAGAGCTGAAGAGGCACTGTCGCGGCTCGATGGCGCGCGCCTCAGGCTTGAGAAGGCAAATGACGCCGAAGCGCTGATGAATCTATGTGGTTTGGCCCCGTCATCGTTTGAACGCAGTGGGCATATCGAGCAGGCGGGGCAGTTATATCTCGCGTGTGATGAAAGCGAGGTTGTGCGTTCCAACCCAACGCAGCAGCGGGGCTTTTTTTGGCACAATCACGCGATGTTTCTGCAGGGTCGTGCGGCATTCGATGAGGCCATCCGGCGTCATCGTTGGGCGCTGCAGGATCTGGGCAATTACTATGGACTGCCTTCCCGCCAGGTCGTTGACGCGTATGATGGGTTCGGCCAGACGATGTTGGCGGCAGGCGATCTGGGAGTGGCCGACAGTCTAGCAAGTCTGGCAGTGCAGTTCTCGAGCGAACTGGACGGCGCTGAAACGTCAGCCAGCCATTGGCGTTTGGTCAACAATGCGGCGGCGGTCAAAAGGGCACTGCGCTTGCCTGCCCGTGCGCTTGAACTGGACTATGCTGCCTATGATTGGCGAAAACAAAACCTGGGGGAGGATCACAGCGACACTTACATTTCGTGGCTGAACTATGCGCTTGATCTTGTGGAGATGGAGCGGTGGGAGGATGCCAAGGCGCAGTTCTTAAACCTGTACAGGGGATATGATGATGGTGCCCCCATCCCGTATCCCAAAGATATCGTGTCTTACTATCTCTTTTACCTGGATGCGCGGATCGCGTTCGAGCGAGGCGAAGGTTTCACGCTGCCAAAACCCGATCTGTTATTGCGTACAGGCACCCCTCTGGAGCTTGTCGAGGGGGTGATGCATCTGCTGGTTCAAAACGATCTTGCCAAAGGGCGTGTAGCAGAAGCACTTGAGCTTGCAGCATGGAACGAACGTTTCATGACGCGTAACGCAGGCGAAATTCATCCTACCCGGTTTGCCGCCGCTTTCTTGCATGCGCGGATTCTGGGAGAGCAGGACAAGGCTGCGGCCTCGAAAAAGCTGGCCGAAACCGACATTGAACTGTTCAACTGGACTCGCAGACAATCGCTTAGCGGCAGCTATGACGCGTCTTTGGCAAGTCGGGCCTTGGCGGACGACCTGTTGCTCTATATGGCGCACCATGCATTGGAAGTGCCAGAATTCATGCCGCATTTCGCCGAAGCGCTGCATCGTTGGAAGGTCTTGGAATCCCCCGCCGATCGGGCCCTCCAACAGGTTGCTCGAACCAGCTCCGACACAGCTTTACGGGCTGCGGCACGCGACTACAGACTTTCTGCAGCGCGCTTCCGTGAACGGGTCCGGGCTGAACCGGTAACCCACGCAATCGCCGCGATGGACAACGATCTGAAAAAGCAGCGCAAGTTGCTGAATGCCTCGCTAACCACAGCGGGTTTGCCTGAGGTGGAGCCACCTTTGGCACCTATCACGAAAACCGGTTCGTCCTTCTCCGTAGAACCAGGCGAAGTGGTGATCGACATGATCGTACTGCGAGACTGGCGCCGCCCGGACCGAGACGGGTGGTCGAAGCACCTGGAACTCTACGCGGCCATCCATCGTGCGGATACGCCACCACGGATCGCACGGATCGCTAAGCTTGACTTCACCGCACGCGCAGCGGAAAGCATATATGACAGCCTCTGGCGTGACATCGGTCTTTGGGTGTCGAGAGAAGTCAAGGATGCCGAACGTGTCTTCATTGCCCCTGATGCGATGCTGTTCCAGATGGATCTGCTCGCGGCACGCGATGACAAGGGGCGCAGATTGGGTACTATGAATGACATTCATCTTCTGTCTTCTCGGGCAGCTTATGAAACCCACAATGAGGCCGCAGCCTTCAAAGCCGGCACAAGAGTGGTGATGGCGGGTGGGCTCTTTTACACGGAAGAAAAGGAGGCTGATCCTGATTTCCTGCCCGGCAGCCTAAAAGAGGTCGACCGCATCGCCGCGCTTGTCGACGAGGGCGGCGGCATTTCGAATACCTTGCGGGGCTTTGAAGCTTCTGTGTCACGCTTGGCCAGTGCGGCTCGGGAAGGCGATATCCTGCATCTTGCCACCCACGGCTTCTTCATTCGAAATCAGAGCGAACCTTACAGCCTGCGCAATGCAGGGCTTCTACTGTCGAATTCGTCTGACGGTCAGGACCAGGATACTATTTATGCCAGCGAATTGATGGACTGGGACCTGAGCAGCGCCCAACTCGTCGTTTTGTCGTCGTGCAATTCGGGCGTTGGCTACGACACGCCGATCGACGCAGTGCGGGGGCTGCCTCTGGCGCTGGCGCGTGCCGGTGCTCGGCGCAGCATCGTAACGCTTGAGGAGATTCCCGATTTTCAGACAGCGCGTGTGATGGAGCGGTTCTATCAGCATGTTACAAAAGGCGGATTGACCTATTCCGACGCCTTTCTGCTCACCAAGCGCGAGATCTGGGCGAACGAAATCGATGGCGTGTCCGAGGAAGTGGCGTCTGCCTTCGTGCTCTATGTACATTGAGTTTGAGTTCGTTTCTAAGAACTTGCCGACCTCTGCGTGTAAAGGGTTCCCGCAGCGCCTCAGTCTGCACATATGTCTTACCGTTGTATTCGCTAGGCTCGCCACACCCTTCGCACTAGCAACAAATATTCGCGCCTTTTCACAGAAAGACAAAGACGTCCGTACACATTCCTCCAGCCCTTGGTCACGTGAAATTGCCTACGAGTTTTGAAAAAAGATGCGGTGGATTGCTGAGCAAATGGCCTGTGGTACCGCTTTCGTCCGGGTTGACCTTTACGCATGCAAAGACCGCATTTTCGTTTGAGAGCTGACACTTTATCCCGGGGGTGGATTTCCGGGATGCGTCCCATAAGCTTGGGATAGAAAGCTCGGCGACTTGTGGGATCTGCGCACGAAACCACTTCAACTAGGGAAAACGAAACTGCGTGCCGCGTCGTCCGACAATGCAAAGGCATAGCATTCGAAGCAGCGAGGAGATAAAGATCCAGTAGAACGCGCCAACAAAAGCGTATACCTCGATGTACTAGAGTGTTCATACAGCCGTGCCAAACGCATCGTTTGCCGGGGCGAGAATGCCAAAGAAACCGATGATGATGATTTCTCACCGGTGACTATGTTGATCGTGGCTGAAAGCTGTGTAACAGATACTTTCGCTTAAGAAACTGACTCTCGTAACAGAGGCAGACGTTTGCAACAGGGCGCCTTAAAGTCGTCGCCACCAACTCAGATCGAATTGGCTCGCTCTTCCTTTTCCTCTCCCGCCGGTGCTCCGTGTACCTTTTCGCGGAACCATTGGGCCACAACGTACAGAGCTGGAATGAAGAAGACGCCGACAAGCGAGGCTGCGATCATGCCGCCGAATACCGGGGTTCCTACGCCTTTTCGTGCCAACATGGAAGCGCCTGTCGCAACAACCAACGGGAACAGGCCCGCGATGAAGGCAAAGCTGGTCATCATCACGGCGCGGAATCTTGACCGCCCCCCGTCTATTGCGGCATCGATGATGCTCATCCCCTCCGTACGGCGGTTCATAGCAAATTCTACGATCAGGATTGCGTTCTTGGCCGCGAGAGCGATCAACACCACGAGCCCGATTTGCGCATAAATGTTGTTGGCGAGCCCAGCTATCAGCAATGCCGACATCGCACCACAGACCGCGAACGAAACTGACAGCAAAACGATCAACGGAATCGTCCAGCTTTCATACAACGCTACTAAGAATAAATAGGCAAAGAGAACGGCCAAACCCAAGACAATCGGAGTTTGGCCAGCCGCTGCGATTTCCTGTTGTGCGGTACCTGTCCAATCAAAGCTATAGCCTTTGGGCAGCGATTTTGTAGCAAGGTCTTGCATCGCGGTGATGGATTCACCCGAAGATACGCCTGGGGCGGGGTTGCCGGAAATGGTGACGGACCGATAGTTGTTGTACCGCACTAATTTCTCTGGGCCGGTCGTTAATTCTGTTGTGGCAATAGCCCGGACAGGGACCATTTCACCCTTGTCGTTGCGCACATGAATACGGCCGACATCTTCTATATTCTGTCGGAACTTTTCTTCAGCCTCCAGATTCACCTGCCAAGTCCGGCCGAACAGGTTCATGTCGTTGACATAGTAGCCCCCCATTGAAACCTGCATGGCTTGGAACAGCGTGCTGACATCTACACCCAGAGTCTGGAGCCTTTCGCGGTCAAGCTTCAGGTCCAATTTGGGGGTGTTGGCCGAAAATGTCGTATAAACACCTTTCAAGCGCGGGTCGCTCTTGGCACCGGTAATCAGCCCTTTGGCTGCAGCTCCCAATTCAAGCGGGCTGCCGCCTTGCAAATCCAGAAGCTGGAATTCAAAGCCTGCGCCAGTGCCCAGACCCGAAATTGGAGGTAGATTGAATGGAATTCCAATGGCCGATTTCAACGCCGCCAAATGCCGGTGAGTATAAGCAATCGACGCATCTACAGAAAGCGCAGGGTCCGTCCGGTCTTCGAAAGGCTTCATGATTGCGATCATAAAGCCCGCATTCGACTCCGTCAGGCCATCAAGAATGCTGAATCCCGTGACCGTCATCACATTCTGAACGCCCGGTGCTTTCTTTAGAATTTCATACGTTTCGTCCATCACATTGGCCGTGCGATTGACCGATGCACCTTGAGGCAATTGGATTTCAACAAAGTATGCGCCTTGATCTTCGGTCGGCAAAAAGCCGGACGGGGCGATCTTGAACAAGGTACCTGCGCCAAAAACCGCTAGGCCCAAGAAAACCAGTCCAAGTACGGCGCGGCGTGCAAAAATCCCGGCGACGATGGCATAGCCGTCACGCGCGTTGTCTATTCTCCGCGACAGCCATGCCAACGGCCCCTTTCTGGGTCCTTCATGACGTTTCAACAAGATGGCACACAACGCAGGGCTGAGCGTCAGTGCATTGAGCGCGGAAATCAACATTGAGAACGAGACGGCGACCGCAAATTGCTGAAACATTGCACCGGTGATACCAGGTACAAACGCAACCGGGACGAAGACGGACAACAGCACAAAGGTAATCGCCAAGATGGGGGCGGTGATCTGCCCCATCGCCTCCGCTGTAGCATCGGCAACCGATAGGTCAGGCCGTTCCGACATGACCTTTTCGACGTTTTCCAAAACAACTATCGCATCGTCTACAACGATACCGATCGCCAAAACCAGCGCTAGCAGTGTCACCGTATTTATTGAGAATCCAAGCGCCAACATGAACGCCAACGCTCCGATCAGCGAAACCGGAACCGCGATCAGAGGGATCAGAGCCATCCGCAGGCTGCCCAGGAACAGGAAGACAACAATGACAACCAGACCGAAGGCTTCGATCAGTGTCCTCACAACCTCATCAATACTGGCCTCGACGAAATAGACGGAGTTATACGGTATTTGCCATTTCACCCCATCGGGAAACGAGGGTTCGAGTTGCTCGATGGCTTTGCGCACTTCTTCGGCTGTGTTCAGGGCGTTTGCGCCGGGTGTTAGGTAAACACCAATCATGGCAGTCGGGCTGCCGTCAAATTGTGCAAAGGAATCCTGCGACTGCGCACCTAGGTCGACACGCCCGATATCGCGAACATAGATGAATGAACCGTTCGGATCAGCCCGAACGACGATGTTTTCAAATTCCTCGATCGTGCTCAGACGTCCTTGCGTCTGAATGTTCAACTGAAACGCGGGATCTTCCGTCATTGGTTGCGCACCGACTCGACCGACAGCAGCCTGCACGTTCTGGGAATTCAGGGCGTTGATCACATCTGATACAGCCACGTTCAGGCCGGTCATGGTATCAACGTCCAGCCATATTCTCATCGAATAGTTTTGAGCACCGAAGATGGTCGCGTTGCCGACACCGGGCGAGCGTTTGATGCTGTCTAGCAGGTTGATGGTTGCAAAGTTCGACAGATAAAGCGTGTCATGCTCGGGATCGTCGGATGTGATTGCGATCGCCTGCAGCAGGGCCGTGGATTGCTTTTGCGTAATCACACCTGCGCGCACCACTTCGTCGGGAAGGGATGCAGTAGCCAACGCCACACGGTTTTGCACGTTGACGGCATTGATATCCGGGTCGGTTCCGGGCTTGAACGTGACCTGCAGGCCGTAGCTGCCGTCTCCACCACTGGTGGACTTCATGTAGAGCATATCGGAGACGCCAACAATCTGCTCTTCGATCGACTGTGCGACCGTACTTTCTACAACCTCGGCGCTCGCCCCGGGATAAAAAGCCGAGACTTGAACGGTTGGCGGAACGATGTCCGGCAGTTGCTGAATCGGCAGACGTGTGAGCGAGATCAACCCAGCTAGCGTGAACAGAATGGAAATTACGATCGCAAAGCGCGGCCTGCGAATGAAAAGACGCGAAATCATCCGCTTATTCCTTGGCTGACTGTTGGGAGCTGTCAGCGGT
Source organism: Roseibium sp. HPY-6 (assembly GCF_040530035.1). Taxonomy (NCBI): domain Bacteria; kingdom Pseudomonadati; phylum Pseudomonadota; class Alphaproteobacteria; order Hyphomicrobiales; family Stappiaceae; genus Roseibium; species Roseibium sp. HPY-6. The sequence continues at coordinate 54,373 of NZ_JBEWCD010000004.1, forward strand.
CTCAGTCGTGACTTCCATGCCAACACGCACCTTCTGAGAGCCCTGAGTGATGACCTTGTCACCCGCCTTCAACCCATCGGTAACGACAGCCTGTGTGCCAGTAACTTCGCGCGTCTTAATCGGCGTTTTGGCAACTTTCCCATCGGTTCCGACGGTCAGTACAAAGTATCCACCCTGGTCACTTTGCAGGGCGTCAGCCGGAATGATCAATGACTTTTCATCCGGACTGTCGATAACGCTGACACGCGCTAACTGATCGTTCAACAGGGCTCCATCCGGGTTAGGGAAAATGCCTCGAACGAGCACCGTATCTGTGTTTTCCTGGACCGTTGTATCAATGACAGCTACTTTGCCTTTGTTTTTGTAAACCTCACCGTTCGCCAAGATGAGTTGCAACGCAACCTTGCCGCTTTCAAGGATTTCACCCTGTTTCTGGAAATCCAGTAGTTGCGCATTTGAGACCGGGAAGGTCACATAAATTGGGTCGACACTGGACAACGTCAGCAGTGTGCCGCTCTGCGGGTTCACAAAGGCTCCGGTGCCTATACTGGTCAGCCCAATCCGTCCGTCGAAGGGCGCGGTGACTTTTGTGTAGGACAACTGGATTTGCGCATTCTGTAAACTGCCTTGTAACTGCATGATCAGACCGTTTGCCTGACCCTGCTGCGCTTCTGCCTTTTGTACGACCGATTCGGAGACATCACCGCGTTTAAACAGCTTTTGCTGACGGTCCAGTTGAATGTCTGCAAGCTTCTTCTCCGCCTTTGCCGCTTCAATCTGACCTTGGATCTGTGTGATGTCCGCTTTGTAAGAATCCGATTCAATCTCTATCAAGACTTCGCCCGAGGCGACTTTTGTCCCATCCTTGAAATTTACCCTTTCAACGAAGCCCGCCACACGGGCAACGATGTCAACTGAGCTCACCGCCACGACACGACCGAGATAGGTATCGCTATAAGTTACCGACTCAAGCTTTGCTTCAGCGACAACAACTGATGGTTTTGGAGGCGTCTGCGCCTGAATTGACGTCGAAATCAGAACAACTGACAGAACTGTAGAGATCAAAGCTCTGCAAAAGCGGTGACCAATTATGATAAACGACATTTCAAAACCTCTGCCGGATCGACACAACCCTGGAGGGAGCCGCTAGCACCCGATTGTTTGCTTACAAACTGCGTCCTTGTAGTTCTGCGCAGTGACAACTCATGCCCAACGTTAAGTATGGTTCCCACAAAAGCTTGAACAATCGGGCGGAGAATTCTCACTTCTCGCTCCGAAAACGAGAGCGGGCGCGAAAAGGCTCCCCATTCGGTTCACTGCAACACTTCGTGTTGATTTCGTCTGCAATCCCTGATCACCTCGTTCGGACCCGATCCGACCGCTCCTCTTCTCAAATTCGAACCCAACGCTGTCAGGCTAGGCTTGAGTGAAGGATTGCGGGCGAACAATTGCGTAAAAACAGCCGTAACCTCGCGCGCGACTAAACCTTAAGTAACCTGACATAACCGTGGATACGATTTCACCAAGCGGCCGAATGATTGTGAACCGCGATTGGGAAGACTCGCCGGTTGGCTAGCCAGGTCATAAGCCGCATCGCCGAAGAACCTATTGAAGGTCTTCCTTTGCCTGCGAAAAAGCCTCCTTGCAGTCGGGCTGCAGCTTGTCCATGCTTTTGGTCAGACACTGGGCGATACGCCCACCACCAACAGGAACGCCGTCGCAATGCTCATCGATATCTGCATGGCACTGCTCAACTACATAGTTGACGGTATTCAGGATAATCGACAACTGCAGCAGGCCTGCCTCAAAGGCGATTTCACATTGCTCAGAGAGCTTGTCGTTGTGAGCCATTAGGCAAGCTGCAATTCTGCCCCTGCTTGGTGTAACACTGTCACAGTATTGAGCCAGCTCCTGCTTGCACTCTGCCCCAATAACTTCAGCAACAGACTGTTGAGCGGAGACCGGTGCAGTTGGCAGCAAAAGCACCATAGAAAACAGCGACAACTGGGTGGCAAAACCAAAGATATTTGCGGTCACATGAGAACCTTTCACAATTCAGAATTAGAACGGTCGTGGGGGCTAAGCTCCCCAAATTCGCGAAAAAAGAAACCGTAGACAGAACCACAGGAGTTCCGATCAACAACGCGGCATTGATAGACTTAAGGACCACTACAATAGTACCAGTATCCCTCTGTCAGCGCTGAGTTGGTCCAGGTCCAGCACAGCGAAGGGTCCGGGGGAGGAGGTGGGGTGTTGGCTGCGACAACTATGATCGCGCCCATCGTCACACCAAACGCAACGGCCCCCCAACGAGCCCCTCTCCAACCATACGGGCGGGTCCTGACGTTGACGTGAATATTTACGTTTCGGTTGCGATTTACGTTGATGTTCGTGTTTTTGTTGCGATTAATGTTGGTATTGCGGTTAACGTCGGCGTTACGATTAATATTGGTGTTGCGATTAACATTTCTATTGCGGTTCACTTCGTGACCACCTACTCGCGCCCCTCGACTGCGAGCGCTACCGCCCCCGCGCCTTTCGGCCAACTGGATATAGTCCGTTTTCGATGACAATGCCGGTGATTTTTTCCAGCTATTTCCAGCTGAAAACTCGGAAGCCAAACCATGGGCGCTGCCAGAGCTAGCCGCAGATCCTATTAGCAATCCGGTCGTCAGAACGGAGATCAAGCACAACCTAATAGACACTCAGTTTTTCCTTTCTTTTAAACTTGGCAGTCTCGTCAAAGCCCTGTCGCACGATCTTCGATCTTCCCAAGGGAATTCTTCAATTCGCATGACACCAGCGTTCCAAACGGGACCCTCTTTTGCCCCCCCAATCGTGAGGCGCTCGTTGCCCGCTGGCACAAAATCAACGATTTGGCGCTTTCTGAGTGTCAGAATGGGATACTCAAGCGCATTTTTCCGCAAGGCGCTTTGGTTCTCCGTTTGATGGCCAAAGGCGGAGATTTCAAAGGGTGCGTCACTTTCCGACATGACAGTTACACCAACAAAATTCATTAACTGGCTCCTTCAGCGCAATCAAAAGAGACCTCCCTCTATGACGCTGGTCTGAAGCTTTCTCGCGACATAGGGGTGCTCGTTGAGGGCAAAAGGTAGGGTTCAGGACCGTTGATACGCTGTCTGCGCGGCCAAGAATGCTAAGAACTTGGCATTCTTGATCTTAGTGCGGAAATTTTGGACCAGTATTTCTAATCAGCGACAAAACACGCAACACAGTCTAAAAAAATATGTAATTTTAAATATTAAATAGATAATCTAACAATGAATAATAAATATTAAAATAACTCAAACTGTGCATAGCATTTTTTTTAAATATTTCAGATATAGCTCCACAAAACAATATTTAGATCGACTTTCGATGAGAAAATGCAATTTATAATAGCAAATTGCAGTACGGAAGTGATCTATTCCAAGTGTTAGGCTGTGCTTACAAACCTCGAACCCAGAGACGCGAAGCGGCCATACTTGAAAATGCAGCAATTTCTGCGACTGAATTCCGAGCTATTGCATCGACGGATTCATTGGTTCAGGCGCTTATTAGATAGTGCTCTTTCTACGAAGAATTCTCAGCTCTGGCAGCATCAATCCAATCAGACAGAGCTTTGGCGTCGGGAATTTCGATAGCGCCATACTTCAGTACGATCATCCCTTCCTGCTCAAGCTTCTTCAGCGCTTTCCCCACTGACACTCGGGACGCCCCAACGGCGACCGCCAACTCGGACTGGTTCCAGTTTAGTACGCCGGAAACTTCGGATTCCTCAGGCAGATTCTTCAACAACAGTGATGCTGTAAAAGCGGTTAGATTTAACAGACGGATATCGTCCACGATGCTGAATGCCGTATTCAGACGATCTAATGCCATCGGTAGAATTGCGCCAGCGATTTCCGGGCGCCTTTCCATCAATGTCAAAAAATCTGCCTTATTGACAAAGCCAATCGTCGTTTTGCCTGAAGCCACAGCATTCTGCGTCCGTTTGCGCCCGGTAAGCACACCTATGATGCCAATGACATGGCCTGCACCCAACGCAGCCAGCATGACTTCTTTGCCGTTGGGGTCTATACGCCCCACTTTGATAGCACCTGAACGTACAATGAGCAGACGATCTCCGTCATCGCCGCTAGAATGAATCATCTGACCATCTTGAAAAGTGCGGCGACGTTCTACCGCTTCGATTTCAGCCTGAACTTCAGAACTGAGCAGATCCACGAATTTAAGGCTACCGTGATCCAATAATCCAGTCATTTCACCCTTGTCCTTAGAACGAGCCATCGAGCACAGTTGTTTCAGAAAAAGAACTCATCATGCAGAAACTCCAGATATCAGCGTCGCGGTAAAGTAATTCGCAACACGAGTGAGATTGTGGCTTCGCTGTGGACTCAAAAGGTTTGTTCACCCGCTCTGAATATCTGAGACTGGTTGGTTACCAAACACAATCAGTTTCAGGATCGATGGAATGAACAACCTTCTTAGATTCCACACCTAGGCTTCAGACCCATAAAATGGGTATGCAAATCAGTTGAACTCTACTTCAAGCTCCTGAAGAGGAGTTAGGCGATGTCCAATTGTTTGTTCTGGCTCAGTGATGAGCCGTTTTCGAAGTCGCAGCCACCGTTGCCGACCGATAAGCGGGGCGGGGCCCGTGTCTACGACCGGCGGGCGCTCAGCGGCATCATTCTTGTTCTCTCACAGGAGGTTCCTTGATTTTATCGGGCTAGAAAAATTAGCCGACAATGTTGAGTGCGAGATTGCATCCGCGCTTGAAATCTTCCTCTTCCAATTCAAGCGCGTCGCGGATCGCTTTTGACGAAATCGCTTCCTGATCCTGACTGTTCGCCTCATCGATCAGGTAGATGAACCAACTTCTCAGCGAACCAGGTCCAGGCAGGAGTTCATTCACGATTTGCTCGCTGGTGACCTCGTTTTTTCCATCTTCCTCTAGCACCTGCTTTAGAGCGAACAAGATCGCCCTGGCCGCAGCCACTTCCGGCAGCTCCGATTGGTTGATCGCACCCATCGCGGTCATGTAAGCGGGCTCCTCAATTTCAGGGTCAAAAACGTATCAAACGTCAGGAATGGGCAAGTCCGAAGAGAGACTTCTTCAGGTTTAGCTTGTGATCGTACGCCCTGTCCATCATGGCGCGAAAGTATCCGCCGGGCGACGTGATTTGCGACGGATCGCGCAGGGCCTTTTCGGCGACCACAGCCAAACAAGTCGCCGGCAGGTCTTTTCCGTGGCGCAAGACGGCCTGTTTGTACCCTGCTTCGCTGAGGCCGATTAGGATCCGCAATTGCTCGGCCGCATCGCAAAGCTGTGTCCAGGAGGAGAGGCGGAAACTAAGTTCGGTTTGAACCAGCGAACATGCTGAATTGATCAATCCGATTGAAACATCGTCAAGGGAGCCGTTCTTGCTGCCCCGTTCAGGCGCTTCCGCTTGCTCAATCGCTTGTTGCGTGTGGCTGCGGGCTCCGCAAGGCTCTTTTTCAAGAGCCATTTCAACGGCGGAGCCGTTGTCAGATTGAGAATTGATTTCTTGCTCGTGAGAGCAAGTCCGTTTGTTACTTGAAAATACAGAAAGTGGTGGGGTTGTATCATATAAGCGGGTGTCATTTGAACCACCTGCGCATGTCATTTTTGGCTCTATATTGCTATGTTGCGTTGTCCGCTGCAGCGTATTTTCCACAGCCAGCAGGACCTCGTCATAAAGTGCCTGGAGCCATTCGGCGCAGCTCTCTGGCTGGTCTTTAAGTTCGGCGACCAGTTTTTCCGCATGCAAGGCATAATCGGACAGATCCGCGTCCGCGGCTTCTACAAGATCAATGATGGCCCTAGAAAGGCGGGTAACGGCCCGTTTGGATCGTTTTTTCAGATCGAGCGCTTCCCTGTATTCGTCCGCGAGGACAGCGAAGGCATCAAGATTGAAACAGGCAGGTGTGAAATCCAGACCGTAGGCTTCATCGGGGATCCCGCCATTTTTCCGATAAATGTAACGCCGGCCGGTGGGACTGTCCCGATAAGCAAGCACACCGGCTTCGACAAGCGTCTTCAGACTTCTGGAAATGCTTCTGATCGAAGCGCCTGTATATTCGGCCAGTCGCTCATTTGAAATCGCAACAACGGGGCGTTTGCCTGGAGCGAAGTCCGTCGGCCGGGCCAGGCCGAGCAGAATATCCAGGATTTGATACGCGGTGCGCCGGATGCCCAGGGCAGGGGCGACACGTTTAAGCGTCCTGGCAAGATCTGCTTTGGCAACATCAGGCCGGTTTTCTTGTCGTGCCAGGGCTGCGCTCGCCAGAATCCCGTCTGACAGCTTTCGGAAGCTGGCAATGTGCGGACGTGCGGAAGGGTTCGCGCTTTTGCGCGGTGTAAACGGTTGATTTTGGTCCATCGCTTTAATCGAGATCAGACGCAAAAATCCGTTCACCGAAACGGTGTTCGTGATTGACAATGATGTGGGGAATGCGCTACTAAAAAGGTGCTAAATTTTTTTGAGGCATCCCCCGCTTCCGGTTCGTTCCGGTGGCGGGTTTTGTCTTTCTGGGTCTCTGTTCTCCTTTTTGGTGGGGGATATCAGGCGGCTCAAAACGGACCATGGACGAACCTTCGTCGACATGCCGTGAGTTATGCACAGCTGTAAAATTCACGATGACAATTTTGCAGATCTAGAATGACTAGATCTGATTCACGGTGCAGTCGCAATGTCGCCATGAAACCGGTCAGAAATGTGTTCAAATAATCTTATAAGTTGTATGTCGAATTCCAACTCAGGAAACTTAGGTCAATACAACCCAACACCATCCCGTGCAAATTCCCTTTGGCATGGCGAGTGAATTTTTCCGAACAAACGATGTTTCTATGAAGCATTAGGTCGTGTGTGAGTAACCTACACCGCTACCCGCGGGGTCACACTACATCCGTTCATCTTGAATAGTACGGCTCTATAGTCGTTCCTGCGAAATATCCCTAAAGCAAGAACGCTGTGGGTTTTCGGAGCTCGCGCGACACACTGAATTTAGCACACTTTTGCCACAATTATAAGTGCGTTGCTGCAATGCAACACTCGTTTGTCGTGTACTCTGTTTTTGGCCCCTAAGGAATTGACATGAAGAATCACGTTGTGCGCATATATGCGCCAAACTATTAACAGGATTCACTTTTTCCCGTAATCCTGACTGTAAATAGCGAGTATTTTCGGTGCACGGACCTTAATACAACCCTTGTTTTAACAACCACAGGTTTTTCGCGTCACACGCAAACGGTTCCGCCAAGATGATCTCTTCAAGCAATCCAAAAACAGCAGGGTCGACGTGCGCGTCATCACCTCTGAAGCACAACCTTATTGTTGCAGTTGTCTCTGTCACAATCTGCTTAAGCGTTCCGGCACAAGCAACCGTCATTGAATGGGACGCATCCGGTAAACCGATCGTTCAAGACAGAACATCTAAAAAGCCTGCCCGGACCACCACGCAAGAGTCCTCTCAAAATCCAGCGTCGTCCTGGGCCAAAAATGCCAATGCGGATCTTGAACGAGCACTCAATCAAAAGTTGTCGCGCGAAATCGCCCTGAAGTTCTCCGGACAGGACGGCGTGGTGGCCGCGGGCCTGACAGCCCTGGAATTCATCGACCTCTTTGAGGCTTTGATTGCGCGCGAATCCGCATTCGATCAAAGGGCCGTTTCGGAAAAGGGCGCTCAAGGGCTCGGACAGCTCATGCCGGAGACGGCGGCGGATCTGAAGGTCCGTGATCCCTTTGACCCTTATGAGAACCTGAATGCGTCAGCCGCCTATCTAACCCTTTTGTTGGGCGAGTTTGGGCGAGTTGACCTGGCGCTTGCCGCCTATAATGCCGGCCCGACCCGGGTGAAAAAACTTGGGCGGGTCCCGCGGATTGAAGAAACACAAAATTATATCCGCGCAGTGCTGCGACAAGCGGGACAACCCGTCCCGGACCTTCCCGACATCCAACAAGCTTCAAACCAGCATTCTGAGCCCCAGGAGAGCTCTGAACGCCTCGAAACCTCGTCCAAAGCACCGGCCGGGGTCCCCTTAACAGGAGATGTTTCAGTATGGGAATTTTAGCGAAGCACAGCCGTTTGGCTTTTCTCACATTGATCGCGGCGGCCGTGATGATCAATCCAGCCATGGCGCAGGATCTGTCTCCGATCACAACCTTCTTCACGACCATCGGCACGGCACTCACTGGCACGCTCGGCCGGGCGGTCGGCCTCGTTGCGCTTTGCGCCGTCGGCTTCCTCTTCATGACCGGCCGGATGAACTGGATGTTTGCCGGATCGATCCTGATCGGGCTTGTGATCCTCTTTGGTGCCGCAACCATTCTCGCAGGCTTTTAAGAGACAAAAGGTCTTGTCAATTATGAAGGCGCCGCTCTTCAAGGGCCTGACCCGCCCCGTGAGTTTCGTGGGGCTGCCGATGGCGTATTTTGCATCGCTGTTGATCCTGGTCGTGGGTGGCTTCATTGCCACCCTCTCCGTGATCTATTTGGTCTTGAGCTTCGCGCTCGGATACGCCGGTTTGCGGCTCCTGGCAGCCTATGACGCACGCATATTCGATGTGGTGCTCGTCACCATCCGCGTCACGCCGTTCAAATCAAGCCAGCTGAAGGGTAGGGGAGTCACCTATGGCCCGTGACACCTCCCTTGCCGTTCAAAGCCTCATCGACAAGTCCGTTGATGCGCCGGAGTCCTTGTCCGCGCATTTGCCATTCTTGTCCCAGATCAACGACCAGACGATCATGCTGCGCGACGGCGATCTGATGACCAGCTTTGCGGTCGATGGTCTGGCCGCCAAGACCACGAACGAGAGCGACATCGAAACGCTCTCCCAATCGATCTCGGACCTCATTGCCCAGCAATATGGCGATGTGGGCTTTTACGTACACCGGATTTCTTCCAAGGTGCAGCCCCACCTCGATCCGGTCGCCGGCGAAGGAACCTTCGCGGCTCAGATCGATGGGCTCTGGCAGGCGCATCTGCGATCGGCACAACTGCGTCATCGCACGACTGTCTTTACGCTCACAATGCGGCCTTCCAAGATCACGGGACTGTTCGACAGGTTCCGGGGCGGCAAAACGGGCAGTGCAGAGCGGATCGCGCGCCGCTTTCAGCGCCTCAACGACATTGCTTCCAGCTTCATCGAGATTGCAGGCCCCGCCCGGCCAAGGCGTTTAATGCTCTCCAGTGGCGAATGGCTTGGGCTTCTGCGAGCGATGCTCACCGGTGACTTTGCTCTGTTGAGGCCAAGCCGAGCCTACGTCCCGCTCAACGATTTGGTTGCGACCACACCGATCCATTTCCAGGACGACAGTTTTACCATCTTCGGAACGCATTCAGGGACAACCAAAGCCGGAACGATCCTGACCTTGAGGGATTATCCGGCCGAGACCTATGCCGGGATCCTCGATCTCCTGGATCTGGGCATCGACATGTGTGTGACCAACTCCTTCACGCCCCAGGATCCGGTCTCGGCTCAGGCGGACATCCGCCGCGTCATCCGGCAAATGAGCGTTGCCGACGATGCGGCTGTGTCGCTGCAAATGCAGCTGAACGATGCGCTCGATGATGTGGCCTCCGGACGGGTCGCGTTCGGCAAGCATCACTGCACCATCGCGCTTTATGCCGATGACCAACGGCAACTGGACGAGAACATTTCCGCGGTCGATCGGGTTCTGACCGGCGCGGGCGCTTCGGTCCTGCGGGAGAACTTCAGTGCCCGGCCAGCCTATTTTGCGCAAGTGCCCGGCAACTACAGCTACCGCACCCGCGCCTCGTCCATCAGCTCGCTCAACTTCGCGCACCTGTCGGCCCTCCATGGATCGGCGAGGGGCCTGCCGAAGGAATCGACCTATTGGGGCGAAGCCATCACTATTCTACCGACAGCAAACGGGGAACCTTACCGCTTTAACTTCCATCTGCCCGGATCCAGCGACAGCGAACCGGTTGTCGGTCATTCTCTGGTTCTCGGGAGAACCGGGTCCGGCAAGACGCTCGGGACGGCGTTTCTGCTGGCCCAGGCGCAGCGCCTATCGACGCGCCTGATTGTCTTCGACAAGGACCGCGGCTTTGAAATGGCAATCCGCGCCCTTGGCGGCAGTTACAATGTGGTTCAGGTCGGCACGGACACCGGGTTCAATCCATTCACATCGGAAGCGGACGAACGGGGCAGTGCGTGGCTGGCGGATTGGCTGGAAAGCCTGCTTAAGCCCAAGGACGGGGAACTCACGCCGATCCAGATCGAAAGTCTCGGCCGGGCCTGCGCCGCCAATCGCTCTGCTGAAGACAATCTACAGACCATGGGCCATTTCCGCTCGCAGTTCCGCTCCACCAATGACGGCGGCGATCTGCACCAGCGTTTGGGCCGGTGGGACCGATCCGGCCAGTTCGGATGGCTTTTCAATGGCGAGGGCAGGGACAGCCTGACTTTCGAGAACGACATCACGGCCTTTGATGTCACGGAGATCTTCGACAACCCGCAAACGCGGACGGCCTGGCTCTCTTATGTCTTTCGGCGCATTGAGCGCACGGTGGAAGACAAGCGGCCCACGCTGATCGTGCTCGATGAAGCCTGGAAACTTCTCGATGACGATTATTTCCGCACCCGTCTCAAGGACTGGATGCTGACAATGCGGAAGAAGAACGTCGCCGTCGTTCTTCTGACCCAGCAGGCAGCGCATATCACAGAGAGCGCGGCGGGCAGCGCGATCCTCTCCGGCATCGCGACCTTGCTGATTTATCCATCCAACAAATCGACGCGCGACGAACTTGCGCCGCTCCGTCTTACCGACAACGAGCTTGGCTTTGCCGTCAGCTCCAATGTCGGGCACCGGCTGGCACTGATCCGTTCAGGCGACGCCAGCATCATCGTTGACATGAATCTTGCCCCGCTCGGATCCCTTTTGAAGGTTCTGGGCGGCGGCAATGGGGAGGGGGCGCCCCAAGGCTGGCGCGAGGATCCCGATTTCTGGAAGGGCATCGAATGACAAAGAAACTACTCATCCTCGCCGCGATTGCACTCGGATTGTCAAGCTGCGCCGGGGTTCCAACGGAATACAGGTCACCGTGTGCCTGTGATTACAGACCCCTCAACCCTCCAAGCGAAGGAATTGCGTAATGATCAGGACAGCCAGGAAACTCTTGTTTGCGGGTGTGATGTCCGTTGGTCTGAGCACCAGTGCGACGGCTGCCGGTATTCCCGTGATCGATGCTGCGAATGTGGCGCATGCGTTGTCGCAGATCGACAACCAGATCAAGGATTACGCCGAGCAGCTGAAACAGCTCGCGACCATGAAAGACCAGTTGCTCAACATGCAGGAGCAATTGACAACCCAGATCACGCAGCTGGAATCCATCACCGGCATCCGGCAGATCGCCAGCGTTCTGAATTCCCAGGAGCTCAAGGATCTGCGGCAGTCGGCGAACTCACTCAACAGCATCATGAGTTCGGTCATGAGCGGAGGGGACATTGCCGGTCAGGCCGGAGCCATCAAAGCAAAGGTCGATGAATTGAAGTCAACATTCGAGTTCACCGATCTCGACATGTTCCTGTCCTCTGAACATGCGCTTGACAAGGCCGCGGCCCATCTGGCCGGAGCAGGGGTGACAGCGGTTGCCACAGCCGAAGACGGCTTCACAAAGGCCGACGCAGCCGCACAGCGCGTCACGCTACTCATCGATGGCATCGACAACAACGAAGATCTGAAAGCGGCCATTGACTACAACACCCGCGTCCAGGCGGAAGTGGCGGTTCTCCTTGTTGAGCTCCTTCGGGTGCAATCGGCCAATGCCAATGCCCTTGGCATGGGTCAGGCGGCCACGGCCCGGGACGTTATGGCCGGCCGGAAATTCATTCTAGTTGGCGATCAGGACGAGGAGTAATCGCGATGTTGAAGACACTCATTGTTGCCTGCTCGATGGTAGCGATTGCAGGCACGGCACAGGCGGCCTCCAAGACCTCGTTCGGCTGTGGCTATGCGTCTCCATTTGGTGGGGACGCATACAAGAAATTCGACGCAGAAAACGCAAACAACGCTAGTGCCAGTAAGCTCCTAAGACACTACACCATCATCTGGCAAGAACAGGAGGTTGCTCGAGTTTGCGAAGCGTACGGCCGTGGCGAACCTGCTGAGTTTGGATGCCTCATAGACAGACGCGACTACGACGCGATCCTCGCAATGATGCCCGATAACTATAAAAGTTTGGGGCTTGTCGAGCTCAACAATTGGGCAGCAACAAGAGATGTCAGCCTTGCCCAAGAAACCCGGAAATACAAAAACCTGGCGCACAATGCCTGCGTCAAATCGGGTGCTCGTAAAGGTAAGCTCAAGGAGGTCAATTGATGGCCTCCTTTATCACCGACACGTTGGATTTGATCGATACGGCTGTTTCTAGCTATGCGGAAACAGTCTTCCAAAGTGTTTCTTCCGAGATCAACACTGCCCTTGTTGCCGCCGGTCTCGTCGGTCTTTCGCTGATCGCACTCAACTCAATCCTGGCGTTTTCGACGGTCAGCATGCGCAGTTACATCACCTGGTCTGTGCGCTACATCATCGTATTGGCCGTTGCGACCAGTTGGACCCAATTCGAGCCAATCTACAACATCATCACAGATGTGCCCCAAAACTATGGGGGGGCTCTGCTTGCAGCCTCGGGTGCCAATGTTAGTGACAACGCTGGCTTGAATGCCGCCATGGACGAAATGGTCACATCCATATTCGATTATTCGGACCAGATGAACGAAGAATCCGGTTGGCTTGGCATCAGTATTTCGGCAGTGCTGCTATCTGTATTGGGAATGATCATGGCATGTGTGGCCATCGTCATTTCTACAATAGGTAAGGTTGGACTAGGGCTGGCCATTTCGATCGCACCGCTCGCAATCGGTGCTCTTGCCTTTAACGGCACACGCCAACTCTTCGAAACCTGGTCGCGCATGACCATTGGCATCGCTCTGATCCCTCTCGTTCTCGCCGGAATTATGGGTGCGGTGATCGGTGTCGGACAAGAAATTTTGGCTAATACACCGGATGCGACTACGATTTCCGACATCGCCGGCTTCGTGATTGTCACCCTTGCCGCCATCTTCATGATGAAAAACGTGCCGACCTACGCAACCGGTCTTGCCGGAAGCGTTGTTGCCGTTGGAACAGGCGTTTCCGACGCCATCCGAATGGCAAGCTCAACCGCGTCCATGGCAGCCGGGGCGGCAACCGCGCCGGTGAGAGCCGCCTATGGTGCGGCCGCCCGGCTTGATGCGGGTCAGCAAGCCGCCGCGGGCGCCGCAGAACGCGGCAGTCCGAGGGCCGGTCAAATGGCCGCCTTCATCACCCAGGCAGCGCGCATGAGCAAAGAACGGCAACGCTATTCGGATCTATCCTATATGCGCGGACCGTCCGGACGGCCTTCGGCCCAGAACCCGAAAGCACCAAAGGCGCCGCAAAGCTCCAAAACCAGCAAAAGCTAAACCGGCAGACAGGCACGAAGCACAATGCGTCAAAACACACCTGATGAGGTCGCCTACTCGTTTGAGGAAGAAGTGTTCTTCTCACTCCGGCGGCAGCGCAATATCTGGTCGGTCATCGCCATATTGAGCCTCATCCTGGCGATCGCATGCATTGGCTTCGTTGCCATGCTCCTGCCGCTCAAGGAAGTGCGGCCATACCTGGTCATGGTCGACAAGACGACGGGCGAGGCCGAACGCCTCGCCCAGGTCGAACCCCTCTCGCTCTCCGAGCAGGAAGCCGTCATCCAGGCCGAACTCGTTCGCTATGTCACCGACCGCGAGACCTATGACGTTGCCGACAACGCCACCCGCATTCCCGATGTCCTGAACCGTTCAACCGGTCAGGCAGCGGAAAGCCTGCGGGCGCTCTGGAACTCCGCCAACGAAGACTATCCGCCGGAACTTTATGAAGACCGCAACCGGCTGAAGGTGACGATCGTTTCCATGTCGCTCCTTGGCGACAGTCACGCCCAGGTCCGCTTCCGCAAGGCGCTACAAGAAAGCGGCTTGGACGACATTGAACGCGACTTCGTGGCAACCGTCCGCTTTGCCTTCGAACCGAAGGTCGAACGCAATCTACAGGCCGTTTGGGCAAACCCGCTCGGCTTCAAAGTCTCCAATTACCGCATCGACGCGGAAACACTCACCAACAGGGGCGCACGATGATCAAAAAAACACTGACCGGAACGGTCCTGTGCCTGGCAGCCTTAACGCTTCCCGTCCTCGCCGAATCCGTTCCTAAATCGCTTCCTGCTGATTCACGGATCAAGCAGTTCGTCTATAATGAGCACACCGTCTACCGGCTGGATCTCCACACCAACTTCATCTCCACCGTCCAGTTCGGCCGCGGTGAGAATGTACAATCCATTCAGGTTGGCGATAGCGCATCCTGGCAGATCGTCAGATTGAAGCGCGGCGATGTGATTTCTATCAAACCGCTCAACTCAGATGCCGTCACCAACATGACTGTCTATACGGACCGGCGCGTCTACACCTTCGAGCTGCGCGCCCATCGTGGCCGTGGGAGCCGGACTGGCGGTCTCAACTTCCGCACCACCTTCAGCTATCCAACGCCCGTTGTTGCGCAATTTTCCGACGCAAGTTCCTTAAGCAGCCGCAACTATGATTACAGCGTTGCCGGCAGTGCCGACTTTGCGCCCACATCCGTCTACGATGATGGCAAACAGACCTATTTTGTCTTTGACGGCTCCGGGCGTCAGCCGGGCGTCTTCAAAGTGGGGCAGGGGGGCCGTGAATATACCGTCAATTCACGCACTGCGGGCAATACCATCATTGTCGATGGGGTCAGCGATGAATGGACCGTCCGCATTGGCGGCGATGCCATCTGTATTGCCTCTAGCTCCAGAGTGGCCGGATGGAGCGGGGTCAACAAACCATGACCCTGAGCAACGAACCCGAAGCAGAAGACAAACTGTCGACCCGTCAGCAACGTTTGAAGGGTGGCGGCGGATCCACGAGCCCGCTCATCTACGTTCTGTTCTTCATCGGGATTGCGGTCGCGGCGGCCTTTCTGCTGTTCCCCCAGGAAATCAGCAGGCTTCTTGGCCTATCCACCTCCGAAAGCGAGGCGATCCAGCGGACCTCTGAAACCAACAACACAGGGCTGAACACCAATCTTCGACCGCGGCAAAGTCTCGACACGGACCAGCCGGAACCGGAAATCGTGATCAGGCCGGTTGAGCGGCCCGCACCGGAAATCCTGGCCCCGCCACCGGACAGATCCGCCGAGCTGGAAGCGCAGATCGATGCTTTGCAGGCGCAGATCCAGGAGCTCTTGACCAGGCCCGCTCCTGCACCGGCATCGGGGATCTCGCCGGAAGATCTGCAGGCAGCTTTGGCGGAACAGTCAAAACGGGACCGCGAGGCAGCCGAGAACCGGGAAGCCCTGCTGCGCGCGGAAATGGAAGCCAAGCTTGCCTCTTTAAGAGCACCGTCACCGTCAGCACCGGCGGGCCCGGACCTGGACGAACAGGAACGCTTGAGGAAGCTCAAAGAACTGGAAGAGCGCAGAGCGGCCCGGGAAGCGGAGCTTCGGGAGCGTCTCTTAAGCGACGCCAACATTTACGACGAATCCGAGGAAGGATTCACATCCGGGCCCTCTGAGGGACCCGACGGCGTTCAGGAGATGTCTTCCAATGAGCGCTTCTTGAGCCAGAATGCAAATCTGGGCGTCTCCACCTCGAAGGCGCGCGATCTAGGTGACATTTCCAGGACCATCGTTCAGGGCACGATCATAACGGCCGTCCTGGAAACCGCCGTCAACACGGAGCTGCCAGGTTCCATGCGCGCCGTCGTCTCCACACCGGTCTATTCCTATGACGGGCAGGAAGTTCTCATGCCCAAGGGAACGCGCCTGATCGGAACCTATAATAGCGATATCTCCATTGCCCAGAAACGGGTCCTCATCGCCTGGAACCGGGCGGTCACGCCGGAAGGAAAATCCATCTCACTGGCCGCGACCGGTGTCGACCGGCTCGGCCGCGGCGGCGTTGAAGGCAATGTGGATTCCCGCTTTGTGCAACGCTTCGGAACGGCAGCGCTCATCACCACCATCGCATCGCTCCCAACCTTCATTGCCACCGTTGCGTCCGATGGCAATGAGACCAGCGATGCAACGATCTCGCTGGCCTCCGACGTCAGCGACGATCTGGAAGATCAGACCGAAAGCGTTCTTGAGGATTATCTGAGCCTGCCGCCGATCATCCGCCTACCGCAGGGCTATGAGGTCAAGGTGTTCGTCAATCAGGATCTCGTCTTCTGATGCATGCCGTCAGTTCCTATGTGGAAAGCAACCTGAAGGCTCTCAAAAGTCTGCTCACGTCCGAAGACGTCAATGAAATCGTCATCAATCCGGACCGGGCGATATTCGTGGAGCACTCCGGCTCCAGCTACATGGAGCCGGTCACGGATCTGTCGCTCACCGACGATGAAATCCACTCCATCGGATATAATCTTGCCGGCGAGACCAAGAACACGCTCGGCGAAGCGCAGCCCATCGTTTCCGGCCGGGTCCGCGTCTTCGGTCACGATGTCCGCGTGCAAGTGGTCATTCCGCCAGCGATCGAGGCCGGTGTCAGCATCTCGATCCGCAAGTTCGTCAATCGGGTCTTGAGTGTCGATCAGATCGGCTTTGTCGCCGGCAAGCCCATCGATGTGGAGAAGGAACGCGAGCAAGAGCAACAGCATCTTCTTGAGATGGCCGGCAAAGGTCAGTTGGCAGAGCTGTTGACGCAGGCCATCCATAAAAAGCTCAACATCCTGATTTCTGGTGGCACATCCTCCGGCAAGACCACCATGGCGCGGGCCTTGCTCTCCCTGGCACAGCCGGAGGAACGCATCGTCACGATCGAAGATGCCGTTGAGCTCCGGCCGGAGCACAAAAACAGCGTCGCGCTTGTGGCCGAGCGGTCCAGGGAAAGCAACCGGACCGCCGCGCGATTACTGGAATCCTCCCTTCGCATGCGTCCGGACCGGTTGATCCTGGGCGAGATCCGCGGCGGTGAAGCCTATAACTTCCTGGAAGCAATCAACACCGGCCATCCCGGCTCCATCTCCACCATTCACGCCGACAGTCCCGCGCTCGCGCTGGAGCGCATGGCGCTGATGGTCATGCAGACCGGCGTACCGCTCACCCGGCAGGACGTCATTGAATATGCCAGCGCCACAATCGACATGATTGTTCAGGTGGGGCGCCGGAACGGAAAACGCGGCGTTCTGGAAATCCATATGCCGCAACTGGAAAAACACTAAGGAACTAATATGCGTCTGATCCTCGCCATTCTTTTGCCCTGGCTGCAGTTCTTCACCATCGGCCGTCCCTTCGCCGGCATCATCTGCCTCGTTCTCCAGATAACCATCATCGGCTGGATCCCGGCCGCGCTTTGGTCGGTCTATGCCCTCGGCCAGTACAAAACGGACAAGAAAATCGCCAAGGCGGTCGCCGCGCAACAAAGAACTGATCACACTTAATCCTGGCCGGAACACGAATGGACGATGCCGTTACATGACGCTCCAAAACTTGCTCGACATCCTGAGAAAACAAGGAAATACACGACGACTTTTGGAACTGCGTCTGTCGGCATATCAGCTCTCAAGAGCAATAGGTGGTCAGACCAGGATCATGACCGTCAGCTGCGTTGTAACGACGCCTTTAATTCTGCTGCTCTACAAGAGTGACAGGCTCACCTGGTTGTCTGAAGACACGCTCATGACGGCGATCGTCGTTGTCTTGGTCGCCGCGACCTTGGCGATCTGCCTGAACGACGTGTTCTTAAAAACCTTCGCGGCACAAATCACCCTCGATGAGGCGAACGCGCTCGATCGTTTGGCTGCGTCTGGAAATGCCGAAGCCGCCTTCTGCCTTGCAGAGCTCCACGCCAAGCGCGGCGCTGATGCCCATGAATTCATGTGGCTTGAACGAGCCACAAAAATGGGGCATCGCAAGGCAGCGGAGCTCCTGCGAAAACGCAACTCATAAGACACTTTCTATTGGATCAAGTTAGGTGCAGTGCACCTGCCACACTTTGACAAAGATGCGGCATACGATGATGACAGCCGGCCAGCACTGTCATCAATCTGTCTTTTCCCGAGAGTATGCGCTGCCCATCAACAACCATTGTGAGGCAGTACATGCTGGAAACGGAGCGTCTTCTCCTTAGGCATCCGAATGCATCGGATTGTTCAGCTTGGACTGCTTTGCTTTGTCAGTCAGCTCTCCTTCAAGGTAACTCAATTCACGTCTCCTACTCCGAAAAAAAAGGAATTAATTTTTTCACTGATTTATCTTTTCTAAATCTCTACCTCGAATTACGCTAAGGGCGTGACGCAGGTGGAGCGATCTATTGAAAAATAACAGTGCGGTCTTGCTGTTCTTTATCTCTATTCTGTCGACTAATTATTCTTTTGCCGAGGTAAAGCGAAGCGTTCTCGCCATTCACTCTTACAATTCAGAGCATGTCTGGACTGGAATGCTCAAAGACGGCATAGACACTACCTTCGCTGATGACAATAACACTCGATTGTTCCACGAATACCTGGATGCGAAACGGTTTCCGGATCAACTGCATGCTGATGCATTTTTTGAGTATTTGATAGGAAAATACGCGACCACCCAACCCGATCTTGTGATGGTTTCCGACGATGTCGGCCTGCAGACTCTATTAACGCATCGAGATGGCTGGCTTGCAGATGTTCCAGTCGTCTTCATGGGGATCAATCAAGTATCCCAATCATTGATCGATTTGCCGAGAACCACTGGTGTTTTCGAAAACCGCAACATAACAGCGACTGTGCTAGACATCAGAGCCATAACCGCAAAGGATGAATTGATCGTGATCTCCGACCGGGAGGCGGCGGGGAGTGCCAATCTTTCCAAAGCAAAAGAGGCAGCGGACCACGAAAAGGCACCTGACAAGATCCACTTCATAGAAGAAATCTTCAAAAGGGACGCCGTTCAACAGCTCAGCCGTTTTCCTGCCGATGCGCCTATTCTGCTTGTGGGTCAAATCATCGATGGAGACGCCGGAAATGCTTTGATTGGATGGCGGGAAGGCACGGCTCTTCTGTCTAGTCAGCTGCCGAACCCCGTTTTCACGATCGCCATCATATCCATGAAACACGGTTCGCTGGGTGCCCACAATCTTGATGGTGTCCTGCACGGCGCTCAGGCCGCCAATCTAGCGAAACAGATCTTGAGCGGCACCCCGGCAGATGACGTGCCCGACCTTGTGAACGCCGAAAGCCTTTGGATATTGGACTGGCAGCTGATGAAAAAGCTCGGCTACACAGAGAACCCGTTCCCGGCCACTGCGCAGATCGTCAACAACGACGAAAGCTTCTACCAGAAATACAGATACCTCGTCTGGAGTACTAGCCTCGCTTTCGCTATCGCCATTCTCATAATTCTACTATTGGTCGAGATCATCCGGCGTGGCAACCGGACACGCGATATCCTGATTGAAAATGAAGAGCGATACAAAGACTTGGCACAGGTCGGTTCTATTGCGTTTTGGGAAACGGATGCCGATGACCGTGTCCGGTACGCATCGAACAATTTTACTCCATTGATGGGCATCCAGCCAAGTGAACTAGTTGGCCGTCCAATCATAGACCTCGTCAATTTGGATCCAAGAATCGAATTTCCAGTTGAAGAGACCAAGCGCCTGATGCGTGCTCATCGTCCAGTCAAGAATCTGTCGTTTAATGTACATAGCTCCGCAAAGGATCTTCAGATCTATCTGTTGAACGCAACCGTAGCCACCGATAAGTCAGGCGGATTTGCCGGATATCGCGGCGTCCTTCGGGAAGTCACGCAAGAGCATCAAATTTCTCAGGAGTTGGCCTATCTTGCCGCCTTCGATTCAGTTACTGGCCTTGAAAACCGTACGAGCTTTTTCAAGAAGCTAAAAGACACAGCGGGGATGCCAAGCAAATCAGCTGCGCCTGTATGGGTCTGTTTTCTGGATCTTGACAGATTTAAGACCGTCAACGATACGGCCGGACATCTTGTCGGCGACGCCATGCTTGTCGAAGTAGCAAAGGTCATCGGAAATTGCCTTGGAGACGGTGATCAAATTGGCCGTTTGGGAGGCGATGAGTTCGGCTTGATTTTAGGGGCACGTTCACCTTCAGACGTGAAGGTAACATGCGACTCTATCGTGAAAGCAGTCGGTGGCTATCATTTTCAGTGGCAGGATCGTCTTTTTTCCGTCGGTGTCAGCATCGGCGCTGTTCCGATAATAGACGGCCTTACCGAGACCGAATTGCTCAGCAAAGCCGATCTGGCCTGTTACAAAGCTAAGGAGGCGGGCCGGGGTCGGGTTTACCTAACCGACTTTGACCATGGTGATCTCTATGACGAAGAGCGGGAAATGGGTTACATTGCAAACGTCTCTCAAGCGTTGTCGCAAGACCGGTTCTTTCTCGTCAAACAGCCGATTTGTCCACCCGAGCATGGCGGCACAGACGCGAAACACTACGAATTTCTGCTGCGCTACAAAGACGAACACGGAAACCTGATCTCGCCAAGTGTCTTTGTACCTGCTGCCGAAAAACATGGCGTCATTGGTCTGATAGACCGTTGGGTCGTGGAGCGCGTCTTCATGTGTTACGAGGACTATTTTCCTGACGAAGATGTTTTAGTATCCATCAATCTTTCCGGCATTAGTCTCAGCAGTGAGGAATTCGTCGATGAGATCGAATTGCTTTTGAAAAACAGCGCCGTCAAACCGGAAAACATTTGTTTTGAAATCACTGAGACCGCGGCGATTTCACAACTAAGCCAAGCATTGACATTCATTGAGCAAATGAAAAAACACGGTATCAAATTCGCACTCGACGATTTTGGCAGCGGAACCTCTTCATTTGGATATCTCAAACAACTTCCGATCGATTATGTGAAGATTGATGGCAGCCTTGTCAGAAACATTTTGATCGAGGAAACAGATCTGGCTATCGTTAAGGCGATCAATTCTATCGCCCATCTGATGCACATGAAGACGATTGCAGAATTTGTCGAAACAGACGAGATAAGAACGCTACTAGCTGGCATCGGTGTCGATTACGTTCAAGGTCATGCTGTCGGTCGTCCAACCTAAAAGATCTTTCTAGTGGTGAATGGTCCCATAGTGCCATCTACCCGCTTCCAAAGCTGGCGTCTATGATCGCCTGAACTAGCTAAACCACGAAATCACAGGCATAAGCAACTGGTGTTCAGATGAGATCGCCGAGCTTACTAGACGTAGTAGTCCTTACTACTATTGGCATTCGACCGCATTTGGAAAACATCCGCCGAACCGAAGGCTCGTTTAGAGAGGTTTATCCCTACGCTGCTGTGTTGCTTAGTTCATTTAAGCTTGACTAAATTTCTTCTGTCTCAATTTCGATAATACTCGATCCCTGGTTGGACTGTTCTGAAACTAGCTGTACGCTCCGAGCAATTTCTTGAGTTGGTTCATCATGCTTTGCGACAACGTCGGAAATGGAAATGTCCCGCAAGCACCCACATATCTAGACATGGAGCGGTTCTATCAGCATGTCACGAACGGTGGAATGACCTGTTCCGAAGCCTTTCACCTCACTAAACGCGAGATCTGGGCGAACAAAATCGAGGGCGTGTCCGAGGATGTGGCGCCTGCCTTCGTTTTTTATTCGCATTGATTCCAAATGTTTGCCAACAACTGGCAACACTGCATTTGATTAGCAGCATAAAAAAACACTTTTTAGCTGAGTTCGCGCAGAAAATAGCTATCAGCCATTATGCAAGCCGTTGCCAGCGAGCATTTATGCCTATTTGAACGTTATTGCTAAAATTTAATAAAAAAATCAAATAGGCATAAGACGCGGTTCGTAACCATATGTAGAAAGACGCTCGATTCCGTCTTCTTTAATGAGAACTTGTTCTTCGAGTTTAACGCCTTCGCCGCCTTTCTCGTGGCCAATAAAGGCTTCGACGCAGATCGTCATATTCGGTTCGAGCACACCGTCTTCACCGATTTCATCCCAATCTACCATGTGCCGGATCAGAGGCCATTCTCCTGCCATTCCATTCCCGTGCGCGAGCACCATGTATCGATTGGGGATATAGGCTTCGGGTATTGGCCAAGACTTTTCAGCAAACTCACGAAAGCCGACACCAGCACCGAGCAAAGCGATATTGTGTTCAAGCATCTCGTAAGCATAGCCGTAGATCTTCCGCTGCTCTGCCGTGGGCGTTACGTCCCCACACAGAAAAGTGCGAGAAAAGTCAGTGTAGTACCCGAAACAACCGATTGCGTCCGTATCGAGTGCAACAAGTTCGCCCTCACGCAACGGTTTGTCACTTGTCTCCTGAAACCACGGATTGGTGTGACTACCTGAATTGAAGAGCCGCGTTTCGATGTATTCTCCACCACCTTCAATGAGCTTTTGATGCATTTTGGACCAAACTTCGTTTTCCGAGCGCCCTGGCTCGATGTATCGCTCCATTTCCGAGACGGCAGCTTCAGTGCATCGGACAGAGGCGCGAATCAGCTCCAATTCGTTAGGCGATTTAATCGCACGGGCCTTGTCCAGGGGAACTTCCGCATCCGAGACTTCAACTGCGAGAGCTTGAAGGGCTCCGACCATCTCTGTTGTGGGGCGGTCAATTCCGAGGCGCATGTTCCCATTTCCGTGAGCTTTCAAGAGCGCAACGATTTCATGGGCAAAATTTTTCAGGTGAGTCTGGTACTTAGTTTCAGAGTAGAGTGGGTGTAGTGCATGCGCAGGCCTCACTTCGTGAACCGTATCAAGCCCTGCGGACAGATGTCCGCAACCGTAGTATTCAAACAAGACAACCGGCCCTTCGGCCGGCACAAAAACATATCGTCCGGGATTCCGGGCCGTATTTACCTGCATGTTCCTTGAATTGCAGGCATAGCGCAGATTGATGGAATCAAACAGCAGTACTGCCGCAAGTTCGTGCTTCTTCAAGGATGCTCTCAAGCGCCGTAGCCTGTCGCGTGCTGCAGCATTAGCAGTTTCCGCACTGGGCGGAGCAAAGGACGTTTCGGTCAACACGTATGGCCTCCGAGAGGATGTAAAGGTTGAAACTGAGCTCTCAATTCAAACTATCGAAGCGCATTATTTCAGCCCGCTAGGCCATCAACTAGACGGTTCTGGTCCGCATCGATATGGGCCTGCATGCAGCGGCCATAGGCCTGTCGTGTACTATCAGCAGTGCCAATGTACCCAGCGTCTTCAGAATAGCCGAAAATAGCTGTGTGGCGTTCACCTTTACCTTCACAAACACGATGCAGTGCGTAGCGGCCCATGAAGAGTTGAAGGTCTCCGACGTCGAGTTCAAGCGTTTTGACTGGGTCTTGCCAACCGTCCAACACAGCCCGCACATCATCGTAGTTTTCGCTACCAGGTGCACGAATACCGGGGCAATACTCAAACAGTCCGCCTGAGTCCGGTTTGACCGTCATCAAGCTGACAATGAATTCATTCGTGTCAAAATGCCAAGGAAGCGTGGTGTCTTCGGGCATGACATTGACCACCAGACCACGCATAGGGTCGGCAAACTCGTGAAGCACGGGCTTGTCAAAACAATCGGCCAGAAAACGCTTAAAGGCAGGGGCTCCATAAAGCTTTTGAATCAGAGCACTTTCAGGTATTAGATCACGGGTTACAAAGCCATTCGTCGCATCCTGAATGCGGCGACGCGGGTGGCAATCGGGAAAACTCTCGTCAACCGAAATATAGGGCGTAAAACGGCTTTGCTTGACCTGCACATTGGGGGCAAGCCTCATACTCTCTTCTCGCAGTTGCTCTAACTGTTCTGCGCGTATGAACCCTTCTATCCGAGCGCAGCCATCGTTATTCAGTCCGGCCTGTGCACTTTTCACCGCAGAGGCGTAGTCCAAGCTATTAGGTGCCAGCAAAGGATAGGCCTCGAGGTCGACAAGGGTTTCGAGAACGAAGTCAAATGAGGTGGGCTTAACCATTCCAGTCTCCTGTCCATATCGCGTCACTTGACTTGAAAATAAGTCGCCCAAGAACATAATAAAAATTTGAATTTCAGGCCAAAAGCAGTAGTTTTTCTAATATGTTTTTAGATCGCTCTCACCTGCAGCTGCTGATCGGCCTTGCTCGTAACAAATCCTTGTCGCGTGCAGCTGAGGCGCAGAACATCACACAGTCAGCGGCGAGCCAGCGTTTGAGGGAGGCAGAGCGGAGGCTAGGTGTTTCGCTAACGCAAAAGCAGGGCCGGTCGCTGACATTGACGAATGCAGCAGAACATCTGGTTGAGAAAGCTCTGGTAGCTGAACGGATTCTAGCTGAAGCGGAAGCAGAAGCACAATGGATCTCGCGAGCCAGTGGGCCTCGGCTGCGCCTAGTGCTGACAGTTTTTGATAGACTTGATATTGTCACGCTCAGTGATGTTCTGGAGCGGCGCGGCATCGGTCTGACACTCCTTCGGAGAATGCCTGAGCAAGTGGGCTCCTTGCTAACCGATGGCCTTGCGGATGCTGTGTTAACACTTGAACAGCATGCCCCACTTGGGCATTTGCGTACTCATGTAACCCAAGATCACCTAGTCGCTGTTTGCGCACCAGGTCATCCGTTCGCGATGGCGGATGAAGTGACAGCAGAGTTGGTTTCGCATGAACGGTATTTCACCTACAGCGAACAACCAGGAGCAGGATTCGAGTATGAGCACTTCTTCAGTCCGGCAGGTGTGATGCCGACAAGGGTAGAGCGGATTGAATCTAGTGTTTCGCTTATAGACCTGGTTGCCGCGGGGCGTGGCGTATCAGTCCTTCCAAGGCTTTCGGTGGCACGCGATGCCAAAGTCGGCCGAGTAAAAATGCTTAGCTTGCCTCTACCCATTCCCGTAAAATGGTGTCTCTCAAGTAAGCAAACCTTCTCAGTTGATTGCACTCCGGCCGAGGTGAGTGAATTGTTAGCTACAATTCTGCGCTCAAGTAACGCAAGTTAGTTGCCTAAGATGCATTGTAGGTCGAGAATTGTGAAAACAACTTGTCCAGAGAAATAGGTTCAGACCTTGTATAGCGAGCTGCTAACTAAGAACTTTATAACTTCGTTTAGCAGTATATTGGCCGAACTCTTGTGTACTTATTGATTTTGGTAGTCAGTTAAAGTTTACGTCTTCCTTTGCTTGCCTGGAGGTCTCAATTTCGGCGTCGGATGAAACGCCTAACTGTCTGGGTGTGGTATTGAGGAGATTCTGAACGCTATGCGATTGAATTTGGGCGGGAACAATGGAGGGTTTTGCGTAAGTTGATGTCGTGTTCAAGCTCTTTTCCCGCCCAAATTAAATCGTACAAGGCTTCAGCTGACCGGGGATTGAAAGAATTGAACGTGTGGCTTTCCCGGGGCGAGTACCTGCGGTTCAAGGTCGCGGATTACCAAGACTTCCGCGGCATTTCGATAAGCTTTGCAAAATAGCTGCTGCATGACTCTTTGATTTCGCTAAGTAGAAGGAATTGCCTTCAATCTCTCTACTGAATTTTGTTCACTAGTGCCAACGCAGCGCTCGCGCTAGCGGAGTCAACACCGACATTTCCGTGTGATTGAATTTTTGCTTTTCAATGGCGAGGATGTAACGGAAGAGTTGGACTACATCCCCGGAGGCTTCATCATGAACCGTATCTCGCGCCCCCGCTTGGCCTGCAGTGGTTGCGAGACGATATGCCAATCACCTCTGGCCGAGGCCATTGGCCGACATGTTCGCGCCGGACAGGCCATCTTCGCGTATGATACGCCCACCAAGATGCAGGTGAAGGGCAAATGCGCGACGGCACGCATCTGGACCTACGTTCGGGATGAACGGCCATGGGGTGGCGATGATCCGCCCGCCGCATGGTAACGGTTCAGCACCGACCGCGAAGGCAAACACGCCGACGGTTACTCCGGATTCAACCAGCTCTATAAGTCCGGCAAAATCCAGGGAGTCGCCTGTATGGCGAATGTGCGGTGGAAGTTCGCAGATATCTTCAAGGCCAGCGGGCTGGAAGTTGCCGAAGAAGCGATCAATCGGATCGAGGAGCTAATTCCAAGGCGACAGGAAGAACGGAGTAAGAAGTAGTCGATGTCAGATTTGTACGAATAGATTGAGACCGGTGGTGGTCCGCACCTTCTTGTGCCGGAAGAGCTTCTGAAGAAGTGGCGTGGGATCGAAGGCTGGTCGGACCATGAAGACCCGGATGACGAAAGCGACTACGCTCGGGGTTGCCGCATAACGAACTGGATCGGAACGGTGCGATGCGGTGCGGTGACGGCGCAGCAACCGTCCTAGCCGGAGATGTTGGACCAATCGCCTGGATGACTGCTGAAGGCCTCGAAGAAGCATTTGCGGCCAAAAACGCAGAGCAAGGCACTCTGGAGACAGGGGCTTCAGGACATTTACGACTTATGGATGCTTCGGATATTGGAACTGATCTCCTTCAGCCCAACCGGTCCCTCAGCCTTAAGCCTGGCACTTATTCCATCCAAGCGGGATACTTCAACACCGAAACCGTCATGATGATCGTTCGAAAGCTCGTGAAGTTCTGAACAAGCACTACCAGCTATGCGGCTTGGCCGGGCGGTTGCTTCTTGAATTGTTTTTCTTTGAGAATATCAATTGGCAAAAGACTAGCGCTGCGGATTGTTGCAAACGCAAAAGCCACTATGATTGTGCCACACTTGGAAAAATCTTCTCCAATCAAGACAATTCGGTTTTTATTCAAAATACCTGAAAGATGCAACAAACTCAAAAACGCTGTAAATAATAAAGGCAGGTAATTTACTTTTCTCGAGCATCTCCGGCCAAGCACGTTATTGTGAATTTGTTTTAGTCTGCTTTTTTCCGAATTTCGAACATACTAATCCTTAGTCAAAACACCGATTGAACTGAGGGAGATTGCTATGCAAAGTCGGCTTGTTTCTTTAGGAAGTTTCGCTGTTGCGCTACTAATGTCTTCAACCGCATATGCTGCTTGTGATGTGCAAAAATCAGGGGACGAACTAACTGCTGATGAAGCCCAATCCATTTATGATTGCCTAAAGTCCGACCTGCAGACCGGATATCAGAACGGCCCGAAACGTTGGATTCCTGCAGATTTTGTGAAAGACTATCCAAATTGGACGCAGGCTAGTGCGTTTCCAGCAGCTCCCGGCTTTCATGGCGGCCGCTTCCTCATGACATATGTCAACTCGATTGGTGCGGACGAGTACCTTAAATACAAGGCAGAAAATGTTACTGTCCCGGCTGGAACTAGGATAGCCAAAGAGTCGTTTTCGGTCGATGGTGACGGCAAAGTCAGCAAAGGCCCATTGTTCCTTATGGAGAAAGTTGCAGGTGGTAAGTCACCAGATACAGGAGACTGGTATTACATGATGGTTTCGCCAAACGGGTCGCCGCAGGCAGTGAATGTAATCACAGCGTGTAGTGAGTGTCATCTAGAGAATTTTGGGGAACAAGGTGGCCTTGGTTATCCGGTAGAAGATGCTAGGATTAAGTGAAGTTGGCAAGAACCCAAATGACGTTTGTACTTGCAACATCATTTGGGTTTTTTATTTTACAGGCTGACTTAATACGATTAACAAGAAATCTTACTTCTAATTTTCCAATATTAAAGATATATTCAAGTTATTCGAACAATTTTTTACTTCATCTTTACTCTGATGCGCCGTCTTGGTCAAGTTGAGCAAGGTAAGCGATCACGTTTGCCCTATCGACCTCCTTTTTAAGCCCTGAGAACGCCATTTTCCCTTTTGGAATGAGCTCCTTCGGTTTGGTTGGGTAAACGTCGAGCGTTTCGGTATCCCAAATTTTCCCCTTTCCTAACGTAATCAAAGACTTCGAATATTTGTATTCTTCAACAACACCCCAAGGCCGACCTACATCTTCGGAGATCTGGCCGAATACCTTGCCGGAAAGGGAATGACGCACACACGCGGTAACCCCTATCATCCGCAGACCCAAGGCAAGATCGAGCGCTGGCATCGGCCCCTGAAGAACCGGTTCTGCTGGAAAACTACTTTCTACAAGGTGATCTCGAAGCGCAAATCGATACGTTCGTCAGCTACGACAACCATCTCCGCTATCACGAGAGCCTGAAAAATCTCACCCCGGCCGCTGTCTACACATCTCGCGGCCAGACCATTCTGCTCGAACGGGAAAGGACCAAAAGGAGGCCCATGAAACAACGGCGCTTGGACGAGTGCGTGGCTGCCTGGCTGACCACGAGTCCGATGCCTAGCTCGAAGAAAGGACGCAAGCAAGAAAACTGCGAACAAAAATTACAGTCTATTTAATCGCGCCAGCTGTCAATCCGGATTGGAACTGGCGGGTCATCAGCAGGTAGGCGACCACCACCGGCAGTGTTGAAATCACCACGCTTGAGAACACAAGCCCCCACTCCGTTGAATAGGAACCAATGAAGGAGACGATGCCCACAGGCATGGTCTGGGCTTCCGGCTTGAACGAGACAATGAGCGGGATAAAGAACTCGTTCCACATCCAGACACCGTTCAAGATCGCGACCGAGACAAGCCCCGGTTTCATGAGCGGCAGAACGACCTTCCAGAAGATCTGACCTTCAGTTGCCCCATCCAAACGCGCCGCGTGGACAAGATCACGCGGCAAGGCCGCGGCTATCGGCGTCAAAACCAGAACGCCGAGTGGCAGCCCCATCGCGGTGTAAGGCAAGATCAGGGCGAGCAAAGTGCCGAGCAGTCCCAGGTGTTTGAGCACAATGAACAGCGGCAGGATGATCGCGTGAACGGGAACAAGCAGCCCTGCGACAAACAAGGTATAGAGCCCCATCGCAAAGCGCTTTTCCTTGCGGCTGAGGCCATACGCAATCATCGCAGAAAGCAGAGTTGAAGCTACGACGGCGACGCTAGTCACGATCACCGTGTTGGGCAGTGTTACAGATACATGTGCATCGCTCCAGGCCCGGGTGTAATTCGAAAACGCGAGTTCCTTGGGGAAACCGAAGGGATTCATGAAGAATTCCGGAACGGTCTTGAAGGACGCCAGAACCATGAAGAAGAGGGGGCCAAGAACCCACAGCGTTGCAAGGACCAGAACTCCGGTCCGGAGAGCGGTCAATGCACCTCTTTGAAAGGCCGTATCACTGCGGACCAATGCGGGGCTTGTCATGACTCAATCTCCCTGCTGCGCAACATCCGGATCAACAGCTGAACGATGACGGCCATGACAATCATCATCAGCAGCGCCATGGCTACGCCGAACGCAAACCTGATATCGGCTGACGAGAAGGACGAACCACCAAAAGCGGTGCGATAGATCAATGTCCCCAGAACATCGGTTGCAAAATTTGGTGCCCCCAGAGGTCCTGTCAGTACGTAGACCACGTCGAATGTTCTAAAGGTGCCAATGAACGTCAGCACCGTGAGGGCCGTAAAGGCCGGTGAAAGCTGCGGGAAGACCACGCGCCAGAACACTTGCCGCGAGTTAGCACCATCCATCTCGGCAGCCTGCTTCAATTCCTCGGGAACGCCTTGCAACCCGGCCAGATAGATGATGATCGCCCACCCCAGACTGTTCCACGCGGTGACCATAATAATGACCATCAGCGCAGTACCCGGTTCACTGAGCCACTGTTTGGCCAGGAAACCCAGCCCAATTGCCTTCAGCATGGGATTGATTAGCCCGATATTGGGCGAGAGCATCAGCGTCCAGATAAAGCCGGTCGAGACGAGAGACATGATCACCGGCAGGAAAAGCACCGTCCGATAGAACTGCATGAAGCGTGGTTTTTCATTGAGTAGAACTGCAATGTAAAGACCGACTGTGTGCTGAAACAATAAGATTGCCAGAAAGATCAGGGCATTGTGAAAGGCCGCCCGGTAAAAGGGCCAATAACCGAGAATTTCAACATAGTTGCCAAGACCGATGAATTTTGCGTCCGCCCCGAGGCCTGTCCAATCGGTCATTGAAATGGCAAAAGCGAGTATCAGCGGCACGAGCATGACCAGAAGAAAGAACAGGAACCCTGGCGCTACAAACCAGAGATGGCCAAGGTTCCGTCCCATCGAGGAGGGCAGTCTTCGCGCTTTTTTTGAATTTCCGGCCATTCCAGCCTCTGATACCGTCAGTCAATCAAAAGAGCGGCCAGTTTCTCCTGGCCGCTCACTGTTGTCAGTTCTTTGACGGTTTGACCGCTGCCTGCAGTGCTTCCGAAAAAGCCTGTGGCGTCATCTCACCCAGGAAAAGCGCAGCAACGTTCTGCTGGGCCACGGACCAGACGTTCCCGGTTTCCGGCAACTCGTAGAAAACCCGCACATCGTTGGACTTTGCAGCAGTCGTGAACTCGTCAAGGATCCGATTGTCAGACGGTGAGACATTGGCCGAGGTGCTCATGGTGATGGTATCAACAACCATCTGCTGAGCCTCGTCACCCAGCATCCACTGCAGGAAGGTGAGCGCTGCATCCTGGTTTTCCGATTTCGAATTGACCATGAAGATGTATTCAAGCCCTGTAACCGTTGCAGGCGTTCCGCCCTCTACGGCCGGGAACGGCACAACACCCAGGTCAACGGCAGGATTAATTTCCTGATATCCGGCATAGTCGGCCGATCCACCAGGCATCATTGCACCCTGCTTCATTGCGGCCAGGGCCTTTCCTTCGACATAAGGTGTCGACAGGGCACCGGGCTGGACGCATGCGGCAATTTCCTGAAGAAATTCAGCCGCCTTCAACATGTCCGGATCGTCGAAGCGGCGCTTGCCAGCTCGAATATCAGCGAAACCGTCCGCTCCCATGATGGAAGATGCCATCATCATGTACATGAAAGAAGGAACGATACCGTCAGATGCCGGGATGACCAGCGGAGTGACACCCTGCTCTTTCATGGCGGTACAGGCCTCCATGAATTCTGCCTGGGTCTGTGGTGGCTCGATGTCGAGTTCTTTCAGAATATCGCGGTGATAGTAAAGCCCAACCGAATAGGAGCCGAGGATCGGAACACCATAAACTTTGCCATTGCTGTCAATCGCTTCGGCAGCCGCAGGACGCAAACTTGAAACGTCAAGTTTTCCGGTCAGGTCGATCACATAGCCTGCATCCGCAGCTGCCTGCGTTTCCGGACCAGCAGGAAGACCGAAAAGGTCCGGGGCTTCACCAGCTGCAAGAGCCGTGTTCAGCCGCGCGGAATAATTGGTTCCGGCAATCTCCTCGAGTGCAATTTCGATATTAGGATGAGCCGCCTCGAACTTATCGAGGATCGCCTCAACCCTGTCTTTCCACTCCGGGTGCTGATGCCACATCGACAGAACGACCTTGTCGTCGGCAAATGAGGACCCCAGCGAAACTGCGAGAACCGAGCCGGCCAGGAGACCGGAACGTAACATGGATTTCATCTTCTCTTCCTCCCTGGAAATGCCGCTTCGCGGCTTCAGTTTTCAGATGTTAAATTCTCTTCCAATGTTCGGCCTGTTTCCGGATGGAAGAAATGCAGACGCTCGCAATCAATCGCGAGCCGTGCCTTCTGACGGGTCTTCACGCGCGATCGGGACGAGAAACGGCAGACACAATTTGCGCTGATCCCACCTTGAGCCTGGAAATCGACTTTACTCAGATCCCCATCGTCATCTTCGACTTCCTTGAGGGATTTCGCTTCGAGCATGACATGAGCCATGTGGTCCGATCCGAGCGATTCAATCAGGGCAACGGAAGCGTCCAGACATTGGTCCGCCGGATGTCCGGACTTCACCTCGGCGTCTTCGATGTCTTCAGGCCGCACACCAAGCACGACCTCACCGCCAGCTTGCATCCGCAGCTGTGGGCAACGCAGTCTGACGCTTTCTGGTATCTTCAGATCCTGTTCTCCGAAGCGGGCAAACAATGTTCCCTCGCGATCCAGTAGACTAATCCTGAACAGGTTCATTGCCGGAGACCCGATGAAGGCAGCGACAAACGTGTTTGCGGGATGGTGATAGATCCGGTCAGGGGTATCGACTTGTTGCAGGACCCCGTCGCGCATCAGCGCCACTCTGTCACCCATGGTCATGGCTTCAACCTGGTCATGAGTGACATAGATGGTGGTCACTGCCAGCTGGCGCTGGATCTGCGCGACCTCAGAACGCATTTTGACGCGGAGTTTGGCGTCCAGGTTGGAAAGCGGCTCATCCATTAGAAATACCGAGGGTCGGCGAATAATCGCACGGCCCATTGCAACGCGCTGACGTTGCCCGCCAGATAAGCATGCGGGCTTCCTTGTCAAAAACGGCTCAAGTTGAAGCGTCTTGGCGACATCTTTAACCCGCTGTCGGATTTCATTTTTTGGAACCCTGGCGATCTGCAAGGGAAACGCAATATTGTCGAACACCGACAGATGCGGGTAGAGCGCGTAACTTTGAAAGACCATCGCGATATCCCGGTCCCGGGACGCAAACTCGTTGACAATCTGATCACCTATCTGGACCTCGCCGGTGGTGATGTCCTCAAGGCCTGCAATGAGCTTGAGCGCCGTAGATTTCCCGCACCCGGACGGCCCCACTAGCACGAGAAACTCTCCGTCTGCGATTTCGAGATTCAGGTCGTGAAGCGTCGCGGTATCAGTCCCCGCATACTGTTTTCCCAAGTTTTTGAGGATCACTCTGGCCAACGTTCACCTTCTCAGATCGGATGACAGGCTGATTATTTATGGAAATTTTATACACGAAAATCACCATTTACAATATCAAAACTAAAAAATAAAATATTATTTATATGCTTTTGTAGCATTATTTTTTGATTGAGTCAGGACGTGAGACTCGAAAACTGCGACGTTCGATACTTACTTAAGTGATTGGATAAATTGCGTTTTTAGCGAGGGGTGGCCAGCGTTGAGTATGGAAATTCTACTGCCTGACTGGTAGCATTTTCGGTTGCGCAGATTGTGCCTAATCTGTGCCGGGGAAACTAAGGTAAACCTGTTGAGGAAGTGTGCCACAACGCCGAAATCAGTGATGCGGTCTTCCATGTTTGGCGCGTACGCTATGGCGACATTGGACCTGTTGCGGCAGGGAGATTATCTGGCGGTCTTGCCAAGCAGCTTCCTGAATTCGGAGAACGGGCGCGGGCTTGAAGTCGTTGAGACGGATCTGCCTGCCATCAGATTTGCTTCGGGTACGATCTATCGTCGAAGCCTGGAGGCAAATCTCGCGATGCAAATGTTGCTTGAAGTTGTGCAGGGGCAAGTGGCCACATTTTCGAGCTGGGAGCCGGGCTTCCTGAAACCCTGAGGATGCGCATTGATGTGCGGGTTGTAATGTTCGGGCCGATTTAAGCCTAAAGTCCGAGGGCCCGCATCTGCTGTGACATTTGTGTAAAAGAGCCGGAAACATGCTTGTTTATGGCAGCCTCGGCCCGGGCGGCGTCGTTGGCGTTAAAGGCAGCCAGGAGCTCTCTGTGCTCTTCCATGATGGCCTGATAGCGAACGGGGCTTATGCGCAATTTCGCGGCGTGGACATTCAGTGCGGTTCGGAGCTTTTTCCAGAGATCCGCGGCGACCTGATTGTAGTGCTGGCGGCAGATTAACCAGTGAAATTCCAGGTCCAGTTTGCGGAACTCTATCAGGTCCGCAGACGGCAGGGCTTCAACCTTGCGCTGGATTTCTTCCAGCTCCGCAATCATTTCCGGCTGCGCGTAGTCTGCAAACCAGGTCACGAAATAGGGTTCCAACAGCTGCAACACCTCGAAGATATTCTGGATGGTGTTGGCATTCGCCTGTTTGACCACGGCCCCCCGGTTGGGGTGAATTTCGACGAAACCCTCTCCTTGCAGCAGTCTCAGAACTTCGCGCACCGGACTGGTGCTCACGCCGAAGCGCTTGGCAAGTTCTGAAACCTTGAGCCTTTGTCCAGCCTCTAGCTGGCCGGTTGAAATCTCGTTGAGGACAGCTTCGTAAAGCGAGGCCTCTTGGTCTTGAGATTTGTTGAAAGCGTTCATGTCTTTCCTCTGACCAGCGCCGTCTGCCAGTTCTAACTATCAATCTGTGGACGCCTGCTCAATCCGTATTGATGCAATTTTTGTCGTTTTATTCGCGAATGCGCCTCGGAACGTGCCTGAAATTTTACATAAAATCGATGATAATAAAAAAATAGTCGACGATTTTTCGATTATGATGTTA
Source organism: Roseibium sp. HPY-6 (assembly GCF_040530035.1). NCBI lineage: Bacteria > Pseudomonadati > Pseudomonadota > Alphaproteobacteria > Hyphomicrobiales > Stappiaceae > Roseibium > Roseibium sp. HPY-6. The sequence goes on from NZ_JBEWCD010000004.1 coordinate 88,538, forward strand.
TAAACTTCAAAACAAAGGAGAGGTGCACAGGATGACAGAGGCTTCGAAAGTGATTGACTGCGAGCTTCCACCAGCCCCCAGAGGCTGGGAAGATCGCGCTGCCAGAATCGCGTCGATCACGCCTCACATCGTGCGCGTGGGTAAGCGCAACCAGCTCCTCGTGAAGCTGGAGACGGAAGACGGTCTTTATGGATGGGGGGAAAGTGGCCTCTCCGGGCGGGAAGTCGCGGTTTCCGCGGCAATCGACCATTTCGCTGCCTTCCTGCTGGGGCAGGATTCACGGCGCATTGGCCGGATTTGGCAGGAGTGTTACCGCAGCCAGTATTTTGAGGGTGGCCGCGTTCTGACTGCCGCAATGTCCGCAATCGATATTGCGCTTTATGATGTGCTTGGCAAACGGTTGAACGTTCCTGTCTACCAGCTCATAGGCGGCAAACAGCGGAACCACGTTCCCTCCTTTGCGAGCACAATGGGGGCGACACGTGACGAGATCCTGCAACAGTCGCGCGAGCTCGTGATGGCAGGGTGGGACTGTATCCGGATCTACCCCTCCAATTTCAAAGACGATGAGACCTTCGACCCGAAAGCGGGACTGGGAGACGTGGCGGGAGATCTGATCGCACTCAGGAAGGAGTTCGGCCACGCCATCACGCTGGGGATAGACATGCATCACCGGCTTAGCGTGGCCGAGGCGGCAAGTTTCTGCGCCATGCTGCCTCCGGGGACACTGGATTTCCTGGAAGAACCAATCCGAAGCGAAGCGCCGGAGGCGTATGCCTCTTTGCGCCGGATGACCAGCATTCCCTTTGCTATTGGAGAAGAATTTGCCTCCAAGTGGGCAGCGGCACCATTTCTTGAGCAAGGGCTGACGCAATATATGCGTCTCGATATCTGCAATATCGGCGGCTTCACGGAAGCGCTCAAAGTGGCCGGCTGGGCAGAGCGGTTTTACATCGATCTGATGCCGCACAATCCCCTGGGGCCAGTTTGCACAGCAGCGACGGTGCATCTCAGCGCCGCAGTCCCGAATTTCAGCTGGTTGGAGACCCGTCAGTCCCCTGTTGAAAATCTCGGTTTTCACGATCCGGACCTGTTCCCCGTCCAGCCTGAACTTGCAGGTCCTAACTACCTGATCCCGGAAGGGCCGGGCCTCGGGGTGGAAGTCGACGAAGAAGCGATCTCCAGCCAAAGCCCAACTCCCGTTGAGGCCCCTCATCTGAGGCGCCCGGATGGTTCAGTCACCAACTGGTGACCGGCCGAACTCTCTTTGCTGATAGAGGAGGAGCAAATGAGTCAAAAAGGAAATCTGAAGTCTGTTCTGATCGGTGGTGCCGCAATGGTGACACTGGCTCTCGTCCAACCGGGGCTTGCCTGGTCGGCGGATTTCAAGGAAGCGCCGCAGTTGTCCGAAAAGGTAAAAGCGGGCGAATTGCCGGCGGTTGAAGACCGGCTTCCCAAAACACCGCTTGTCCTGGAGCCGGTGACCAGCGTCGGCGAATATGGCGGCACGCTGCGCAGAGCCATTCTCGGAGGAGGAGATCAGCACAATATCGTTCGTTTGATTGGCTCTGAAAATCTTGTGCGCTGGAGCCCCGACTGGGCGACGATCGAGCCGAACATCGCAGAGACTTTTGAAGTCTCCGACGACGCAACGACGTTTACCTTCAAATTGCGCGACGGCATGAAATGGTCGGACGGCGAGCCTTTTACAGCCGACGACATCATGTTCTGGTACGAGGTCCTGCTGGATGAGCGCCTGACGCCGACCAAACACCCGAATTTCGTCGGAAGCGCAGGTCCTGTGAAGGTCACCAAAATTGACGACACGACAGTGGAGTTCAAATTCGAAGAACCCAACGGTCTGTTCCTTCAAAACATGGCCTATGGATTTGGGTACTATGTCGTCAACTATCCGAAGCACTATCTTTCCCAGTTCCATGCCGATCACAATCCGGATGTCCAAAAACTGGTCGACGCCGAGCCGGCCGCGGCTGACTGGGTGCAGCTGTTCAATCTGAAGGCCGGGCCGATGCATACGCCTATCTTCTGGCAGAACGCGGACAGACCGACGTTGCACCCCTGGCATCTGGTGAACGGATATGGCGCTACGGAGCGTGTCGTCGCAGAACGCAATCCTTACTTCTGGAAGGTCGACCCGGACGGCAAGCAGCTTCCCTATATAGACCAGATCACCTGGGATCAGGTTGAAGACGTGGAAGCCATTCTGCTGAAGGCGTTCAACGGCGAGATTGATTATATGGCGCGCCATATCGGACGGCCCGTCAATCTGGCAGCGCTTACGGACAACAAGGAACGCGGCAAGTACGACTTCTATCAGGTCGGCGATATTCCAGGCAGTCAGACCGCACTGATGTTCAATCTGAACAATGGCGATCCGGTCAAAAACGGGATTGTAAACAACCTGGAGTTCCGGCGGGCGATCAGTCATGCCGTCGACAGGTCCGCGATCAATGACATCGTCTATCTCGGTGCCGGAAATCCGGTGCAAACAGCGCCGCATCCCCTGGCACCATTCTACAATGCAGAATGGGCGAACCATTCGACGAGCTATGATCCTGAAAAGGCCAACGCCTTGCTTGACGGCATCGGTCTGGACAAGAAAGATGCCGAAGGCTACCGGCTCGGTCCGGACGGTGAGCGTTTTACACTCGTTTTCCTGGTCGCGGATGTGTTCGGCTGGCAATATCCCGATGTGATGGAGCTGGTTGCTGGTTATGCCAAGGATGTGGGTCTCGACTTTCAGGTCCGTGCAAGCGACCGGTCGCGGCTATTTGAAATCGTGAGCTCGGGAGAGCACGATGCGTACATCTGGAACTGCCCGGGGGGGCTGGTGGATGCCTATGCGAACCCGGATTGCTATCTGCCGCGCGGGCAGGCTGTGTTCTGGGCGCCGAAATGGGCCGCGTGGGGGGCTGACCCCAGCACAGGAGAGGAGCCGCCGGAAGAGATCAAGAACCTGTTTGAGATCTATCGCGGCGTGACCTCGACAGCTGATCCGGCAAAGCAGGAGGAGGCCCTTGTGGATCTGATCGACAGCGCCAGCAAACAATTGCTGACAGTCGGGCTGATCCAGAGCAACGGGGCCTTCGGTATCGCAAGGAACAATCTGCGGAACCATGTCGATCCGATGCCGATTGCCGGTCAGTTGTGGACGCCTGCACCCTATACGGCGCAATTCTACTTCGAGGGCGGGGATAACCTTCCGTGAAGTGACACTTCGCCCGGCCATCTTGCGGCCGGGCGTATTGCACCGCGAGGTTTGCCCTGTCCTCCGGGCGACCTCGCGGTTCTCTTTCCACGCAAAATCCCTGACGGGCTCTTAGAACATGCTTGGGTTTTTATACCGACGCCTGCTTTACATGATCCCGACCGTTTTTCTGGTTTCGGTCGTAACATTCGTGATCATCCAGTTGCCGCCCGGTGACTATCTGGACACTCTGGCCGCCGAGCTCAGCGATTCAGGCGGGCTCGACGAAGGCACGATGCAGGCGCTGAGAGACCAGTATGGGCTCGGGCAGCCGATGTATGTCCAGTATTTCAAGTGGATTTCGCAAATCCTGTTTCATGGAAACTTCGGGATCTCATTTGAAAAGAACATTCCGGTGAATGACATCATCTGGGACAAACTCGGGTGGACCTTCGCGATTTCGTTGCTGACACTCCTGTTCATCTGGATGACCGCCCTGCCCATCGGCATCTATTCAGCCGTGCGCAAATACTCTGCGGGCGACTATATCGCGACCTTTTTGGGCTTCATCGGGCTGGCGGTGCCCAATTTCCTTCTGGCGTTGGTGATGATGTATGTGGCGTTCAAGTATTTCGGCCAGAGCGTCGGTGGCCTTGTCAGTCCGCAATATATCGGCGCCCCCTGGACGCTGGACAAATTCCTGGACCTGCTCGCGCATATCTGGATGCCCATTGTGGTGGTCGGCACGTCCGGTGCTGCGGCCTTGATCCGCATCATGCGGGCCAACCTGCTGGATGAGCTCTATCGGCCCTATGTGGTAACGGCCCGCGCCAAAGGCATGTCGGAGTTTCAGCTTTTGCTGAAATACCCGGTGCGGGTTGCGCTCAACCCGTTCGTTTCAACGATCGGCTGGATCCTGCCGACGTTGGTGTCCGGGGAGATCATCGTCGCGGTTGTCATGAACCTGCCGACGACCGGTCCTCTGCTTCTGAGGGCGTTGCTCGTTCAGGACATGTATCTGGCTGGTTCTCTCATACTGCTGGTCAGCATCCTGACCGTGATCGGCACGCTGGTTTCGGACCTGCTGCTGGCATGGATCGATCCAAGGATACGTTATCAATGAGCGTCGATACTATGCTTGAGCCGACAGATACGAATGAGGAGCGCACGCCCGAGCTGTTGGGACCCTGGGCTCTGATGTGGCGCAAGTTCCGGCGTCACCGGGTGGCCTATGTCAGTCTGTGGATCACCGGGTTGATCTACTTCATGGCCCTTTTCGGCGATTTTCTGGCTCCGGAAAAATTTGACGAAACCAACCGGCGGGGCATCTTCGTGCCGCCTCAGGGGATCCACTTTCTGGTTGAAGGTGAAGATGGCGGATCGTCGTTCCAGTTGCATGCAAAGGCACTGAAGATGCAGGTGGACCGGGCGACCATGCGGCGCAGCTATGTCGAAGACCCGACCAAGATCATTCCCCTCGGCTTCTTTGTCGAAGGCTACGACTACAAGGTCCTCGGTCTTGTCCCGTCCAATGTGCATTTTTTCGGTCCAAAGAACCCCAAGGACATTGTCTACTTCCTCGGGTCGGACAGGCTTGGCCGGGATGTTCTCAGCCGTATCATCGTCGGTACGAAAATCTCCATGTCCATCGGCCTCGTCGGGATCGTTGTCTCACTTGTGATCGGGGTCTCGCTGGGGGGGCTGTCCGGATATTACGGTGGCTGGGTCGATACGCTCATTCAGCGCCTTATCGAGTTTCTGCGCTCCATTCCCACGATACCGCTCTGGATGGGACTTGCGGCGGCCATTCCGCTCGGATGGCCACCGCTCAGAACGTATTTTGTCGTGACAATCATCGTGTCCATGATCGGCTGGACGAGCCTGGCACGTGAGGTGCGTGGCAAGTTCCTGTCCCTGCGCAATGAGGATTTCATCACGGCTGCCCGGCTGGACGGTCTGACCGACTGGGAAATCATCCGCAAGCACATGGTGCCATCCTTTTCCAGCCACATCATCGCCTCGTTGACCCTGGCCGTGCCGTTGATGATCCTGGCGGAAACCTCACTGTCGTTTTTGGGCATTGGACTTCAGCCGCCGATCGTTTCATGGGGAACGCTTCTGAAAGAAGCGCAAAACATCCGTTCGATCATCGAAGCGCGCTGGCTGCTGATCGCGCCGGGGTCAATGATCGTCCTTGCCGTCTTGGCACTTAATTTCCTGGGGGACGGCCTTCGCGATGCCGCAGATCCACATGCCCATTGATCCCACACCTGCCGGCAATGGCCAGGATCCGCTGGTCGAAATCCGCGGCTTGAAGACCCACTTCTTCACCGACGACGGCGTGGTCAAGGCCGTTGAAGGGGTCGACCTCGACATTTTTGCAAACAAGACGCTCTGTATCCTGGGAGAATCCGGGTGCGGCAAATCGATCATGGCGCGCTCGATACTGCGAATTGTCGATGCTCCCGGACGGATTGTCGAAGGAAGCATCGTCTATCGGCCCGGAGATGGGCGTTCGATCGATCTTGCGAAAGCCAGACCGGGATCAAGACAACTCCGGGAGATCCGTGGTCAGGACATTGCAATGATCTTCCAGGAGCCGATGTCGTCGCTGGGGCCGATCACCAAGATCGGGAAGCAGATTGTCGAGACAATTCATCTGCATCGCAATGTCACCAAATCCGAGGCCAGGGAGCAGGCGATAGAACTGCTTGATAAAGTGGGCATTCCAAGGCCCGCGGAACGCTTTGAGGCGTATCCCTTTGAGCTGTCCGGCGGGATGCGCCAGCGCGCGATGATTGCCATGGCCCTCTCATGCCGGCCCCGTCTTCTGATCGCGGATGAACCGACCACTGCACTTGATGTGACGACCCAGGCACAAATTCTGGACCTGATCGCTGAGTTGAAGGAGGAACTGGAAATGGGCGTCCTCCTGATTACGCACGACCTTGGGGTGGTTGCGGAAGTCGCGGAAGATGTGGCGGTCATGTATATGGGCAAAGTGGTCGAAAAGGGCGATGTGTTTTCGATCTTCGAGGAGCCACGCCATCCCTACACAAAAGCGCTGATGCGGTCCGTCCCCAAATTGGGCATGGAACGGCAGCATCGGCTTCCGGCCATCAGAGGCATGGTGCCACATCCCTTGGCACGCCCGTCCGGCTGCGCTTTCCGGACGCGGTGCGACAGCGTTGTCCAAGGTGTGTGCGATGCGCGCGAACCGGAACTTCAGCCGAGCGGCACCACCGAGGTGGCCTGTTTCAGGTGTCAGGAGGATACTCATGTCTGATGCGATCCTCCAGGTTCGGGACCTCAATATGCATTTTCCGGTTGGCGGCGGGTTCTTTGGCCGTCCGACGGATGTGGTGCGCGCCGTCGACGGTATCAGCTTCGACGTATTCCGGCAGGAAACCTTCGGCATCGTCGGTGAAAGCGGCAGCGGCAAAACGACGCTCGGGCGATGCATCATGCGGGTTCTGAACCCATCGTCCGGTAGCATTGTGTTGAGGCGCAAGAAGGGCGGTGAAGTCGATCTTTGCCAAAGCAGCGCGGCTGACCTGCGCGATGTCTGGAAGGACATGCGTATGGTGTTCCAAGACCCGCAGTCCTCCCTCAATCCACGACTGCGGGTGCTCGAGATTGTCGGCCAGTGTTTGCGCAAATCCGAGAACCTGAGCGGGCAGGACCTGGCCGACCGGGTTGCCGAACTGCTTCGCCAGGTGGGCTTGAGACCGGAATTTCTGATGCGCTATCCAAATGCGTTTTCCGGCGGTCAGCGACAGCGCCTCGGCATTGCCCGGGCCCTGGCAACCCGTCCGGAGCTCATCATCGCGGACGAGGCGGTCTCGGCTCTTGATGTGTCCATTCAGGCGCAGATCCTCAATTTGCTGCAGGATCTCCAGGACCAGTTCGATCTGACCTATGTCTTCATTGCCCATGACCTGGCGGTCGTTGAGCATATCTGCGACCGGATTGCCGTGATGTATCTGGGACAAGTCGTGGAACTGGCCGAAACGCGGGAGCTTTTCCGCGCTCCAAAGCATCCCTATACACGCGCTCTGTTGGAAGCCGTGCCTGTTCCCGATCCACGCAAAAGACGCCAGACACGCAAGCCGGTGAAATTGGCTGATGGAGGGATTTCCTCTAAGGGCTGCCGTTTTGCCGCCCGTTGTCCACACGCAAAAGATCTTTGCCGGAACGAGCCACCACCTGCGCGCCGCGTTGCCGGTGCGGATGTGCTTTGCCACTTCGCGGGTGACATCTGACCAACACCTGGACGAGCCCCGACGGCTGGCCGCAAGCGCATCACGAGGATGCAAGAGAGGAATGCTGTTGCCATGACAACACTTGGTTCGCCCGCAAGGAAGCCCAACGTCCTGCATATATCGACAGATCAGCAACGCGGGGATTGCATCGGTCTTGATGCCCGGGGTGTCAGAACGCCGAACATTGATCGGATCGGCAAGCAGGGGGTGCGGTTTTCAAAGTGCATTACACCCCATCCCATGTGTCAGCCGGCGCGCGCATCGATCTTGACCGGAAAATTGCCCTATCCGCATGGGGTGAGGGACAACGGCCGAAACCTGGATGAGAAAATCGGATCGCTTGGGCTGGCCAACGTCTTTGCCGAAGCGGGTTATGACACCCGTTTCATCGGCAAGGCTCATTTTTCGAGCAACGAAACCTTCGCCCCGACGGGCTCTCCGGAGTGTTATCACAGCACGGCGGATTTTCCTGCAGACTGGGGCGGCCCTTATTTTGGCTTTCAGCAGGTCGACCTGATGTTGCGCCCGCATCATCATTGCGGCTGGCAGGATCCGCCCTTTACGCTCCACTATGAACACTCCTTGACATCGACTGGGTCGGGCGCGTTCGGTGGCAACGGATCAAGGAACAGCTCCAACTGCTCTCAGCGCATTTCCAGGCCTGGCGGTCTGCCCACGAACCGATGTGGCATTTCTCGCATGGATCTCGTTCCCTGATCGCATCCGCCCTTCCCAAGGCCTGGATCGTAATTCCTCCGTCTATGATGAGGGCCTGTCACAGGCTTTTTCGATTTCAAGGTTAGGGTTTCCGGTTCCTCTTCATTGCTGGAGAACTCCAGCCACCATCCACCTACGTTAGCAACACCAGCAAGGCGGCCTTTGGAGGCCTTCAAGTCATCCGCTGCTAAATAGACTTTATTGGTGATTTCAAGCACCTTGCCAAAGGAGGCTGCGCCAGGCTCCGTGATCATGAAATCCTGGATATCGACTCGCCGGCCCGCATGGGATGGTCGGGTTGCCCCGACCATCCCATGATCGCTGTCCTTTGACATTTTTGGTTGCGGTTCGGCGCGTATTTTGCATATGTCCGTCATCTGATTTCAGGTGTTCCAGGGAGCAAAATCGCTGAATCTCTGGCAGGGAACTTCTGCGTTTTGGCATTTACAGATCGTTGCCTTTCTCTATGAATTGGACTGCTTCGACAACGCTAGGCAACTGCTTCGTTCCCCGCTAGGAGCAGCATTTGAGAATTGCCTTCGCCAATGTCGGTAGTCAGACCATCGACCAGCTGTCTTGTCGGTTCACTGCCTTTGCAGAGCCGGCCACCAATGTAATTTACGGCTAACTAGACAACATCAGCTACGACGGCCTGGTCGCGGCTCTGACGGGCAAGTTCCTCGAGAAATTCTATAATGTCATTTATCGCATAAGCGCGGTTATCCCGGCGTCTTGTCGCCGGTATCTACCGGGGTACGGACGGTTACCCTCACAGAGCTCAGGTAACCAAGACCGATGAGAGCGACGCCGATCAGTCCGATCACAAGTTCGGGTACATGCGTGACAGATTGCAGTAGGAGAGCGAGCGAGAGCACGAGCACGGAATAAAAGGCTCCGTGTTCGAGATAGCGGAATCTAGCCAGGGTTTGCTTGTCGACAATCATGATCGTCAGCGCACGCACATACATGGCGCCAATGCCAAGTCCAATTGCAATCAGAAACAGGTTGGTCGTTAGGGCGAACGCTCCAATAACACCATCAAACGAAAAACTTGCATCAATGATTTCAAGGTAGAGAAAGCCGCCAAGGCCGGCCCGGGCACCCGATTTGGCCATTTCCGAAGCACTCTGATCCAGGATCTGAGCGAGGGCGTTCACTGCTGTAAATGTCAACATGCCAAAGATGGCTCCAATGACAAAACGAGTGGTGTTCTCCTCCGCTTGCAGCAGTGCGAAACCCGCTACGACACACAGCACCAGTAGCATATCGAAACCGCGGATTTTGCTGCAAGTGACCATTCCGGTTTCAATGTTTTCTACCCAGTGCACCTCCTTTTCTTCATCGAGAAAAAACGAGAGAGCAACGAGTATCAGAAATGTGCCTCCGAAGGCACATATCGAAATCTGGGCTTCTGCAATGACGTTCGCATAGTCGTCCGGACGGCTGATCGCCAGCACGATTGCTTCCAGAGGGTTAATCCATGCAGCAATTGCGACAACTGCCAGCGGGAAGACTATCCTCATCCCAAAAACTGCAATCAGGATCCCCCAGGTCAGAAAGCGGCGACGCCACACATCGTCCATAAGCTCCAAACGGTTGGCGTTGACGATTGCATTGTCAAAGGAGAGTGAAATCTCCAATGCAGCAAGAATGAGTGCTGACAGGACAAATGAAATATGCTCCATCGGGGTATTGGTCGCGTAGTGCCCATAGATGGTGGCTGAAACAAGCCCTGCGATCGTTACGGCTATCGGCCATTTCAGGTAACTCCGGACTGCGTCCATCAGTGTTTGTCTCCCGCCGAGGTCCTCTTGCAGCCGACGCGATTTAGCGTTTTTGAAGCTGCTGCTGCCGGAGGGGAGACATAAAGTCTTATTGCCCAAGAGGGGGCAGTTGGAAATTTCTGTTCCACTGAGTGGAATAAACAGGAAGAATTCGGGACAAACTACCCTTATGTTTTAAAAGCTGGTTTTAAGCGGATAGTCCAAGGAGGGAGGTCTTGTCAGAGCGGTCTGGCGAAGCCCGGCTATTGTTGCGGGGACTTCGGGTGGTTTCCGAGATCGGAAAATCTGAGCGTCCGATTTCCTTTCGGCAGATACAGGAAGCGACAAATCTGGCGAAAGCCACTTTGTCTCGCATTCTGGCGGCCTTGCGAGAAGACGGCTATGTGAGCCTGGACAGTTCGGGAAAGGCCTATGTTCTCGGGCCGGGCATGCTTGATATCCTGTCGATTTCCCAAGAAAGAGTAAGCGATCGATCATTTAACAAGGCTGAGCTTCAGCGCCTGGCGGATGAATTGGAACGGTCGATCTGGTTCTGGCAGGTTGAAGGCACCACAATTCGTCAAGTAGAGCATTTTTTGCCCTTCAACCTGGCGCCCGTTTCCGAAGGCTCAGGCAAAATCGCAAAGCGGCTGGACAGATCGGCCGCTGGCATAGCCGTGTTGTCCACCATGGAAACCGGCAAGCTAACATCAACGCTTTCAAGATTCTCCGAAACAGAGCACCCGGCCACCGAGGGCGTTTCCCTTTTGCTGGGGTTCGCAGCCGCGACCGGATTTGTGACGCGCAGTTCAGGCACCGGTGTTTCAACCGGCACCACTGCAGCTCAACCTGCGACGGAGTTGGCTGCTGCAATAACAGATTTGGAAGGTGTGCCTTGGGCGGCGATCTCTACAAGTTGTCCGGTTGCGGAAGTTTCGGACACTGAATGCTACCAGATCGGGCGCAAACTGGCCTTTGCTGCGTCTCAGATGTCCACGGGGCCGACAATCGGTCCGCGAAAGAAAGATGTGGGCCAACGTGTTCTGCGTCGTTCAGACGTTGCCGGCAAAGAGGTGGCCATTGAAGTTCTCAACCCGGATACATTTGACATGGTTGGATCATCGCCATGTTGGGACGCAGACCAAGACCGGCTTGTTTGGATCGACAGTTTGGGCGGAGCGATCAATTGGCGGTCACTTGGAAGTCATAGCCGAACAGATGGGCCGCCGCGCGGTTCACCTGCCGGTAGGTTGCCCTATGACGAGTTGCCTGGTGCAATTACACCCTATTCGGATGGAAACGCGATCGTTGCTTCTAGGGAAGGTATTTGCTTGATCGACTACCAGCGAAACAAGCGTTCGGTTCTTTCCCATCCTGAAAAAGATGAAGCGCTCCGCAAATTCTCTACGGCCAAAGTTGGCCCCGAAGGCCGTCTCTGGGTGGGCACATTGACGCCGTTGCCAGTCGAAGGGTTCCGGCAGGGGATCGTCTACACACTTGCGCGGGACGGTGTTGTAACAAAGGTACTGAACCTGGAAAGGGGGCCGAAGGGACTTTGTTGGAGCCCTGACGGCAGTCATCTCTTTGTGACCCAAGCCGGTTCCAAAACCATCTTGCGGTTTGAAGTCGATGAAGATACCGGACTGCCTGTGCATCCCCGCAGATTTGCAAGACACACCGGCGAGGGAACTCCGAACGGTCTTGAGATCGATCGAGAGGGATGTGTTTGGGCGGCAATCTACGGGGGGTGGCAGATCGCAAGATACGATCCTCAAGGCAGGCTTCTTCAGCAAATTGACCTGCCGGTGCCGTTGCCGACCGGGCTCTGTTTTTGTGGCCAGAATAGGCAGGATCTTTTTGTCACGACATGCCGATTGCATGTTCCTCCCGAAGTGCTTCTCGATGCGTCTTCTTCCGGTGCCGGTTTGCTGATTTCAACTGAGACAGCAGGCCTTCCGGAACACAAATTTCGAATTTAGTGAGCAAATTGTTTCGCTAGGCGGAACAAAAACTGGCGCTTCTTTTTCCAGCAAAACACATTGGATAAGTTTCTTGAGGACGGCCGGTAACCAAAGATCTGTGCTGTCCTTGGGAGGAAAAAAATGCCAACTAAATCCATTCTGAAGAGCTCCGGAGTCGCTTTGTCCTGCTGTTTCCTCACAGCAGCTTTCATCGGCCCGGTCACTGCCATTGCAGGTGAAACAATCTCGGTTGCAGCGCTCGTCGAGCCGCCATCGCTCGATGTCGCAAATGCGTATAATGCAAACAGCCGGACCGTGTTGGGAAACGTCTTTGAGGGCCTCGTTGGCCGAGATGGCGTCACAAATGAATTTGTGCCGGAGCTGGCGACTTCCTGGAGGCAGATCGACGACAATTCCTGGGAATTCACAATTCGCGAAGGTGTTCAGTTTCACGACGGATCTGTTCTCGATGCAGCAGGGGCGGCAGAGGCACTCGCCTGGGTTTGGAGCAAAGAAAACGGTTTTCAGATCAGGGCTCTCGGCGGACCTGAGATGACCTTTGAAGCCAATGGCGACACGACGCTCGTGGTGCGTACAGAAGCGCCGGACCCGTTGCTGCTGACAAGAATGTGGCAGACCTATATCCCGTCGGCGGACCATATTCGAAACCATCCGGAGGAATGGGGGCAGGTTGCGGTTGGCACTGGGCCTTACAAGGTAAAGGACTGGACCCGCGGGACTTCGATTACCCTGGAAGACAACGAAAACTGGTGGGGCTATGGGGCAAATGATGCCTATGGTGAGATCCAGTATGAAGAAGCTACCTTCCTGTTCCGTCCGGAAGCCTCTTCCCGCATAGCAACCTTGCAGGCCGGCGAAGTGGATTTTGCCGAACGTCTTCCAGGTGAACTCTGCAAAGCGACCCTGTCAGAGCATTGCATTCAAAGTCCGGACACGACGTCTACTTATTTTCGTCTGGACAGCACCAACCCGGTGCTTGGCGACAAGAGAATACGGCAAGCACTCTCTTTGGCGATCGACCGGGAAACGATCGGGGAAGTGTTGCTTGGTGGTGCGGCAACTGCGACCATGATCGTCGGCCCAGCCGCAACCGGTTACAATCCCGAGCTCCCGCCGCTTGCCTTTGACATGGACAAGGCGAAGGCATTGGTTGCAGAAGCCAAGGCCGATGGCGTTCCCGTGGATAGCACTCCATTGAAAATGGCGACAATGTCCGGTGGTTTCATCGGAAATGCCGAAGTAATGGAAGTCGTTCTTGAATCACTCAAGCAGATTGGCATCACAAATGTGACGGCCGAGGTGCTGGAACGTGGACCGGCCTGGAAGGACGTCTTCATTCATGCCCCGCGTCCGACCGACCCGGCGCGTGGACTGATCGCGCTCCACAAGCACACAAATGACCCATACGATTTCGCTTCGACTGTTGGTGCTTTCTATACATGTGAAGGGCGCCTGTCTGTCGCTTGCAACCCTGAAATTGACAAGCGGTTGGCGGCAGCGGTCACCCTGACCGGCCCGGAGCGCCAGGCTGCGCTCGCCGAAATCGGTCAGATCACTTACGAAGACCTTTGGTATGTACCGCTTCATCACGAAGTCAGATTTCATGGAATTTCAGACCGGGTTGAATTCAATCCGCCGCTGCATGCCGGCGTTCGTTTGACGGACATCAAGCTGAAATAAGGCTCCTCCCTGGCACGGGGAAAGCGCTCCGCATCTCACGTCAAACTTCGGTAGACTGGTGCGGAGCGTTCTATTTCTGAGGCCCTTCAAGGAAATCAACATGCAGCAATATGTTCTGCGCCGCCTGTTTCAGTCGATCTTTGTTGCAGCTGCGGTGCTTGTGCTGGTCTTCTTTGTCGGGCACGTGATCGGCGACCCGGTCGAGCTTATGTTGCCAGACCAGGCTTCTGCCGAGCTGATCGCTGAAACGCGCGCCAAATTTGGCTTCGATCAACCATTGTCCGTCCAGTTTGGCGAGTTTGTCCGTCGTGTGATGAGCGGATTTGGCGACTCCTTGTGGCAGAAAGCGCCAGCACTTGAAATCGCCCTGGATCGGATAGTGCCGACTTTTTACCTGACGATGTGTGTGCTTTTGCTGTCCCTGCCAATGGCGCTGCTGCTTGGAACACTTTCAGCATATTACGTCGGTACCTGGATCGACAAAGCCATAACCGTATTCACACTTGGCGGCATTTCGACGGTGGATTTCTGGCTAGGGCTACTCTTGATCATTGTTTTTGCCATTACGCTCGGGTGGTTGCCGACATCCGGATACGGGTCCTTCGAGCATGTCATCCTGCCAGCGCTCGCACTGTCTTACCGCTCCATTGGCCGCATGGCGCAAATCACGCGAAGTGCGATGATTGACGAATATGCCAAGCCCTACATTCACGTCGTGCGTGCCAATGGAATGCCGGAATATCTGGTTTTCGGACACGCGCTGAAAAACGCCTCCATTCCTATCTTGACGATCGCAGGCGATGAGATGGCCATGCTTATGGGGGGCGCTATTGCAGTTGAAACCGTCTTTGCCTGGCCTGGAATCGGCAGGTTGCTTGTCCAGGCCATCTATCACCGGGATCTGTTTCTCATTGAAGCTGCGGCCTGCGTCATCGTGCTGGTGATTATCTTCGTCAACCTCGTGATCGACCTTGCTTATGCCTGGCTTGATCCGAAACTTCGTTACGAGTGAGCTGCGGATGTCGGTAACACAACAGGCAGGCCCTGCTGCATCCAATTCGAGCCAGAATTTGGAAAAAGCAAGTGATCTACCGGTCAGACCCGGGCTGGCGCAGTTCCTTTCAGCCCTGGTTCGCGATCCAGTGACGTTCCTGGCCCTTGCGTTCATGCTTATTCTGGCACTTTTCACTGTCTTTCCAGAATGGTTTGCGCCCTATGAACCGACGGCGCAATCTCTTCGAACGCGGAATTCGCCACCGCTGACCTTCCCGGCAGACGGCCCAGTGCATCTCTTCGGAACGGACACGCTGGGACGCGATATCTTCAGCCGCATCGTCTATTCAGCACGCGTTTCGTTGCTTGTTGCCTTCTGCGGCGTGATCGCCTCCGGGTTGCTCGGGATTTCACTTGGGGTCGTGTCCGGCACGCTGCGCGGGCGCACCGACGACATCATCATGAGGTTGGCCGATCTTCAACTCGGCTTTCCGTTTTTGATGCTTGCTCTTCTGGTGCTCTACGCACTTGGTCCCAGCCTTGCCAATATCATCTTGATTTTCGCCACCGTACGCTGGCCGGTCTATGCCCGTGTTGCCAGGTCTTTGGCCATGTCTTTGCGCGAAGCTCCCTTCGTGGAAGCGGCCCGTTCTCTGGGAGCATCAAACGCAAGGATCATCTATCACCACATTCTGCCGAATATGTCGTCGCCTCTGATCGTTCTCGCTACGACCGAAGTCGCAAAACTGATCCTTGCCGAGGCAACCTTGAGTTTTCTGGGTCTTGGCATTCAGCCGCCGGCGAGTTCCTGGGGTCTGATGGTGGCAGCTGGACGGGATTATGTCGCTCTTGCCTGGTGGCTTGTTGCGTTTCCCGGGCTCGCGATTTTCCTCACGGCACTCAGCGTCAATCTGCTTGCGACCTGGCTGCGTGCGGTGACGGACCCCGTCCAACGGTGGCGCTGGCTGCGTCCGCGAAAAACAGAGGAGGAGGGGTGATATGCAAAGAGCGGTCAAAGCCGAAGCTGGAGCGCTCCTTCATGTTGAGGATCTCCGCGTTCGGTTCACAACGGATCTGGGTACCGTAACAGCGGTCAACGGTGTCGATCTCACGCTGCAACAGGGGGAAACCCTCGTCATTTTGGGGGAATCCGGTAGCGGCAAGAGCGTAACGGCTCAGGCGATAATGGGGATTGTTCCTTCGCCTCCTGGCGCCGTCTCAGCTAAGGGAATTCAACTACTGGGCCGGGATCTGATGCGTCTTTCCCCTTCCGAACACCGGAGAATCCGGGGACGCGAAATGGCACTGATCTTTCAAGATGCGCTGACCTCGCTCAATCCGAGACTTACGATCGGTACTCAAATATCCCAGATGCTTCGGTATCATCTCAAAATGAGCGGATCGCAAGCGCACAGACGTGCGGCTGAATTGCTCGAGCTTGTGGGCATACCAGATCCCGATACCCGTCTTGACGCTTATCCGCATCAACTCTCTGGCGGTATGCGTCAGCGCGCTCTGATCGCCATGTCGGTGGCGCTGAACCCGAAGCTTCTGATTGCTGATGAACCGACAACAGCGCTTGATGTCACCGTTCAGGCGCAAGTTCTCGACCTCATCAAGAAACTGCAATCGGATGCGGGGATGGGGTTGATCCTGATCACGCATGATCTGTCTGTTGCGCGGCAGGTCGCAGACCGGATTGCGGTTATGTATGCGGGACGGATTGTTGAACAGGCAAGAACCGACGCTTTGTTCGAAAATCCAGCACACCCCTATACGCGCGGCCTACTCCGTTCGACGCCAAGTGCTGCAAAGCTGGGCGAAGACTTGACACCTATTCCTGGCTCGCCACCCGATCTGAGAAGGTTGCCGGCCGGTTGCCCGTTCAATCCGAGATGTTCGCAGGCACGGCAAATGTGTTTTGAGCTCCCGCCGGCAAAAACCGAAATCGGCCATGGTCATCTGAGCCGCTGTCATTTCTCCGGTGACGCCGCATGACGATGGGGGATATTCTAGACAACCCGGCAACGAACGGCGTTCCGCGCAATCGTAAAGATCAAATTCTGGCCGCGGAAAACCTTACGTGCCATTTCACAAGAACAAAGGGCCCATTCTACGCCCGCAAAACGGAAACAGTCAAAGCGTTGCAGGATGTTTCCTTTGGTCTCGGCAGGGGACAGTCCCTTGGGATCGTTGGGGAATCCGGATCCGGAAAATCAACGCTTGCGCGATGTCTGATGAGGCTTGAAACGCCAACAAGCGGCAAAATCCTCTTCAAGCAAGAAGACATTTCCCAGGCAAATTCGTCAGCGCTGCTTCCCGTCCGACGGGACATGCAAATGGTGTTTCAGGATCCCTGGGCCAGCTTGAACCCCAGGCATACGGTTGCTCAGATCATTTCCGAACCCTGGGAAATTCATCCAGATGTTGTTCCGCTTGCTGATCGTGCCCAAAGAATTGCAGAGCTGCTCGAAATGGTTGGGCTGGACAAGAACTTCGCTCATCGATTTCCCAATCAGTTTTCGGGTGGGCAACGCCAGAGAATATCCATCGCCCGTGCACTAGCGCTTCAGCCGGATGTTCTGATTTTGGACGAAGCCGTCTCCGCGCTGGACGTATCGGTCCAGGCTCAGATCCTCAATCTGCTGGCTGGTCTGCGCGAACAGTTGGGAATGACCTACCTGTTTATTTCGCACGATCTGTCCGTGGTCAGGCACATCTGCGATCGGGTCGCCGTCATGTATCTCGGCCGGATTGTCGAAACCGGTTCCACCGAAGACATTTTCCGGAACCCGCGCCACCCCTATACCCGGGCGCTTTTGTCCGCCATGCCGGATGCTCCGGAAAGCGAGCGGGTCGTCCTGGAAGGCGAGGTGCCAAGTCCTCTCAACCCACCGTCGGGGTGTGGTTTTCGAACCCGTTGCTGGCTGACGAGCCGATCCTGTGCAGACCAGCCGCCCGAGCTTCTGTCTTCAGACGTGTCTGACAGTTCATCGAGCCACAAGATCGCTTGTTTCCACCCATTGCAAAGTATTTGAAACGTGGCGTTCATTGATACTCACACGCATTTCCATGATCCGGAAACCGTCGATGATCTCCTATGGCCCAAGCCGGGAGATCCCTGGAACAGGACCTGCCTTCCGGACAACTATAGAGACGAAGTTGGCGCCGGTCCCGTCGTCGCTGTCGAAACGAGTCCTCGGAAGATTGATGATGTTCGTCTTGCCCATATAGCCAATAGCGACGATATGATTGTCGCCTATGTCAGCAATCTTCAGGCTTTGAAACCCGGTTTCGAGGCGAGGCTCGAGTTGGCATTGAAGGACTTGAAATGGCGGGGTCTTCGCCTGCGTCCCATCGAAGCCTATGAACTTCACTCAAAGGTGTTGTGCGATGCGCTGGCGGCCATGTCGGGGAAGGGCCATGTGGAGCTCGGCTTGAGGCACCCGGGCCGTTTGAACGAGTTCCAACACTTGTGCCGGGCGCTGCCGGATGTGAATTTTGTCCTCACTCATTGCGGCCATCCCTCTCTTTCAGAACCGCCAGAGAGAGTAGCTTTTAAGGTACTGGAGGGATTAGACAATGTCATTATCAAGTTGTCACCTCCACAATTCGAGAGCTTTAGCTCACCGGATATTCGCTACCGCTTGCAACATCACATAAGCTTGCTGCGTAACATGCTTTCAGCGGAGAAGTTGATGTATGGCAGCAACTGGCCTGTGAGCATAGAGGCAAATGAGTTCAAGGATTGGTTGGGACAGTTGTTTTCAACGCACAGCGGAGAAGCTGAAGCAGTTCTCGGCGGAACCGCAAAGCGGGCTTATCGTCTCGAGCAAGTAATTGAGCCAATCGTTTCGATAAGGCCGTGAATGATTAGCGTAATAAATTCTATCACAAGCTTGAGCAAGATTCGGGCATATTCTTTTAATATTTTAAATATCGAAATTCTAGTTTCTTGTCTTTGCGTCAGAATACTTCCCATTTCCGCACTCCAGAAAACTCAGAAAAACGTACGATCAAAAAAGTAACACGACGCTCACGAGAGCGTTATATTGAAAACACAAAAGTAAACATGTCATCACACGAGGGTTACCGATGTTGCTTTTCAATATTTAATAGCCATTTCAGGTGCACAGCGTTCAATCGACGCTGAAAAGATGCAGTATCGAAGTTTCGGGGCGGCATCATTGATTAAATTGGAAAATAACATGGAGAAATAATATGCGTACTATCAAGAAAACCCTGTCGACGGTTGTAGCAACTACTTTCGTTTCTGGCGCTCTCATCGGCGGCGCTTTCGCAGATTTCCCGGACCAAACCTATGGTGACTCAAACGGCAACAACCCTGTCTCCATTCAACAGATGCAGATCGGCAATGCCAAAGCTCTTCGCTCTTCTGGAAAGTTGAGCAAGTCTACCTCTGTGAGCCATGCTGCACTTGCCGATTTCCCGGATCAGACTGTAGGCGACGCAAACGGCAACACTCCAGTGGCCGTTCGTGTGCAGGCCATTCGCGCAAATGACAGCAACCTGCTGATCTTGCCCTTCAAAGGCGATTGGAACGGGACATCCAAACAAGGCTTTCCACGTCAGTAAGTCTTACGAGCATAGCCTCTCGACTAAAAGAAACGGCCGCGCACAACGCGTGGCCTTTCTTTGTTTGAGGATAAGCCCGAAACCAAAACAGATGACGTCAAACAAGAACCAATCGGAAACTCAGACAACCAGTCTCCCAATCATCCAAATCAATTAACTGTGGCAATGAGCTTTAAGTCCGTATGACGTGCTCTGTCACCTCTTCCAGACAAGTGTCAGACCTTTCTGCCTCAAAGACCTTTTTGCCATGGCTCATAACGACAAATCGATCACAGGCCTGGAAGGCATGATAAATGTTGTGCGTGACCAAAACCGAAGAAGTCCCCTTCGCTCTCAATTCACCGACATATCTCAGCAAGTGTTCAGTTTCACGAACAGACAGGGCTGACGTCGGTTCATCCAGAAGCAATATGTTCCTCTGAAAATAGACCGCGCGCGCAATCGCGACTGCCTGTTTTTGCCCGCCCGACAAAAAACCAACTTCCTTGTCCGGATCATCTATGCCGGATATTTGAACAGCGCTTCCCAGGATTTCAACAGTTCGCCGGCGCATTTCTGTGTGATTTAGTTTTCCGAATTTGTTGACGATCTCACGGCCCAGAAAAATGTTGCGAGAGATCGACATTGTATCAACCAATGCAATGTCCTGATAGATGGTCTCAATACCAGCATTCACCGACATTGCCCGTGAATTAAGTGAAATCTGTTTGCCGTTAATGAAAATCTCGCCTTTAGTTGGCGGGTTAATGCCTGAGATCATTTTCACAAGTGTCGATTTTCCAGCGCCATTGTCGCCAAGTAGCCCGACAACCTCGCTCGGGCTGATGTGAAAGTCGACACCGTCCAGCGCATTGAACGCACCATAGGACTTCACGATGTTCCGCATTTGAAGCAATGGCAGAGTCAATTGAGCCTCTCTAAGGGGTGTTAAGCTTTGCGCTGGATGGCCGAGTTAAGAACAACCGAAAACACGATCAGTGAGCCGACGAACATATCGAAGTAGAAACCAGGGGCTTGGAGCAGCAACAAAACATCTTTGATTGTGAACACCAGGAATGAACCAAGTACGATTCCAAGAATGGATCCACGCCCCCCCATAAGAGCGACGCCGCCGATGACACATCCAGCTATCGCTTGTAGTTCAAGGCCTAAACCTGCGCCTGGCTGAACGGAACTTACTCTTGTTGCTGCAATTACGCCGGCGACTGCAGCGCAGCTGCATGCAATTGCAAAGGCAATTGTTTTAACGAGGAATGGATTGACGCCTATCGCCGTTGCGGCTTTCTCGTTTCCACCGACTGCAAAGAAGTGGTTCCCGATCCTGTGATGATGAAGGAAGAAGTACGTCACCAATGCCAAAATCAGGAACCACACCGTCCCCATATGCACGACACCGAATTGGCCATTAAATATGCTTTGGAAAGGTTCGGGAGGCCGAAACCTGAGCGCAGATGAACCATTGACAAGCAATGTTGCGCCTTTCCAGAAAAGCATAGCGCCCAGTGTTGTGATAAAGGACGGGATTACAAAAATAAGAGTTATTGCACTGTGAAGAATTCCTGCGCACGCGGCGAATGCCAGAGAAATCGTGAGTCCGATGAAAGGTGCTAATGCACCAAATGTCGGTTCAAGTGCATTCGAAACCATGCCGCAGAGGATTGCACAAAGGGAGTAGAGCGCTCCAACAGATAGATCGAACTCTCCCGAAATCATTAAGATACCGACCCCAAGCGCAATTATCCCGAGGGGGGCAGCCGCCTTCAGTGTCACACTGATGTTTGCTGCCGACAGGTACCGGAAATCATCTGGGAAAATGACGGCTGCACAAATACAGACGATTTGCGTAAGGACAAACATGACTGTTATGCCGCCCTCAGGTTTAGTCCTAATCCAGTCAAGAACCTTTTGCGTGGCACGGCGTTTTTGGCGCGCTTCAATAGCGCGCCAGATATGCTCTGATTTACTCACATTTTGCATGTTTGGGCTTTCGTTTCGCTGGCAGTGCCGTTGCACGATCAAGGCTCTATACGTTGAGCCTTGAGACGCCTTAGTAGCGAATGGTCAGCGTGTTTCTCCAGCCCAACGGCCCAAGAAGCCCGTGTTGCTGCTGTCGATCAAACCATCACCACCTGTATCCATGTCTGAAGGGTAGAGGCCGTACTTCAAAAGCAGGGCCATCTGTGCGACAGAAAAATACCCTTGACTGTAGGGTTGCTGATCAACAGTTGCGGTCAGGTCGCCGCTTTCAATGTCTTCGACGATACTTTGAGAGACATCAAACCCGCCTGCAGGGATATCAAGGCCAGCCTCTCTTATTGCAGCAACGGCTTGAGAGGTTGGTGTCTGTCCCAGACCAATAACAGCTGCCGTGTCAGGATGACCTAGAAGATATTGAGTCATCAGTGACCTCGCGTTAGCCTGATCGACCCCCACACCGAGGAGTTCGGTTTTCACACCTGCCTCTTCTAAGGCCTTCTCGACACCCTTGTGCCTTTCACTCGCATAAACCGCTTCCGGTACTTCAACAGGAGTGAAAACGACATCGCCCTCTTTGAGACCATGCTCGTCGATCATTCGTTTCCCAATCGCATAGCCTGCGCTTTGGAAACTCTGGCCTACAAAAGCAAAACGACAGGTGCCGCCATCTTTTCCTTTTGAGTCTTCAATATTGTGCAGAATGACCGGTATACCCGCTTCGACAGCCCGACACAGGACTTCATCAAATGCATCATCATTTGGAACCGTTGTGACGATACCGTCGACTTCGTTGGCAATCGCTAACTCTAGGATATTGTTTTGGTTTATCGGATCTTCGTTGCCGTATTGGACATCGATGTTAATACCCTGCTGCTTTGCAGCATCCAAAGCACCAGTTCGGACGACTCCATGGAATGGGTTGGATTCAGTCGACCAGATTAGAAACAGGACATCTATATCCTTCCATTCGTCCGCATAGTCGGAATCCGCTGCCATGGCCGTCGCCCCTAGCATCATTGCCAAGGACGCAGTTAGGCCAAAAACGCTTTGCCGAAAATTCATTATGCTTCCTCCCTCCCTATTTCGTTGCCATTAACAGTCCTATTCAGGAGGAAAAAAAGTCAACGGGACATGACGCTTTTTCGTCAGATCTGATGTGATTATGGATGAATTGACCGAAATATCGTCAAAATCTTCCAGGTAAATCAATCATGGATCTGTGAAAAGACTGTCCTTGCAGTGGCTCAGATCCTTTGTCACGAAGCATGGCTGCCGTCTTAAACAGGTCCTTACTGATACTTTCTATGTCCGTTGACAAAATCATGTCCGCAAAGCCGTCGCGCATAGCATCTACGGATGCGTCATCGGTCTCATGTAGTATAAGTGAGACCTCGTTTGCTTCTCGGGCTTCGCGAAGAGCAGCAATGATGCCTGATCTTCCGCCGCCTGCGACGTAGACACCCTTTAGATCAGCATGCCTATCAAGCAGTTCTCGCAAGCATTCGTAAGCAAAATCGCGCGCGTCAAAATTGGCTATCGGATCAAGATATTCTAGATGTGGATTCAACTCGCGCATCGACGCCCGGAACCCGGATTCCCTCAGCATATGTCCGTGCCAGCGGTGACCTCCTACAAATACTGCTACTTTGCCTTTGGCCAATAGGTTCGACATAAGCCAACCCGCCGCCCTTCCATCAGCGATGTTGTTGCTGCCCACATAATATCGGCGGGCGTTTTGGCCGAAATCGGTCAGAATGGAGAAGACCGGAACGCCGCAGTGTTGCAATTCCTCGACCGCACGATTGACGACCGGATGATCAATTGCCACTGCACAGACAACGTCAGCGTTACCTGCAAACGAAACCAATGTTTCTGCATAATCTTGAGGAGCTTGTGTTGCGACGTTGGCAAAATACAAATTTATCTGCGAATGAGAAAAGCTTTGCGCCGCATTCTCTAGCGCGGACCTAAATGACTTGTAAAAAGGGTTTTCTGCATTCAAGAGCAAGACCCCGATATTTAGAGCGGGCAGTGCTTCCTGCATACGTTGTTTGATCAAGTTGACGGCATGATATCCCAGCTTGTCGGCGGCAGCATAAACCTGGATAGCAGTTTCGTGACGAACGGCTTCGCGTCCGTTCAAGACCCTGTCGACCGTTGAAGTGCTGACGCCGGCTTCGATTGCAACATCACGTATTGTTGGTCGGCGTTTCATACTCTCATTCCTGACGATTTTTCGACGATAGCATCAGAAGAGTGATGTAAATTGATGCAAATCGTCAAGCAATGGTTGCCATTCTGTTTCTCTCGATGTTCCGTGTTCGGCGTCAAGCTGGGGCCTTTGGCCAAAGACCAATGGAGGACCCGTGTCCAAAGACTATTCGCTACTCGGTCCGGAGGCCGCCTCCGCAGCAGAACGAGGGATCGCCAGCGCCGACTGGTATCACCCGGAAATTCCGAGAAAGACAATGAAATCGCTGATGCAGCGCCGCGACGGTCCTGCATTGCGCGACACTATTATCTGGCTGGCGGCCTTGATTGGTTTCGGCGGCGCAGGCGCTTTTTTATTCCCAAGCTTGTGGTCGATTCCATTTTTCGCAGCATACGGTGTTCTCTACGGATCTGCCGGCGACTCGCGATGGCATGAGTGCGGACACGGTACGGCATTCAGAACGAGGTGGATGAATGACGTTGTTTACCAGATCGCCTCGTTCTTTATGATCCGCAACCCGGTCACCTGGCGGTGGAGTCATGCACGCCATCACACCGACACGATAATTGTCGGGCGTGATCCGGAAATCGTCGCAATGAGACCTCCGGATTTGGCTCGTATGGGGCTGAATTTTTTCGGGATCCTGGACACCTGGCACGGTCTTAAGACGATGCTGGTCAATGCATGCGGCAAGCTGGAAGCCCAGGAGCGCACATATGTCCCAGAGCAAGAGCAGCACAAGGTCATCCGCGTTGCACGCATCTGGACCGTGATCTACGCAATGACGTTGGGGTCGGCACTTTACTTCGGTTCTGTCCTTCCATTGCTGTTGATCGGTGGCCCCCGGCTCTATGGATGCTGGCACGCGGTGATGACCGGCATTCTTCAACACGCAGGCCTTGCTGAGGATGTGCTCGATCACAGATTGAATTCACGCACTGTGTATATGAATCCGATCAGCCGCTTCATCTACTGGAACATGAATTATCATGTTGAGCATCATATGTTTCCGATGGTGCCTTATCATGCGCTGCCCAAATTGCACGACACGATAAAACACGATCTGCCGGCTCCGAATCCGTCTATTCTCAATGCCTACAGGGAAGTATGGCCGGCGCTGAAGCGGCAGGTCCGCTACGAAAACTGGTTCATCAAGAAGGAACTTCCGCCGACGGCTCAGCCGTATCGCGCAGAATTTCACGCTGACGTTGAGCCGATCTTACCTCTTAATGCTGCAGAATGAGAGAATAATAATGGCAGACTGGGTGCGCGTTTGCGCGCGTGACGAAATTGAACCAGACGATATGCTTCGCTTCGATCATGATGGACGAACTTTCGTAATATATAGAACTGAAAATGACGAGTTCTTTGCTTCAGATGGCCTCTGCACCCACGAACAGGTTCATCTGGAGGACGGATTGTTGATGGACTATGTCATCGAGTGTCCCAAGCACAATGGGCGATTTGACATTCGGACAGGGGAAGGCTTGGGCGCCCCGATCTGCGAGGCTCTGGCGACCTATAATCTTCGTTTTGAGGGCGAAGATGTTCTTGTCGAAATACCATGACGCCATCACGTGTTGTCATCATCGGCGCCGGCGTTGCCGGAACAACGGCAGCATTTGAACTGCGTAAACAGGGTTTTGAGGGGAAGGTATGCCTGATCGGAGCGGAAGACCATTGGCCGTATAACCGAACTGAACTGTCAAAAAACACAGGCACACCTCCAAATCTACTTTATTCCGAAGAAGCATTTGCAGAAGCCGAGATCGAGTTTCGGCACGGTGCCATGGTCCGGAAAATCGATCGGGCCAACAAGTTCGTCCAACTGCAAACTGAGGATACGATCCAATATGATCGACTGCTTCTGGCAACGGGAGCAAGAGCTGCGGTACCCGGTGTCTTTCGCAATCTTGCGGTGCTTCGCACCAGGGACGACATAGACGCTTGTTTTGCTGACCTGAAATCGCAAGACCGTTTGGTCATTATCGGTGGAGGTCTGATTGGCACGGAGATTGCCGCAACGATGGTGCAGCGCGGGTTTCCTGTCGCGATCGTCGAACAACAACCGCGCCTGCTGACGAGAGCCTTGCCGGAAGAGATCGCCGGACGGCTGCAGGCAAACCTTGCAGAGCATGGGGTGGACCTGCATCTGGGTGCGAAAATTGCTTCTGTCGACGCGCAAAAGGTCGTCATCGAAACGGGAGCGGAAATACAAGCGGACAGGATTATTCTGGCAATCGGCGCTCGTCCGGACATCGATCTGGCTGCCGGCTCCGGCTTGTCGGTGGATGATGGAATCCTGGTGAACGACGGTTTACAAACCTCAGATTCGGCGATTTACGCAGCCGGGGATTGTTGTCGTTTTCCAGCAGCAAATGGCACCATGCGCCTTGAAGCCTGGCAACCGGCGATTGACATGGGCCAACTCGCAGCCAGGGCAATGCTTGGGAAAACAGGCTCTCGCAGACTGCTGCCGAGCTTCTGGACGGATCAATTGGACCTGCATGTTCAATCGGTTGGTTATGCCGACCAGGATGGCAAGTGGCTTAAACGTGCAGGAAAATCGGGATCTCTGATCATGTTCCAGCTTGATGGCGCTTCGCGGCTTCAGGCTGCGGTGGGTGTAGGGCCCGGAATGAGTATCGGCAAAGATATGCGGATAGCGCACCACATGATTACGTCGGAAGCCGTCATCGACGCAGCAGATCTGGAGTCTTCCAAGACGTCGCTCAAAACACTACTGAAGGAAGCAAGTCTATGTTCAACCGAGCGTCATTGACGGTTCACGATCTCAGGGAATTGCGTAAAGAGCGTCAACTCACGATGCTGCGCGTTGAAAGTCTTGAAGAGGCCGAAGCCGCCTCCAAAGCTGGAATCGACATGGCATCAGCGCCGGAAGCCCTCGTCGCGCACCGCAGCTTTAGGGACGCGGCCCCCGATCTGTTCACAGTCATTGGAGAGGATTTCTGGGTCGCAGGCCATGGACACGACTATATACGATGGGCATATAAGGCCTACAGCACGGGCGCGGATGCGGTCTATTGCTGTGCATCACCCAAAACAATCGGCCTTATGACAGACGACGGCCTGCCTGTTTGCGGGCATCTCGGCCTGATCCCACAGAAGATGACATGGACCGGCGGCTTCAAAGCCGTCGGCAAAGATTTGCCGACGGCTGAGCTGTTGGTCGATCAGTTGCGTCAACTGGAAACAGCCGGAGCATTTGCAGCAGAAGTCGAGGTTGTCCCAGGCGAAGTTGCGCGTGTATTGACGGAAAATACCGATATCCTAATGATATCGATGGGCTCCGGGGACGGGTGTGATGGTCAATATCTGTATACGTGCGATGTCCTTGGGGAGAACACGGGACACGTTCCAAGACACTCCAAGGTGTATCGAAACTTTGCTGCAGAACGACAACGACTGCAGGAGAGTCGAATTGAGGCCTTTAAAGAGTATAGAAGCGACGTGATTCAGGGCAAATACCCTGAACCCCGCCACGTGGTCGGATCGGATCCTGAAATCTCATTGCAGGTGGTTGAACTTTTGAAGAAAGACCGTTAAAGCCGAGAGTAAGTTAGTGGGCCTCCCATTTTTTACATGTGTCGATGTCCTGAAACATGGGGAGCACCCAACTGACAAGTCTACCAAAACGATAACAACAACATCGCTGGTACCTTTTGTCCGTAGTTGTTTCACCGCAATTTTTAGCGCAAAAAATTTCACCAAATTGGCCGAGATTAGTATGGCCTTAACTAAGGCATGATTTTAATTTCATAGGACATTTCTTTCGGAGATAGCTTTGTCATGCCCAAGTTTTCATTCTTTGGATCAAAGAGCGCCAAAAAAACTAATGAAAACTATGCTGAGCTTTGGGAGCTATTGAGCCGTTACGCTGGTGTCGGGTTGTGGGACGCAGTGCTTGTAGGTGGTGATCCCATGGCGCCTGAGAGTAAGTGGCGCTGGTCACGCGAGTTCAGAAGGCTTCTCGGATTTGGTCCAGACGACTTCAATGGATTTCCTGACATTGTAAGCTCTTGGGCGGACCGTTTGCATCCGGAAGACGTGGAGCCGACATTTGAAGCGTTTGGTGCATGTCTTTCCGACGCCTCCGGCAGTACCGGCTATGACGTCTCTTATCGCTTGCAAATGAAAAACGGCTCTTATCGTTGGTTTCGTGCCATTGGTGGTGTCGCTCGCGGGAACTCCGGTGTCGCAGAGCGCGCCTGTGGCGCGTTAATTGACATTCACGCAGAGAAGAATTTCTTGGAAAGATCTGCTCTTCTAGATCGCTTTTCTGGTGTAGGTCTTTGGGATGCGGTTTTGATGAACGGCGACCCAATGGCTGCGGAAAGCAAATGGCAGTGGTCAGAAGAGTTCCGGTCGCTTTTGGGCTATGATCCCCATGATGTTGAAGGATTTCCGAATGTGGTTGGGTCTTGGGCCAATCGATTGCACCCTGATGATGTTGAACCAACCTTTGATGCCTTCGGAGCGTGTTTGAATGACGCATCGGGTGGCACTACTTATGACACGACCTATCGTCTTAAGGTGAAAGACGGCTCCTATCGCTGGTTCCGAGCAATCGGCGGCGTTTCACGTGGCAACTCCGGGATTGCGGAGCGCGCTTGCGGCTCTCTTATCGATATCCATGAACAAAAAGCCGCCCAACTCGAAGCAGAGCGTCAAATGAAACTGCACGAGAAAGTCGGGCACGTTGCTGCATCATTGTCAGCGGAAGTTGGCTCTTCCGCAACCAATGCAGCGCGAGATGTTCAGGCAATTGCGTCTTCTACCGAAGAGCTCGCCGCATCGATTGCTGACATAGCAAATCGTGTTAAGCAATCTGCAGATGCATCAGCAAAAGCGTCGAGCAACGCGAGCGAAACAGCTGACATAGTTCAAGCGCTTGGAACGTCCGTAGAAAGAATTGGTGAAGTACTCCAACTCATCGACGGAATTGCAGAACAGACAAACCTTCTTGCCTTAAATGCCACTATCGAAGCCGCAAGAGCGGGCGAAGCAGGAAAAGGATTTGCTGTTGTAGCCAGCGAAGTAAAGCAGCTCGCAAGTCAATCTGCTCAAGCAACGCAGGAAATTGCCGGTCAGATAAATGAAATACAGGCTGAAGCAAGCAAAGCAGTGATCGCGATTAAAGATATTACAGAAGTCACTACATTTGCCCAAGAAATTGCATCGGGCATTTCTGACGCCGTTGCACAGCAAGATGAGGCAACTCAAGAAATCGCTCGAAGCGTACAGCTAGTTTCGGAGCAAACCAGCCAAGTATCGAGCACAATCGAGATTAAAACAGAAGATATTCAATCAAGCTTAAATGAACTAAGCAGCACAGCGACGGCGAGATAGGTTTAATAGGCTACGACCAGCTCTCCTGAATGACCGCGTTTTGCGTTAGAATTGTCCGCAATAATTCTCCTCGCTGGAACGGAGTAGAATGGGGAATTTGAGCAGGAAAGCGTCCGGATGAAGAAGTCTGTCGTGAACTTATCGCTCGACAAGGAGATGCTTCAGAACGTCGTCAACCGAAGTGTATGGTCCACCCTTTCATTGTAAGGACCTTTTATGGTGGCGACGCAGTGTATGTAAATGCATCCATCCTCTCACGCGTGGGCTTGTTTACTGATGCCCATGAGCGTTGGCTTTACTCCAGTGGAACATTGTTTAGGTACAAGTCCGAGCCACTATGAACGCGATGCATCACCTGTTGTACGACTTGATGGGCTTCATTGACCCCGACAAATCGCATCTTTGTCCCTGAAGTATCAGTCCGGTGTGACTGTTCTACCGGGGTTCGCTAATGAGGGATAGTGTCCGCCTAAGTTAATTGGACACTACGAGACCAAGATTAGCGAAGCGGCGTAAACGCAGCAAGTAGTCGCACGACGAGAAGCGCATGATCTGTGAGCAGACGTGTTTGCCAGGTGTTTCAGTGGTTCAGGTCGCGCGGCGGTAGGACGTAAACCCGAACCAGGTTTTCAACTGACTGAAAGGTCCGAGGCTGACACCAAACCCTAAGATCAGAACCAGACCTATTCTTGCCGATCGAGGTCGTGTAGCCTGTTAGCGCTGAGACGTTTTGCGATGCTGCGCATGGCGAAATGGTCTTTGAATTGGTGGGCAGTCACCGTCTTCGGATTACCGGTTGCTATGACCCCGATGCACTGGCCTAGTCGATCGGGCAGCTGAGCACATGATCCCAGTTCCCGCTCAAACCAAGGTCAGGCTTGCCGCCGAGGTCACTGACAAGCACAAAGGCTTCAACGGCCTGTCCGCCTTGGCTGAGAAGGTTCTTCGCGAAAATCCTTTTTCCAGCCATCTCTTTGTGTTTCGTGGTCGCCCGGCCGATCTGCTGAAGATTGCGTGGAGGAATGGCCAGAGTGCGAGCCTATTCTCAAAACGTCTTGAGAAAGGTCGGTTCGTGTGGCCGTCGCCCGCCGATGGCAAAGTTTCCGTCAACCCGGCGCAGCTCTCGATGTTGTTAGGGGGATCAATTGGCGGATGCCGAACCGGGCATCGCGACCGCTGACAGTGGGTAACATCTCTGCAAATCCAGCGCCAGAGGATTCACATCGCAAAGCTGATCGGGTATACACCGGGCCATGCTGGACGAACCCAAATCGCTGCCCTCTGATCCCGCTGAACTGCGTGTCACGGCGGAAGGTCTGGCCGAGTTGACCAAAGCGCAGGCCCTTAAAATCGCCAAGCTTGAAGATCAGCTTTCGGTTCATCGTCGTTACTGTTCTGACGCAACGTCCGCGACCGCCGATCAGCTCGCACTGGAACACCGCTTGGAGGAAGAGGAAACGGCGGCAGCGCAGATTACCCCTCCAGATAGTGAGGGTATTGCCGAGAAGAAGGCCAAGCCCTTACCCCCCAAAACTGCCACGCTTCGAAGAAGTGCTGTCGCAGGGTCAGGAATGCACCTGTGGGGGGTAAGCTTAGCAAAACTGACGAGGATGTAACGGAAGAGTTGGACTACATCCCCGGAGGCTTCATCATGAACCGTATCTCGCGCCCCCGCTTGGCCTGCAGTGGTTGCGAGACGATATGCCAATCACCTCTGGCCGAGGCCATTGGCCGACATGTTCGCGCCGGACAGGCCATCTTCGCGTATGATACGCCCACCAAGATGCAGGTGAAGGGCAAATGCGCGACGGCACGCATCTGGACCTACGTTCGGGATGAACGGCCATGGGGTGGCGATGATCCGCCCGCCGCATGGTAACGGTTCAGCACCGACCGCGAAGGCAAACACGCCGACGGTTACTCCGGATTCAACCAGCTCTATAAGTCCGGCAAAATCCAGGGAGTCGCCTGTATGGCGAATGTGCGGTGGAAGTTCGCAGATATCTTCAAGGCCAGCGGGCTGGAAGTTGCCGAAGAAGCGATCAATCGGATCGAGGAGCTAATTCCAAGGCGACAGGAAGAACGGAGTAAGAAGTAGTCGATGTCAGTTAGGGCATATCGCATGATCGGAGCTCCTTCATGGAGCTTGAATCACACTATCTGTCCTTCGTTCAATGTCTGCTTCGTTGCTAGAACCAGACCCTGTTCTCTCCGACCGGATCGTCTCAAGATGACACGAAGCCGCCATTCGATGCCGTTGGTACGAAGTAACGCTCAGCGAGACTGAGCGCTCTTTCGCTGCAATTTCACCAAGGTCTGCTCTAGCGACGGACAGATCCAAACGCGTTACCTTGCAAGTTTGTCAGCCCGATGTTTCGGCGACACATTTAAGTCGATATCAGGAACGAACTTCAAAGGTCTCTTAGAAATGATTGCACGCGACCTAGGCACGTTTCTGCGGCGTCGGCATCGTAGTCTAACAAGTTGCGATCCAAGAAATAGTGACCAACGCCCTTGTATCGGAACATGTCGCAGGCGGTCATTTCGTCGGCCAGCCAGCCTTCGAAGAACACTTCATCATCAAACGGGTCAGGCTGCGCGATATGTGCTTGAACCGGCAAACCGGCCTTAGGCGGTTTTGCCCACGGCGCAACGCCTGCAAAGAGTAGTGCGCCTTTCATATCTGGTCTCGACGCCGAAAGCTGCCCGACCAGGAACGCACCAAAAGACACGCCGGCCAGAACAGCGGTGGTGGGGGCGATCTTCAACGCCTCAAGTGCACGTTTCCGAATGAGCTTGTCGCCTACCGCTTCTTTAAGCACGAAACCATCCTCGTAGGCCTCAGTTGTCTGACCGCCAAAGAGGTCCGGCAACGACACGATATGACCGTCCGCTTCAATTGCTGCTGCGATCTCGCGTTCCGCGGATCTCAGTCCAAGAATGGAATGAAAAAGCACTACGTGAACCATATTGGTCCTCCTCGATTTTCACGAGCCTGCGGCAGGGCATCACATGATCTGAACGGGCACAGGTGCGAAGCTATCACAGATTGCGGTTTAATTCCTTTCTTGCTATATAGCGAAGTTCAAATATAATAAAAGCATGGAAACACTAGATACAGTCTTCAAGGCTCTCTCTGACCCTACCCGGCGCGCAATCTTGGCGCGCTTGGCCCACGGTGAAGCTACTGTCGATCAAATCAGCGAACCTTTCGAGATGTCGCAACCCTCGATTTCCAGGCACCTCAAGGTGTTGGAAACGGCCGGCCTGATCTCGTCACGCGTCGAAGGCACTGCGCGACCAAGAAAGATCGAGGCGAAACCATTCATGGCCATCAGCGATTGGCTGGAACAATACCAAACCGTCTGGGAAGCAAACTTCGCACGACTTGACACTTTGCTTTCTGAGCTTGTCGAGAAGGAGGCCGATCACTGAAACCGCTAAAGATGATCACTCCGACCGAAACGACAATCGAGATCATCCGCAGTTTCGCAGCTCCGAAACACCTTGTGTGGCGCGCGCATGTCGAGCCTGATCTTGTACGACAGTGGTTGACTGGTCCCCAGGGTCATACGATGCCTGAATGCGACATCGACCTGCGCGTCGGAGGGGCTT
This sequence comes from Roseibium sp. HPY-6, assembly GCF_040530035.1. Lineage (NCBI taxonomy): Bacteria > Pseudomonadati > Pseudomonadota > Alphaproteobacteria > Hyphomicrobiales > Stappiaceae > Roseibium > Roseibium sp. HPY-6. The sequence continues at coordinate 120,913 of NZ_JBEWCD010000004.1, forward strand.
ATCGCTATGTCTGGGAATGGCCCGATGGTCGAATGAGCGCCAACGGTATCTATCGCGAGATTGTGGATGGTCATCGAATCGTGTGCACAGAGGTCTTCGACTTCGTACCGGATAGCCAGACACTCGTCGAACAGACCTTCACAGAGGACAACGGACACACGACCGTCACGATGCTGCTGCACTATGAAAGCAAGGAAACGCGCGATCTCGTGCTGCAATCACCGATGGATGAAGGTCTTGAGGCAAGCTACACTAAACTCGACGTGATGCTGCCTGAGACTGTTTGAGGTTGTCGGTTTGACATGAGGGCTTCAGATGTCATCGCAGCGCTGGAGGAAGTGGCGGACAGCGCCAAGATCGACTATGTCGCCAAATTCTTCCGAGGAGACGACCCGGACACCCAGATTATGGGTGTTCCGATGCCCAAAGTATTTCCAATTGCGAAGGCGTACACCGATTTGCCGCTCACGGAAGTCGACGCGCTTTTGGATGACCCTCGCTACGAGGTCCGTATGGCGGCGGTCTCCGTCATGGATTTTCAGGCCCGAAAGAAGCGGTTGCCCGATGAAAACCGTAAAGCCCTGTTTGATCTCTACCTTCGTCGTCACGACCGGTTGAACAATTGGGACTTCGTGGATCGTGCCGCGCCGCATGTCATAGGAGGATACCTGCTCGACAAGGACCGGTCATTGCTTGACCGCTTGGCCCGATCCAAGAACCCACACGAGCGCCGCACAGCAATCGTCAGCACATTTGCCTTTATTCGCAGAGGGGATGTGTCTGATACCTTTCGCATCGCTGGACTACTCGTCGACGACGAAAACACGTATGTGCAAAAGGCCATTGGGTCTTGGACACGAGAGGCCGGAAAGAAAGACCCGGCCGCGTTGATGGCGTTCCTTGAAAAGTACAAAGATCGGTTGCCGAGAACAACGATGACCATCGCAGCCAAGCACCTGACGATTGAGCATCGGGTGTCCTTGGGAATGAAAGCTCGGAGATAGAGCATTGCCCTCCAAGTCTTCAGAACGGGTCATCAGGTTTGTCGATGCCTTACCCTTGTGCAGTGACATGCGCGTCCTTGAAATCGGATGCGGGCCCGGAGTTGCGGCTCGGGAGGTTGCACGGCGAGTCGGCGGCGGATTTGTGCTCGGCATTGATCGCTCCGAAAAGGCGATATCAACGGCGCGTCGCTTATCAGTCGAAGAAATCACTTCGGGGCATCTGGGGTTCAGAGTGAGTGCGATCGAGGCGTTCGAGCGCGGAGACAACGAGCCACGTTTTGATCTTTGCTTTGCAATGCGAGTAGGTGCGTTCGACGGACGTCATCCCGAAATCGGAGCTCAGGCAATGGTCCGGATAAAGTCGTCCCTGCGTACCGGCGGACGCTTCTTCATCGACACAGGAGATCCACTGAAGGAAGTAGATCTGTGATCCCGTTTTCTGGCCTAAGTGCTTTTGAGTGTGACTATTCTGCCAATCGCCGCGCATCCGACTGATCGAGCGCGTTAACGTTCATTTGCTCCTTTGCCGTCGATGATATTGTCGCGGAACTTCTTGATTCGACTGATCCGTGTATCCGATTTCTTTGCACCGTTCAGGCTAATGACATAGCTCTTCTGCCGTCCACGCGTCAGAGCGTGGAATGCTTCGGAAAGCTCAGGATCGGTGTCGAGCACATCAACCAGCTCCTCGGGAAGGTTTAGCTCGCTGTCATCCTTCGGAGGCTTTTTACCCGCTTCGGCAAAGTCCTTTGCTTCGTTCAGGTACGCGAAGACAACACTTTCAATTTCTGCTGGACCTTCGTTCGATGTGAAGCGGATCATGTCAGCATGTTGGGTGTTTGGTCCCTGCTTTTCCAATACGCCTGCGGGGTCTGCGAGCAGTGCTGCATTGAAGAAGCTGAGACGAAAATTGTGCCGAAATGCCCCAATGATTACAATGTTGCGATCCGCGTGCATGTAGCAGGGGTGACCCCATTTGACTGTCTCTTTCAGACCGGCCCGGAGGCAGATAGCGCGCAGTTTTGCGAGACCTTCTTTCCAAGCCTTTGTTGAACACGTTGAGGTATCGAAGCGCTCACACCGTCCGCAGCCCTTCTCAAAATAGTCTTCGATATCTGAGATCATCATCCACAAAGCATACCACAAACTACGTCCATACAGGCCGTCGTTCGCTGCACCCTCCAAAAGAAGAGCGGACTTACCCGACTATTGGAGACAGACAAGCTCCTGCATCTAGGTTAGCCTAGTTCAGGTGAGCGCGGTTTTACGCGGCAGCCGACCCTGGCCCGAGTCAAGTGCGGATCGATTTGCACCGACAACATTCAAAAACCGTGCAAATTTTGATACAGTCACCGCATGGATTCAGGGATGACACGAAGGTCAGTTGTCGCGCAGTTGGGCGCGGTCACCTCGCTGTTGAGCATCGGCAGCAGCACGTCCGCATTCGCAGGGTCGGCCGGTCGCGAAATCGAGCGTCTGGTTTCAAGGATTGACGAGCTATCGGGGTCACTGCGCGGTGCCCGGATGTCGATAGACGACTGGCGGTCCGGCATTGGTGAATTGCTGTCCGCAGTGCCCGAGACGGACCTCATGCAAGGGATAGATTTCGATCGCCTTGCGTCCAGAATCGGTTTTGCTGATCTGGGTGTCTCAACAGCTCGGATCGATTTTGGGACCCATGAGGCCAAAACATTGCATTTCCTGCCGAAGCTGTTCGCGGTCGATACGGGCAGGTCTATCATTCCGCACGGACATTCGAACATGGTCTCGGCCCATCTGCCACTGACAGGGAGATTTCGGCTGCGCCAGTACGACCAGGTGTCACGCGATGAACGCACCTTGAGCGTTCGACCAACAGTAGATCGGCTGATCCGTGCGGGCGATCTGTCCTCCATCGGTGAGGATGACGACAACGTGCACTGGTTCATCGCGGAAGAGCCGTCTTACACATTCGACGTCATTGTAACTGGCCTAGATGACAGGGCTGAACAACCTTACGAGATTTTCAATATCGACATGGAAACCGCAAAGCGCACCACGGACGGATTGCTCCGTGTACCCCGCATGTCTGTGTCCGACGCCCTGAGCAAGTACGGCTAAAGCCCACAAGTCGATGCTCGAACCGGCATCATGGCGAACTCGTACAGCTTCTTGATACAACGTGCCGGCCCTATCGCAATTCCGCGCAGCATGCTGCAGTCGAGGTATGGGCCGAAGCGGTGTTCATCCATTCGTTTGCCGGCATCGGCTTAAACCGATGCCGTCGCTTGCCGTCCAAGGTCTCAGCGTCAACACTCAGTCAAGTCATCAGACCAATCTGTTGCTGACCTCGACAAGATTGTCGTCCGGATCTCGAAAATACACCGACATCAACCGGCCGACGGCCCCCAGTTTCTCTGCAGGCCCTTCAACGATAGCGACGTCGCATGAGTTCAGTTTCTCGATAACGTCTTCGATGGGCGTATCGGTGATGAGGCAAAAGTTACCACTGCCGGGGACGGTCATTTTCGCCAACTTCGGTGCGGTGAGCGCGTCCTGAAGGCTGATCTTGCTCGACCCAAAGTGGAGAGACCACTTGCCCGGGCGTTCTTCGCGCGCCGTCATGCCGAGCACGTTTCGATAGAATTCAAGAGTTGTGTTCACGTCTCGGACGCACAGGACGATGTGATCGAAATCATAGATGTTCATGCGCAAATTCTACCTTTGTGCAATCTACCTGTACAGCTATGCCCCCTAACTCTAAGTAAGAAGCGATTTTTGAATAGCTGACATTCGCGCAGAGTGCAGCGTTGGTTAAGATGGACTCACTCGAGACCTTCACTGCACAACCAACCGATGACGGCTATTTAGGTCTGGCAACAATGTAGGATCGACAGCTAAAGTCCGGGCTACCGACAAAACCGGACATTACCGTTTATGAGTAAACGGCCTAAGCTATCGGCCCGAACCATGATTGGAAAGCTATGGCATTCGAATTGTACGCAGGCGGGTCACGCTTGAGCATCAGTCACTCTGAAGAGTACATTCTGCAATCGGCATATCAAGCACCTGAAAAGTACCCTGAACTTACAAAGATTTGGGATCAGTACTATGATGACCCGGTTATCGATCACAAGCGTTCTAATCGCATAGTCCACGAGCTTATCGAACTACTCTCAAGTGCGGTCGATCCTGATCCTGGATTGTCTCACAGCATACTGAGGTTTCTGCCTTTTTTTAGCAAAGCTTATACGCGCTCGCTCAAAATTCAGTGCAAGAGCGATTAGTAGTCTGGGCTGCAAGCGGCCAGTGAAGCTTCGGTGAACAGATCAATCTGTTTGCAATGCTTTTCGGAATTGAAAGTTTTATAAGGCTTGAAATCCGTCCCCCAATCGAGAGAGATGTGCCTTTTGACGAAAGCTTTGCGTCGTCAGAGAGTTAGCTATACCGCTCCTATTGCGATCGCCGATATGGTTTTCTTCTATTCTCGTTGTTGCTGAAACCAGCTAGTTTTTGCTGCTCAGTAACGAGTCAAACACCGGGATGTGATTTCGACATCAAATAAGTAAATCCATCTTCACGTAATTGTAAAATGTATTATTTTTTCGATTTTAGTTACTACATCGAGTTCACAGCGCTCGTGAAGGCAAATATCGTTAGTGTATTTAGACTACAAGAGGGCTGTATATAATTGTATAATCAGGTAAAAGGAGAAATGAAATGCGTAGTATAAAGAAAATTGCGTCCTCAGCTCTAACCGCAACTTTCGTGTCCGGTGCACTTATCGGCAACGCTTTCGCTGAATTCCCGGACCAGACCTTCGGCGATGGAAATGGCAACCAGCCTGTCTCTATTCAACAGATGAAAATCGCGAATGCAAAGGCCCTGCGCGCTGCCGGTCGTTTGAGCGTCAGCAAGAACACTGTCAATCATTCAGCTTTCGCTGACTTTCCTGATCAGACTGTTGGTGATTTGAACGGTGCAAACCCGGTTCCCGTTCGCAAGGTGTTTGCCGATACAGAACAACCTAACGTGCCGATCAGCCAATTTGAGGGCGACTGGAATGGTACTTCGAGAGTTGGCTTCCCGCGGCAGTAACAAATACGCGCTAACACGTGAGTTTTCTAAGAAAGGGCCGTGCTTTATGCACGGCCTTTCTTATGCCAGATTGAGGTAAATCTTAATAGATAGAGCGGTTGCCGCTCTACCCACCCAATGCGTTTTATTGGAGGGTCGCAGGGTTAATGTCCAAGGGGTAGAGAAGAAGGAGAGCTTGACTTAAGACGGTGATCGGGCTCGATCTGTCCAAGAATCTTGCTTAGTGCCCACGGAGCTTTTAAGTCCGTACAAATCAAGTTCCGGCGATGGTTTTGATGAAGGCTTGCGGGAGTGCGGCTTTAGCGCGGCGAAAAAACATCGCACATCATTACGTTCAGGAAAGGCCGGGCGCGAAACGCCTCCACCCTTGAGCGCGACCATTGCGACGGCATTTGGTGGGCGTCAGCTTTCCTTACAAGGTTTTTCGCCGCGCTAAAGTCGCGCGGGCTCAAGGATCAATACAAGACTCACTTGCGTTAGCATTTTTTTCAAGCGTGGTCGCCCTCCTGTCTCTTCCCGCGTTCGTGGCCTTTGATTCCGCAGCCCGTCTGGGCAATCTTCGCGCCGCTTCAGAGGAGCTTTATGCGTCGCCGACAATGAACGGCCTACATGTTCGCGGGCTGGAAGCGAAGCTGAACCTGACATTTTTCTCCTGATCGGGTCCCGGGTAGTTTTGACCAATGACCGGATGCGTTTGGCGGAAGAGGTGACAAAGGCGTTTGAGATCCTTCGGTGCGCGATTTTGAATGTGTCAAACGAAGTCCGATCATATCAAAATCCGCTTTGCCGTGAAGCCAAGCTTTGGCACCCGCTAGAGGCTGCCTTGTCTGAGAGCCCTCAATTCAGAGTTTCCGTCTGTTGAAATTGAACTGGCGCACACGCCGCTGATGGTTTCACCGCAGAATGTGGATGCGAATGTTTTTTGTCACCTGCGGAAATGGGTATTGGCCTGACATGATTGCCCATCGCCTCTTGGGAGTTAAGGTTACAACCGTGGCCAGCCCCGATCTTCTTGACAAAGTTGGGCGCCCGACGATGCCATCTGACCTGCTGGTTTTTCCTGATCCATCAACGCGACACTGTCGGTTGCACCGCCCGGCTATCGCATCACGGAGTGTTTTTAGATAGAGCCTCAGAGTGCGGGCGCCCATTTGTTCTAAACCCGGACATTTTACGACCACATCTAGGCCATGTCCATGGCTTTTGAGTAAAGCCACTCCGTAAAGTCTGCGCATTGCCTGTCATTGTCCACGGATACAATTAGGAAATAGTTGGCCGCAGAGGGCACGGCCACGTCAGATATCCGTTGCAGGCGCCCGCTACTAATATGGCTTTGCACAAACGGCGCAAACCCCAATGCGATGCCTCGGCCAAGCGCCGCCGCTTCCAAGACGATGTTTGGGTCTTCAAACACCTCGCCCTGCTTGGCGAAGTCTTCCGGGCCACCTGCGCGCGACAGCCAATCCGACCAGTTTCTCCGCGTTCGGTAGTGCAAAGGCGGAAGGCCCTGGTCCCAAACGGCCCCAACGTCCTGAGTGTGCGCCTTGGCCACGGGAACCATGGTTGACGAAAACAACTGCCTCGCATGCGCTCCCGCACGCTCAGGTTCGGTCCACCAAATGGCGATGTCGACGTCTCTAAAATCGGGCTTGCCGATCTGATGGACAAGTTCAATTCTCGCGCCTTGGTCAAGCGCTTCGAATTTGCCCAGCAGCGGCATCAGCCATGCCACCGAAAGGTAAGGCCCCACAGAGACGCGCAGTGTCCGCTGACACGTCGCAGTTTCAACAACGCGATCGAGCGTCCCAAATGCGTCTTGCGTCGCGGCGCGCAGTTCGTAGCCTGCCTGAGTGAGTACAACTTGCGTGCGATCGCGCGAGAACAAACGCCGACCCATTGCAATCTCAAGGCGCTTTATGCGGTGGCTGACCGCTGATGTGGTCACGCTAAGCTCTTGGGCTGCGCGAGAAAAGCTCAGATGCGCCGCAACCCGGTCAAAATAGACAAGCGCGGCTACGAACGAAGGATCGCGTAGCTTGGGTTGAATGATTCTCGCCCTCTGTTGAATACAATTTAACAGATGATGTTCAATTTCTCATTTGTCAACAATCCTCGTGCGGCTCATCTTTGGGTAAGCAGCCTGGGAGCGTTAAAATGCTAAAGCGACAGAACGCATGCAAAATCGAAGCCTTAAGTTTCACAGCGGACCGTTTGACTGTCACCTGGGGTGACGGGCATCAAAGTGTGTTCCCTTCGATCTGGTTGCTTCATGCCTGTGACAACCCAATTTGCGGCTCGAGCGAAACCGGCGTGCGCCTCGTGAAGCTGACTGATCAACCCGCACGACCGCAGATTTTGGCGGCGAGGAGTCAAGACGGCGAAGCCATAGTGGAGTGGGGCAAGGGCCATGTGTCACGTTTTGCACCAGTCTGGCTTCGAGGGCATTGCCTGTCCAATGCGGAGCGTCTACGCCGTCAACCGGCTGCGGAGCCGTGGGGCACGGAGATGAAGGATCGCCTGACCTATCTCAGCTATGGAGACGTGTCGGCTGACGCAGATACACATCTGACTTTCCTCGAAGCCCTGCGCGATGACGGGGTGGTGATCTTGCAGGACGTGCCCGTCGCACGTGAGCGCACCGAGGAAATTGCCGGGCTTGTGGGCAAGCTGCACCTGACAAACTACGGCATTTTTGAACTGGAAGCGAAACCCACGCCCGAGATCGTGGGCGACATGGCCGTGGCTCTGGAACTGCATACAGATGAACCTTATCGTATTGAGGTCCCCTCAATCACGTTCTTCCATGTGCTCAAACAGTCTGATGCTGGCGGCGAAAGTACCATGGCTGATGGCCTGTGGCTGGCCGCGCGTATGGCTGAGAAACACCCCGAGGAGTTTGAAATCCTCAAGACGGTCAATGCCCGCCACCACCGCATCCTGAAAGAAGGGCGCGTGTTTGATGTTCAGGCACCGATCTTTCCCACGGATGTCTATAGTCGCGTCAGCGGCATTCGGATCAATGATCGCGGCATGGCACCGGTTGACTGTCCACTAGGCCAGGTGGAACCTTTCTATGATGCGCTGCGTATCTTGCTGGAGATGATCTATTCAGGCGAAGGCCGAGTGACCACGAAGCTGAAGGAAGGCGAGATGATGGTTTTTAACAACCAACGCCTACTGCATGGCCGCGAACGCTTTGATCCGGCAAGATCGCATCGCCATGTGCGCAGCTGCCACGTTGACCTGGATGAGTTCCATTCGCGTCTGCGCGTGGCCTATCGGCTGCGTGATGACTGGAACGCCTGGCGCACCATGACGACCATGGCACACACGTGACATCGGATCCTTTTCGTCTGCTGTGCCTGCCGGGCGACGGGATCGGTCCAGAAGTCACCCAGGCAGCGCTTGCTGTGCTAGAGGCGGTTGCACCGGCGTTGGACAGACCCATTGACATCACCCACGAACTGGCGGGCGGTGCCTGTTATGAGGTGCACGGCGTTTTTCTTCGCAATGAGACCGCACAACAGGCGCATGAGGTCGATGCCATCCTCTTTGGTGCGGAGGGCGGTGTCGGTTGGGACAATCTCGATATTCCAGGCGGGCCAACGGCCCGCAGCAGCCTGTCGCGCCTGCGCAAAGAGCTTGACCTCTTCGCCAATATCCGGCCTGTGCGATCCTGGCCACTCGCCATCGCGCAAACGCCCTTCCGGCCAGAAGTTGTCGCAGAGGCCGATCTTCTGGTGGTGCGTGAAAACACGTCCGGCATCTATTTTGGTGAACCCCGCGGTATTTTTGACCGCGAGGGTGAGGCCCGCGCCATCGACACGCAAAGTTACACCCGCGCAGAGATAGACCGCTGCGCACACATGGCCTTTGCCCTGGCGGACAAGCGAAAAGGCAAAGTGACATCGGCGGACAAGGCCAATGTCATGGAAAGCGGCGTTTTGTGGCGCGAGCGGCTTGAGGCGGTTCACAAAGAGTATTGGGCCCACGTTACGCTTGAGCATCTATACGCTGATGCCTGTCTGTTCGACCTTGTGTGTCATCCTGGGCGGTTTGATGTCATCGTTGCCGACAATCTTTTCGGTGACCTGATTTCTGACTGTGCGGCCGCCATTTCAGGATCCTTGGGATTGTTGCCGTCCGCGTCGCTTGGTCCGTTGAAAGCGGACGGAAGGCGTGCGGCCTTGTTTGAACCAGTCCACGGCTCGGCCCCGGATATCGCAGGTCGAGGCATCGCAAATCCAATAGCGGCGATCCTGAGCGTGGCGATGATGCTGCAGTTGAGTTTTCAACGGTCGGACTTGGCGGCGAAAATCGAAAACTCGGTGGAACGAGTCTTGAGCGGCACCCGCATAACGCCGGATTTGGGCGGAGATGCCAGCACTTTAGATGTCGCAGATAATATCGTTGCGGACATAGATGGCTGGATGTCGACGCTGTAGCGTTTGGAAGCGGAGCAGTGTTTCGACTTTGCAGCCGATTAGTTCAACCACGTGGCGGATGTTCAAGAGTATTGAAAATTTGTAGAGATAGTCTTTCTCGCTGAAGCCACCACGCTTTGGACAAGAAATGGCTTCTCTTAAAACGCTTATAGTGTCATTTAGCCCGGTATCGCGATGGATAACTGTCAATACACATATCGACCCTTGGCCAGTACCGCAGTTTGAAAAGGCTGTTAACGATACCTACCGAAAAAGCTTTCTAGTCTCGGGTTGTTGCACTCAAGGCAGGGTCACTTTCGCTGTCCTTATCGCCCTGGCACGCGGCTATCACATCGCTCACGTCGCTGATCCCACTAGCGGACAATCATCAACCGAAGCATGTCTTGGGATCACAAGCATGAACCAGGCTGGTGCTGTTCCCTTAAGTTGGCGCCAACTTGCGCTTGGGTGGCAGTTGAATTGGGCCGATTCAGACACCCGAACACGACTGCTTCAATTTATCACGTCTTAGCTTGCTCTGGCGCCTCGCCGAGACCGGGCGCGGAAGAACACGCCATCCACGATCACGATGGTTTCGGCCCGATCACCTTGCATGAATACCCGTGGCACTGCTCAATCGATCGGCGGAATGACATCTGTGAAGAGGAGTTGGATCAACTGCTGGCCGTCCGGGGTTGACCAGTCCTTCGCAAGTTCGGCGAATAATGTGTTCGTGGCCGTGAGCACGACGCCGGCGCCTTCCATCCGACGGCGCGACATGTCTTCAGAGAGTTCGAACGGAGAGCCGGAGGCGTCCAGAACCGCCTGCACGCCATGCCCGCCCTTTGCGGCGTCGATAGCAGGAAAGACGAGGCAGACGTCGGTTGTGACGCCCGCCATGATCAGGTTCTTGCGTAAAGGGAAGGCCATATATGCCACGAAGGACGACCTTCCCGACAACACACGACTGAGCAACATGGCGTTGCTTAAGGCTCGCCTTTCAGACGCGATAGGCTTGAACAGTCAAGTCTCATCTGAGTAAAACGCGACCAGAACGAAGTGCATCATTTATTAGAAGTGTGTCCGCGTACTGCACCAAGCCAGCGAGTCTACCTTCTTCGTTAACGCGCCAGACGTGGAGAAATGGCGCTCGAGTAACCTTAGAACTGTTCTTGGGCGTTAAGACATACGTCCCGAAACTAAAGACTGAGGCCTCACTTGCTTCTATTCGGTCGATCTCAACCGAGATATTATCGAAAACCTGAAAGTAAAAAGGAGCCAACTGTTTTTCGACCTGGTCTCGAGAAGTAAGTATCTCGCCGCCAAAAAAACCAGGTGCGTGGCGCCAATCCAACTCATCGGCGAGCAAGTCGTAATTCATTGTCTGATACCAAGTTTGTACCAGCGAAATTCGATCTTTAGTCGACAACATTTGGTCAGCCTTTGTCGTCTCGGGTAGGCAAAGGAACAAAAGCAAGGCAAAAAATCCACCTACGAGGCGCTTTTTGTTAGGTGACAAGTCCTCAGACATAGTTCAACCCTCGAACTGCTTTCGCTTCTGAGAGTCGAAAAACTCTCTAAACAGTTTCATTTTGCCATCGACCACTTGCACGACAGCGATGTATTCATTGGAGTAGTTCAGACCGGTGTCAGTCCTGGTCAACTCCCCGTGGAACTCGACAACCAGCCATTGAGGGTCTGCGCCCGGGTAGAGAGCTTTTATGGTGAAACCACGCGGTTTTTTATAGCCGCCAGTCTGATGGAAATAGGCATCAAGATCCGCGAATCCTGAAATGCGTTTCTCTGGCGTGTTAGGATCAAATGGAAACTCAAGTTCTCCCTCCGAATGCCAGAGCTCCATAAGACCGTCCATATCTCCCTTTCCGAGACGATTAAGCCATTCCTCAGCCAGCCTTGCGGCCTCAAGATGCTCGGTTTTCACCATTTCGGGTCGCCCACGTAAGGTGATCATTGCTTCATTCCTTCCATTAATTTGTCTAGCCGAATAGGAAGCTCTCGGACACGAACTCCGCAGGCATTGTAAACGGCATTTGCGATTGCCGCGGCAGCGCCGACACAACCAAGCTCTCCAATACCGCGAGCGCCCAGCGGGTTAAACGCGTAGTCTGGCTCATCAATGAATCGCACATCAAGCTGCTGGACGTCTGCGTTCACAGGGACGTAATACTCACCGAGACTCGGGTTTAATACTCGTCCGTCGGGTCCAAACTCAGTTTCTTCCAAAAGCGCCATGCCAATGCCAAAAGTCATTCCACCAAACATTTGGCTCTCTGCCGTCTTAGAGTTGAGTACGCGGCCGGCATCGAAGACGCCAAGCATTCGGGGTAGTGTTACAATGCCGAAGTCTTTGTCGACGCGCGCTTCCACAAAAATCGCACCGAAAGAATAGAAGCTTAAATCCGTCTCCTGTCCGCCTGCGAAGCCAAACATGGTTTCGCTTCCACTTTCGACCGACAAACTTTCCTGGTTTGCGCTCATGAACAGGTCAAATAGGGGCGGATTTGCGCCTGCCGTATTCACTCCGACCTGCTCAAGTTCGTCGCGTAGAGCTTGGATGGCTGCATCGACGGCGGATGCTATGCTAGCCGTTGTCATAGAACCGCCAGCGAGCGGCCCTTCGGGCAAAGCCGTGTCTCCCAATCGAACGGTCACTCTTTCAATTGCAACGCCAAGCCCCTCAGCCACCATTTGCGCTATAATTGTGTATGCACCAGTACCGATGTCTTGCACGCCAGCTTCAACCAGCACTTGGCCAGATCTGTCCAGCTTGAGACGGGCTCGCGCAGGCATCCTGTATCCAGGATAACAAGCCGTTGCCATTCCGAAGCCAACGTACTCATTTCCTTCCACGCGAGATGCGGGTGCAGTTTGCCGCTCGGACCATCGAAATGCGGCCGCACCTTCGTCATAGCAGCGCAAGAGGTTCTTTGATGACCAAAGCCGTCCATTTCGTGGGTCGATTTCGGTATGATTTCGACGCCGCAGCTCGATCGGGTCTATGCCAACGGTTTCTGCAAGTTCGTCCATTGCACTTTCTAGAGCAAAGGTGCCTGAGGCTTCCCCAGGACCGCGCATTGGAGTTCCCGACGGCAGGTTTAGCTCAGCTACTTCGTGCACAACATCCATGCTCTTGCTAGCGTAGAGCATCGCGGTCGTAAGGCCGCATGGCTCAACATGATCACCAACCGGAGACCTGTATGAGCGTGTGGTATGCCGCGTGGCCAACAACTGGCCTTCAGCGTTTGCGCCCAAGACAATGTGCTGTTCGGTATTCGGGCGATGGCCACAAGAGGTGTACATGTCGCTGCGGGACAGCGAAAGCGACACGGGACACCCAGCGGCTCTCGCAGCGGCAGCGGCTATAAGCGTATGTGGCCACGCGAAACCCTTGCAGCCAAAACCGCCCCCAACGAACTGGTTAACGACACGCACATTGGATTCGCCGACACCCATTGCGTAAGCAACGTAGCGCGCACTATTTGTATTACCTTGGGTAGCATCATAAAGAACGAGAGAGTCACCGTCCCATTCAGCAACAGTTGAACTTGTCTCAATCGGGTTGTGATGCTCAGCTGGTGTGCCGTAGTGCTGATCAACAGTGTAAACCGCATTGCGCAATTCTGCCTTTGTATCGCCTCTTGTAATTTGGAGCTCTTCACCTGTGTTATAGAGAATGGGTCTTTCCCAGGTAACGTTTGATCCGTGCAAAGAAAGCTGCGCCGGACGTTGCTCGTAGTGAACTACAATTGTTGCAGCTGCTGCCTCTGCAACTTCTCGCGACTTTGCGAGAACTATCCCGATGTGCTGACCAACAAAGTGGATATCAGCGCTTAAGAACGGTGTAAGTAACTCACCGGGGAAAAACGGTGCATCTCCTCGAGACGCGATATCCCTTATCAAAGCGCCGTCAAGGTGGCTAATAAACCGCACAAAGCCAGGCATGGACGCTGCTTGTGAAGTCTCAAATGCGCTTATCTGCCCATTGGCAATTGTGCTTTTGAGAAGAACACCGTGAAGTGTCGACCGAATTGGACGATGGTCTGATGCATATTTGGCTTGACCCGTCGTCTTTAGCCTACCATCAACACGATCAATAGGGCGCCCGAGAATCGTCTCTGTCATAGGTTAGGCCTCCAGCAATTCACGCAAAACACGAACTATTGCCCGCTGTGCCAGCTCGATTTTGAAAGCATTTCCGCTTTGCGGAGTTGCTTCTTCAAACACTGCTTCAGCAGCATTTCGCAAATCCTTGTCCGACGGTGTTGTTCCGCAAAGTAATTGTTCTGCTGTTTTCGCGCGCCATGGAATTGAACCAACGCTGCCAAGCGCAAGCCTGATATTCTCAATATGGCCGTTGTTATGGGAAACGGCCGCGGCCACCGATACGAGAGCAAAAGCATAGCTCTTTCGGTCGCGAAGCTTTGCATAGGTTGAATGCTTGGCAAACGGTAATGCTGGTATTTGAATAGCCGTAATCAACTCGGCCTCACCAAGCTCATTTTCCACTGACGGAGTGTCACCCGGTCTCTTGTAAAATTCGGCAATCGGAATCTGGCGCGCTCCATTGGAAGAACTGGCGTGGATGACTGCGTCCAACGCGGTCAGCGCCACGCACAGGTCTGAAGGATGTGCGGCAATGCACTTATTGCTCACACCCAGTACAGCACACATTCGATTGGCGCCTTGAAGAGCTTCGCACCCCGAACCTGGATCTCTCTTGTTGCATCTAGCTCCAGTATCCGCGAAGTAGGGGCACCTGTTCTTCTGCAGAAGGTTGCCGCCAACAGTTGCCATGTTGCGAATTTGTGTAGTAGCTCCAGCCAGTATCGATTGAGAAATCATCGGTAGTCTGGATTGAATTTGGCTATGCCAAGCCAATTCGCTGTTGCTCGTCAGAGCACCTATTATCACGCCACCGTCATCGGTAAAGTCGATCCCATTGAGTTCTTTCATCCCGTTGATATCGACTAAGGTGCCTGGCCGCTCGACGCCAAGTTTCATGAGATCAACAAGATTAGTGCCACCTGCGATTACTTTTGCTTCAGGGTTTTCGGCAAGCACACTGAACAAAGACGGCAGGTCGTATGCGCGAACTATCTCGAATTCACGCATGCTCAGTCTCCATATCTTTTCTCACTTCTTGGATTGCCGAAATGATGTTTGGGTAAGCGGCGCATCTGCAGATATTTCCGCTCATGGCTTCCCTGACCTCATCGTCATCGGATGCCCATGGCTCGGCCAGCATTCCAATCGCGGACATGATCTGCCCCGACGTGCAGTATCCACACTGAAAACTATCGTGGCGGATAAAGGCATCCTGTACGGGGTGCAGTGCAGTTTCAGTGCCCAGACCTTCGATTGTCGTCACTTCAACTCCATTGGACAACCCGGCGAGCGTCAGACACGAAAGAACTCTTTTGCCGTCAACGAGCACGGTGCAAGCACCACATTGCCCGTGATTGCAGCCTTTTTTGGTCCCGGTAAGCTCCAGGTGATCGCGGAGCAGATCTAAGAGGGTGGTGCGAGCGTCGCACTCGCGCCTAACGCTCTCGCCATTTACTGTGAGATTTAATTCCACGTGTTTCGCACCCATTTTTGGGAACTCCTCTCCTACGAAAACCGCAGTTTGCCGATATGCGCAGATGCCCCATTTTCTGAGAAAAAACTGTGCCTGTGTTCCCGTTCCTGCCTGTTTCACAACGGGCGAAACATGGTGAGTACAAATTGCCTCAGTTTTGGAATGTCAGCTCGAGCCAATTAATCTTTATCGTTTCAAGATTTTACTTCTGAAAACCCTCCATTAACTGAAAATCTTGAGTGCTTATTTTAGGTGGTAGCCACGGTCATTCGACTACGAGAGCCGCAAACCCTGGCTTTCGTCGGCAACGTTGGTATCCGGCTCTCATCGTGAATGCAGGATAAGCCTACGTGTAATTACGTAGGTTATGGTCGAAGTCAGGCTGTCAGAATATTGACCTATTTTCACTCACCGATGCGCGGAATTCGGTTGGAGTAAAGCCAGTTTGCTTCCGAAATGCTGCACTGAACTGGCTATGGCTAGTGTATCCAATTGAAAGGGCAATCTCGGAAAGGTTGGTGTGGCTGGCTGCGATAAGCTCTTTTGCTTTAGAGATGCGAACTTCGGTCAAAAGCTGTATTGGCGTTTTGCCGATCGTAGTACGTAATGCCCGAATGAAGGGCGCTGGTCCGAGTCCGGCCACTGAGGCGAGTGTCTCAAGGCGTATTGTTTCTGATACATTCGCGTCGATGTAGTCCAGCACCCTCATCAATGCTCGCGTATCAAGCCCCCATACCTTTTTCGTTTTTGATCTGAGGCCTTTGGCAGTTAGAATCGAGTGTGTCAATGCTAGAGCCAAAACTTCAAACGCCATGGGTTCCGCCTGTTCAATAAGGGCTCGTTGCGACTCAGTACTGATGTTAAAGAAGCGAGCATCCGCAAGATTGTCTGCTGGTGGAATCTCGAAGTTAGAGTGTTCACCAAAAATCGAACTGGCTAAAAATGAAAAGTATTGCTTTTCGATATCAAATCTTAGGTATTGAATCTCCGTATCTTCGAGTATTGACCTACGTTCCATAAATTCTGGTACGATTGTCGTTAATCCTCGGCAATCACTTCCTTTATAGATTTGCTTTCCTGAGTGAAACACTTCGGTAAGTTTTGTTTTGCCGCTTAATATCGAGCAAAAGCGTGCGCGCTTCGTTGAGTAGGAAAACTCTTCAAAGCCAGGGCTGAATACGTCTACGATTGCGCAACTTAAGTTGTTCGATGAAAATGACAGTGACTTACGTGCAGCGGCGACTCTAGCTTCAACCTCCAGAGGAGGTGTTTGAGGCTCTGCCAAGTACCTATGCTTCACGTTCACCTGCCTTTGATGTCGAACATAATGAGATTTGATTTCCTTCCCATCCTTTCATTTGTTTGAGAGGTGTTAAATCTTACTAAAGTGTAAATTACTAAAAGACGACATGGGTCCTGATTCCTAGAACGCAGCCTATACTTTGGCGATGGTGCGCCTGCGCTGATCTTTCAAAAAATTGAATATTTGGTGTTATTTGAATGCCAGGGAGGACCCTTGATCGATAGAATATTTCACCACCGAGCTGGGTCAATTCGTCCATACCTTGCTCAGCCCAACTCACGCCGGCCCCAAAGGCGTCTCCTTCACGACCGAAAGGACGATCAACTATCAGTCCGATTGCGGCCAACTGTGAGATACCGCCAAAGTCTTTCGTTCTGAGCCCGTAGCGACTGCCGACACCAACTCGAGGTGTCAGTTGCCAATCGTAGGTGGCGACAAATCCCCAAACATCTTTGCTGCTCCTTGTTTCAGGCCGATGGTAGGTGGTGATCTGCAATAGGTGATTTGGAAACTCGGTTCCGCTTGCGGGTGTCCACGGCGACGAGAAGAGACTAAGTCCGAAGAAAAAGTAGGGGCCCTCAACATCGAAGTCCAACCCGTAGGGTTCTGGCTCAGCATCGAAGACACCAGCAGATAAGTTGAATAAACTCTCGTATTTTTGCCATCTTGCGTAAAAACCTACACTGTCGGACGGCCATGGTGTTGAGCGCGCAAGAGCCAAAGGGGCAGACTGAAACGTCGTTGCTTTGTTCGAAGTAAATCTGCTGCGCGACCACAACGCGCGTGTGCTCAGTTTGCCGACGCCAAGAATAAGTTGATTGTTGAACAATTCTTGTCTGTAAAAGAGTTGTCGGAGCCTTGTGAATGGCTGACTCGATATAGCATTTATGGGCCAAATTGACCCCTGCTGCCTCTCAAATTGCAAACCCGTTGTCGTGGAAAGATCGTGGCGATTTTCTATGTATGCAAAAAACGAACCCGAATTGTTAGATCCACGGTTAATCACTTCCCAACCAGAGGCAAATCCGAATAGGCCATTTGCGACAAACTCATCGAGATCAGGATCCCAATTGCTGTAAATCGTATAGCTAGCTTCCACTGTGACTCCAAACGCGTTTTCAATCCTTTCTCTTGGATCCGTTGACGTTTGGAATATTGAACCGAGAATACCGTTTGCGTTGCTCTGTGATTTGCGCTCAATCAGAAGAGACTCGATATCAACGCTATCTTCTGCTGCCTTGCAAGCAGTGGAGATCGAAAAAAGTGGCAAGTATAACGCGCCAAGCGTGAAAAAAATTATGTATTTATTTATTTCAAAAGAGACTAACTTAGAAGATGCAATCGAATAAGAGCCTGTATTATTTATTATAATATTGAAATATATTAAAATTTTATTGAAGAGCATCGCGATGAGCCCTGGATACAATTAGTTTCGCGTTCGGAAGGCGGGTCACAGGACGCGCACGATTACCTAACTATGCTGTGATGCAACGGTCTGTTTGACTGCTAAATTTGTGCTGTTTTTTTTCAAATTCGTGCTTTTCTTGCCTGCGCAGTGGCCGAAAGGTCGAAACCAAATGTAGGTTTGGAACCTTCACACTTGGTAGCGTCTTGGAGGTTTACGTATCGCACTGGGTTCGATGAATGGAGAACTAAGGTGCTCTTCGCGTATTTTCTTACGCAATCACACATTGACATCCTTATCAGCCACCTCACGTAAACCTTGTGACCGGACCTAAGCTGTGTCGGAGAACTTGGAAGCAGGCAATATTTGGGCTTTTGAGTTGAGCAATCTATCTAACCTGGGATCACACCATGGAAAGTTTTGCAGCTAGTTTGCGCGAAATGACACGAACTCCGCTTCACGACAGTCATGTGGAAGCTCTGCGTAAAATCGGCCAAAATGTTCAGTTCAGTGCCGGAGAAATGATCGCCGAAGTCGGGGATCCTATGGAAGATTTCTTGTACATCTTGAAAGGTCGCGTTGAAGTTGTCGATCCATTCACAAGAGAACCTTATTTACCGAACTCTCTCGGACCAACACAGTTTCTAGGTGATATCGCCTTTTTAAATGCGGGTACCTATACGCTTCCATTGCGCGCGAAAGAGGAGGCTGTTTTGCTCTCGGTCCCTCGACAGGAAATGCTCAGCGCTATGGCGCGCAATCCTGAAATGTCTGACATTATCCTTTCAGTTTTTGCCGCGCGAAGGCGTCGCCAAATTGAAGAGGGTGATTCCTCTTTGAAGCTCATAGGTGCTGACATTGATCGCAATGTGCGTCGTGTTGCTGAGTTCGCTGCACGGAACAAAATAGCTTTTCAGATGATTGATCTCGGTACGGACGATGCCAATGACATCGCCGAAAACTGCGATCTTCATAGAAATGAGCCGGCAGTTGTTTTTGGCGCTAATCGTGTGGTCGAAGAGCCAACACCAGCAAAAGTTGCTCGGCTTCTTGGGCTTCAACAGGATTTTGAGTGCCACGAAACGGTCGACGTTCTGATTGTTGGAGGAGGGCCCGCTGGTGTTGCTTCCGCCGTGTATGCTGGCGCAGAAGGTCTGTCGGCCGTACTTGTCGAAGACTTGGCGGTAGGTGGCCAAGCGGGCACTTCAAGCCGTATCGAAAACTATATGGGTTTTCCTACTGGAATTTCTGGTTCCGATCTTGTTTGGCGCGGTGAAGTTCAAGCAATGAAATTCGGTACGCGCTTTATGCGCCCTCGACGTGCAACTAGGTTGAAAAGGCAAGCCGATGGCCGGTTTTCTGTAACGTTAGACAACGACAAAGAGCTCTGTGCTCGCGCTATAGTAGTCGCAACAGGTGTACAATATAGGCGGCTACCTCTCAATCGGTTGGAGCATTTTGAAGGGGTAGGGATCTATTACGCAGCGACTGACATGGAGGCAAGATATTGCAAAGGCGCGAATGTAGTTGTTGTAGGCGGCGGTAACTCTGCGGGGCAAGCCGCGATGTATCTTTCTAGAAGTGCGCGGCATGTTCATGTATTGGTTCGAGGCGAAAGCCTTGCCAGTTCGATGTCCGATTACCTTTTGTCGCGCCTCGATGCTGACCAATCCATAACAATCCACTACAAGTCACAGATAAAGGCCTTGATTGGGCATGACGTCTTACAGAGCGTTGTGATTGATCAGAATGGTCTTGACTGGAACCTGGAATGCGCCGCAGCGTTCATAATGGTTGGTGCTGCGCCTAACACAGACTGGCTAAGTTCTATTTGCAATCTGGATTCACGCGGGTTTGTACTTACCGGTTCTGTAGCTGGAAGGGAACAGTCTTTTGCTACATCTTGCCCGGGTCTATTCGCAGTTGGTGATGTGCGAGCCGGTTCGGTTAAACGTGTTGCTTCAGCTGTAGGCGAGGGGTCCGTCGTGATTTCTCAAATATGGAAATACTTAAATGGATAGGGAAAGTGCATTGGCTATAGTCAAGCCCGAGCCGTCGCATCATAATGCCTTGAAGACGCATTACCTTGGTATCGCGGCAAGCTCAAAAAGTGGTGCCGTGGTTTCGAGGTCGACCCAAACTAAGTTGTTACTCCCCGAGCACCTCCAAAAGGAAAACGGGTTACTTTCGGCGACGCGTTCTCTGACGTGATGATGCTCGGAGTTCAGCTCGCAATGCACTTGGGGTGATTCCAAAACGGCGTTTTAAACACGTTGTCATATGGCCCTGATTTGAAAAGCCACATTGATACGCAATGTCAGCGATAGTGTGACTGGAGTGCTGTATCATTTCCATTGCGCGCTCACTGCGGCGCCGTTGCACAAATGTCCAAACTGGTTCGCCAGTGTGCGCTTTGAACGATCGGGAGAAATGTGCAGGCGAAAGACAGGCAACAGAGGCAACTTCGGCAACTGTAAGCGACCTACCCAGGTGCGCCTCAATGTACTCAATTGCGCGTGCGATACGGATGTCTTCAGGTCGTTCTTCACCAAGGGGGGAAAGGGTGCGAGACTGAGTTAGTTCAGCAACGAACTGAAGTACCAATCCGTCAAAATACAGATCGTCAGATGGCGAAGAGCCTAGAGAGACGCGCCACAGCTGGTTCATCAACGCATCGATGGAAGGCTGGGGGGTAAATTCCTTTCCTGTAAAATAGTGGTTAGAAAATGCATCGGAAGGTAACCTTGCCTCGAGCAAAATTGGGTCAAGAGTTTTCGCAGGGATCGAAAGCACGCGGATAGTATGAGAACTTGGTACAACGAAACGCACCTCGGTTCTTGGAGGCACCACATTTAGGCTTCCGCGCTGTACGTCCCGATATCTCAAAAGACCGTCGCCGATATCGACTTCCAACGTGGAGACATTAGACATGAGTAAGGCGAATCCGTATTCAGGGACCGGGGCGTCGACCATGTCGACTGCTTCTTGTTCAACTTGCATGAGGTTTGCAGAATAGGAGCCACCGCTACGATGCTGTTGTGGGTAAACAGCGTATTCCGATTGTTTATAGAACTCTGCGAGCGTCTGAAAACTCGTGTCTGGACCTAGCTCAGCTTTAGATCTCATATTAGTGTAATCCAAAGATCTGTGATTTGTTGATCTTGATTGTGTGGGTTTTGACAAAATCAGCTACCATTTTCCTCTTCCTCAGCGATAGTTTTGCGAGCCAGCCGCGTATGTTGATTGCTACTTCGTAAGCGCGGCACTCATCGAAATTGCTTGTTGCAAGTTCACGTCTTTTTTGACGTTTAGGTCCAGATCTAAGGTCAATCCGGGCCCGACAAAATGGTTAAAACGCGGGTTCGTCTTTTCCAAAAGTCGATTTGGGAGTTGCCTTCGGGAGGATCCGAGCTTGAAACAATATGCTTTTTCTTGCGCTTAGAACGACCTGATTTACGCACTGGAACTAATGACATCGCGACCTCATTGAGAGGCACTATCATTGTGAAACGGCACTCGCATATTAGCGTTTCTTTGCACATTCGTTCTCCTTGGCTTTCTATCAAAGACATCTAACATATTGATAATTATTGTTTAATAGACTCGCTTTCTAGAATCTTATCTAATATATCAGTTGATACTTGACTTGGTAGGCCAGATGATGAATGTCTATGAGAGGAGGGCATATCGTGCAAAAAAACAAACCAGCATTTGAGGTGAACGTATCGTTGGCGGACCAGGCCTACGCTGTGTTGCGAGATGCAATCCTGAAAAACCAGCTCGCTCCGGGGTACTTCGCTTCGGAGCGGGAAGTTAGCGAACGATTTGATCTCAGCCGCACTCCGGTTCGTGAAGCGCTCTTGCGTTTGCGCGACGAGGGGCTTGTCGAAGTTCAGCCACGAAGGGGGGTGCGAGTTCTACCCCTTAGCGTGAAGGACGTGCGAGAGATCCATCAGGTAGCGCGAGCGCTCGAACTTGAGGCAGCGCTTTTGCTTTGTGAACGAGACACGGATGAGGCCATTGTATCGTTGTATCAGCACACCGCAGATATGAGATCAGCGATAGATGCGGGCGACCGTGATGCATGGGTCGTTGCAGATACCCGCTTCCATCTGAGCATTGTGGCCAGCTCGGGAAATGATCGTCTTATCCAGCAGTACAACAGTCTGCGTGTCCTTACCGACCGTGCTCGCCTTTTCGTGCTGCATATCAGGGATCTGCCTGTCAAATCGACTGAAGAGCATATCGCCATGCTGAATGCAATTAAGGTCAGGCAAAAAGAGGAAGTGGCAACACTTTATCGAGCGCACTGGGAAAGAACAACGAATGAAATGATTGAAATCATTGAAAATTTAAACCGCGCTCGTTCTGGCGGTTTGGCGTCAAATGAGATTTTGGTGCCTTAGTTAAGTAACAGGGAGGAAGAGAATGAAACATGTATTGCTAACGGCAATCCTAGGTGCGTCAACAGCATTGGTGTCGCCTGCGCTGGCAGCCGACGTGACCGTTAAAATTGCTACTGTTGTCTCTGGCGATCACCCAGAAAACGTGGGCGCCCGCGAGATCAAGCGCCTTGTCGAAGAACGCTCAAACGGGGAAATAGAAGTACGGGTATTTACCGACGGTCAGCTAGGAAATCAGCGCGAACTCGTTGAACAGTTACGCAATGGAAACCTAGAAATCACATGGGTTACAACCGGTTTCTTTGGCTCTTGGGAACCGGTCATGAATACCTTGGAGATCGGATACTTGTTTGATGACCGCGAGCACGCATTCCGCGCGTTTGATGGCGAGCTCGGCGATCAAGTTGCCGCACTTATCGAAAAACATGATGTGAAGCACCTTGGTTTCTACGAAGCAGGAATGCGTCACGTTACAAATTCTGTGCGTCCGATTAACGCGCCCGAAGATCTTGAAGGCATGAAGCTGCGAACCCCCAACGCCAAGTACCATTTGACATCGGTGAAAATGATGGGTGCTAGCCCGACCCCGATGGCATTCGGTGAATTGTATGCTGCGATGGAGCAAAAGGTGGTTGACGGCCAGGAAAATCCGCTTTCCAACATCAGTGCGGCGGCATTTTATGAGGTCAATGACCATTTGGCACTGACCGGTCATCTGCATCTCACGCACATGGTCATGTACTCAAAAGACCAATGGGACAAGCTGTCGAAAGAACACCAAGACATCATTGAACAGGCAGTGATCGACAGTCAGCAGGTTCAACGAGACAAAGTTGCCGCCGACGATGCCAGCCTTCTCGCAGTGCTTGAAGAAAACGGAATGCAAGTTACGCGGCCGGACCGCGCGGCATTGGCAGAAAAGGTTGCGCCACTGCGTGAACAAGCAGTCGAAGAGTTTGGCGATCAAGCCAAGCAATGGATCGAGCTGATCGATCAGGCTAGGTAACTAAAAATCGCAGCATGGCAAAAAACCGAAAAAAAAGACTGCTGGACTCAGCGGCATTTCTTGAGCGCGTCATCTTTGCTGTGCTGCGCTACCTGCTGGTGATGATACTTGCGACCATGGTTGTCGCTGTGTTGGCGCAGGTGTTTTCCAGATACGCGCTTGATTTCTCCTTAACCTGGAGCGAAGAACTCGCGCGCATCTGTATGATAACAATGGTGTTTTTAGGAGCGGCGGTTCTCAGTCGTGACAATGAGCATCTAGCGGTAACGACAATCATTGAACTGCTACCAAAGCGCGTCTTTCATCTTTGTGTCTGTGGAGCTCAGGCTGTCGGGATTTATTGCACCTGGTACTTGGCAAATGGTGCATGGTCCGCGCTTTTAAGAGAATGGGCTCAGTTAACGCCCGCGCTGCAGGTGCCTTTTGGTTTTATCTATTCGGTGGTCTTTTTTGCGGTCGCAATGATGATCTTTTGGCTATCGATAAATCTTGTTCGAGAAGCACTCGCAGTTACAGCTTTACGTGACTTAGAAAGTACCAAATGACAGCACTTGCAATTCTTGCAGGCGTGTTCTTCTTGCTCTTGTTGCTTGGAGTTCCCATCGTTTTTGCCCTGATTGCTGCTTGTATCGTACTTTTGACTAGCGACGGGCTGATGTCAGCGCAGCTAGTCATGCAACGAGTTTATGCGGGAATCGACAGCTTTCCTTTACTTGCCATTCCTTTCTTCTTGCTTGCTGGCAAGCTCATGGAGGCAGGTGGTATTACACGAAGATTGATCGATTTCGCATTTCACCTTGTCGGATGGATTCGAGGTGGTCTCGCTCATGTGGCGGTGCTCGCGGCAACGATGTTTGCCGGCGTAAGCGGCTCGTCCGTAGCAGACACGGCAGCAATAGGTTCTACGATCATACCAAGAATGAAAGAACGCAACTACCCGCCAGAGTACTCGGCTTCGGTTGTTGCGGCGTCCGGGGTTATTGGATCAACAATTCCACCTTCGATTCCACTGGTGCTCTACGGCGTGATTTCAGGCGTTTCTATTGGCGGCCTTTTCATGGGCGGCATTGTTCCAGGTTTATTGATGTGTCTTGGTTTAATGGGCTACATTTATCTCAGTTCCAAACCGTCCGTGAGCGAAGACGCAATATCAGACACGGATGAGCAGGTTGCCTTCCGAAGTGTTTTACTTCAATCGCTGCCTGCGCTTTTTCTGCCGGGTCTCATTGTTGGCGGAATTAGAACAGGCGCCTTCAGTGCAACAGAAGCTGCTGCAGTCGCAGTCGCTTATGCATTCCTAATCGGCATTGCTTACCGAGAACTCAAACTCGCGCAAATTCCTGACATTCTCTATCGTACTGCTCGCGATACAACGTTAGTTATGGCGATAGTCGGCGCGGCAAGCCTCGTTGGCTACGTTCTTACCATTGAGCAGATTCCGACGGCTATCGCGACATGGTTCACACAGAACATAACAAGTGTTTTGGTTCTGTTGCTTCTAATCAATCTCCTACTTCTTATCGCCGGATGTTTTTTGGATGGTGGCTCTGCGATTATCGTTTTCACACCAGTGTTGCTGCCGGTAATCAAGGCCTTTGGTATCGATCCGCTTTTCTTCGGGGTCTTGATGTCGATCAATCTTATGATCGGTACCATTACTCCGCCGGTGGGTCTCTCCCTTTACGTCGCAGGCGGCATCGCGAACGTCAAGATCGGAAAAATGATGGTCGCGATCCTCCCATTCTTGTGCGTTCACTTGGCGCTTCTTTGCGTCCTTATGCTGTTTCCACAACTTGTCACTGCTATCCCGAGCTTGGTTTACGGCCGCTAGGGCAGGTGGCTTTTTAGCCAGAAGAAAGGCTTATCCATGGCATTCAAAAACTCAATTCTGCTCGGCACAATAGGCCGATACAGTGATCGATTCCATGAGTATCAAAAACATAGGAGTCTCGAAGAAAGGCTCGAACTAGCGCTAAAGATTCCGCTGACTGACGGAATTGAGCCAGTCTATCCTCAAGATCTTGGACATGATGGCGAAGCAGTTGGTTTGGTTGAAAAGAGCGGCCTGGAAGTCTCAGCAGTCAACGTGAATGTCAAAACCGAGGAGCTCTTCCGTCGTGGCTCATTCACATCTCGAGAGGCAAATGTGAGAGAGACTGCGACCGAGTACTTGAAAACCGCCATGGATATTTCCGCTGAGCTCGGTGCCAAAATGATTTCGGTTTGTCCCCTAATTGACGGCTGGGACTATCCGTTTGAAGTCAATTATCAGGACCAGTGGAGATGGCTTCTAAGAGCATTCGAAACAGCTTCTGCTTACCGCAGTGATGTGCGTATTTCTATTGAATACAAAGCGTTTGAGTCTCGCAATCGGATCGTGCTGCCAACAATGGCGCGATCGCTTGTGCTTTGCCAGAAGGTGAACGCTCCCAACCTCGGCGTCACTATGGATGTTGGTCACGCATTGATGGCAAACGAAACGCCGGCGGCGGAAGCTGCGCTAGGCAATGATCTCGACCGGCTCTTTTATGTCCACTTCAATGACAATGATCGTGGCGCCGATTGGGACATGCTTCCAGCATCTGTGAACCTCTGGGAGACTCTCGAGTTACTGTACTATTTGGAGCGCATGGGCTGGGACGGTTGGTTTGCGTATGACGTGTTCACCCGAAATGGAGACAATGTAGAAGCGATCGCAGCCACGTTTGAAATTATGGAGAGCCTGAAAAAGTTACTCGACAAGATTACCATTGATGAGTTGAACGGCATGGTGGCTGATGGGGTCCCAGCTCGTTCTATAAATCGGCTTATTGCGTCGTTACTGTGAGGCAGCCGTGATTGGACTAGGCAGTTTTTCGTACCGTTGGTCGTGCGGCTTTAAAGATCGAGTTCCTGAAAAACCTTTGGGGTTGCTCGATCTCTTGGGGCGAACGGAAAGACTTGGGCTTAAGCTTCTTCAGGTAGCCGACAATATCCCCCTACACAAGCGTGACGTTGGGGAAGTTCGAGAATTCATCTCCGCGACGAAGGAGATGAACATTGAAATTGAACTAGGTCTTGCAGGAATTTCTGATTCAACACTCTTGCCGAAGTACCTAGACTACGCAGCGCAATTGGATTGCAGACTGTTGCGTGCATCTTTGGACGCAAGTGATATCTCGATAGGAGAAGAAAAACTTTGCTCATATATCAAGAGCTTTGAAGACTCGCTTTCCGGGGTAGGGGCTAAACTTGCGCTTGAAAATCACTTCGCGCTTCCGTCCCGCGAACTTGTTTCCTTAGTCCAAAATCTAAACTCCGAACAGTTTGGCATTTGTCTAGATGTTGCAAATTCTATTTGCGCAGGCGAATGGCCAATTGAGACCATAAGGTTGCTGTCGCCGTACACAATAAATCTCCACTTGAAGGACTGCCGCTTCGCGATCGATCCCTACGGAGTTGGCTTCTCGATTGTTGGCACACCGCTCGGTACAGGTATTATAGATGTTCCGACCGTGCTGGATTTTGTCGGTCCAAATGAGCGTGGCATAAACATAATTCTTGAGCAATGGCTACCATGGAACGATGACCAAAATTCGCTTTATGCGCAAGAGGACGAGTGGGCACTGCTTAGCGTGAAGGCAGCAAGGCGCTTTATCACCGCACCAGCATTTAACGCTTAGGAATACTTCTCGATCTGTTGACTAGGTTTGGGAGCGTTCGTTTTCCTTGCTGCCACGGAGCATCGCTGAAATAGTAACCCGGAGCGGTCGGGTCCACCTTCCAGGTGTATGCAGCCAATAGTGGCAACTCTCCAGTCTGGATGTCGTGCCGCTGGTGCGGCGTCGCGAATACCAGATCACCAGGTTTGACGACTCATTCTTTGTTTGGATCGTCCAGGTGGACGTATTGTGTCGATTGTGCAGCCACCGCCGTCCCGGATTGAGAACGGAATCAAGAGCCAAATGCTCCAGGTTACGCCAGATAATCAGGTGTTCAGCCAGCTCGGTGAACTTTGTGTTAAAGCAAGTTTGTCCCGACCAAAAATCACAGCCTTCAAACTAGAAGAAGCTCCTCGAGCGCACGCAACCGGGGAACAAGGGGGCTTTGGGAAAACTCTGCTATTGCCGTAAATTCGACCATTCGTTCCACCTTTAAGTGATATCGCGTACTTAGGGATCCGCTGCGCAATTTGTGTGCTCATTTCGGACAAACTAGCTTTGTTTGCTCAAGGTCGGCGCGATAAATGCCTTCTGCTCCACCCATCGAAACGCGACGTAAAAGACGGGCGTGAACAAGAGACCGAAGAACGTGACGCCCAGCATTCCGAAAAAGACGACCGTTCCGAGCGCCTGCCGCATTTCAGACCCAGCACCCTGTGCGAGAAGCAGAGGCACAACACCGAGAATGAACGCAAACGACGTCATCAATATCGGCCGGAAGCGAAGACGCGCAGCCTCGACAGCGGCGTCGATCCGGGACAGACCGCGTTCTTCGGCCTGCCGTGCGAACTCAACGATCAGGATCGCGTTTTTCGAAGCAAGTCCGACCAAAACGACGAAGCCGATCTGCACCAGAATGTCGTTGTCGAGGCCTCGGAACATCACGCCTGTTATCCCGGCCAAAAGACACATCGGGACGATGAATATGACTGCAAGCGGCAGGAAGAGGCTTTCGTACAGCGCAGCCAGAAGCAGATAGACGAAGACAACGGCAAGGGCAAAGGCGATGATTGCGGTGTTTCCCGCCAGTTTTTCCTGCAGCGTGAGGCCGGTCCACTCATACCCGAACCCGTCCGGCAGGCGCTCATCCAGTATGGCTTCAAGTGTGGCGATCGCCTGCCCTGTTGACACACCGGGAAGCGTCGCCCCCTGCACGGAGGCTGCGGGAAAGAGATTGTAGCGCGCGACACGATAAGGCCCCGTCTGCTGTTCGAGAACCGAAACTGAACCGATCGGCACCATGCTGCCATTGTCGGACCGGGTTCGCAGATCCAGGACGTCCTGCGGGTCATCCCGGAAATGCCCCTCGGCCTGCGCCGTCACCCTGTAGGTCCTGCCGAGGAAATTGAAGTCGTTCACAAACGCAGATCCAAGATAAACCTGCAGTGTTTCAAACAAGCGATCAGGCGGTACGCCCAGCTCCTCTGCCTTGACGCGGTCGATATCGGCAAACAGCTTTGGTGTCGCGGTGTTGAAGAGCGAGAAAACCTGCGATAGGCCCGGGGTCTGGTTTGCTGTCTGCACCACGTCCTGCGTTACTGTTTCCAGCGCACGCAGGCCGCGGCCGCGCTCGTCTTGAAGGTAAAGGGTCCATCCACCCGCGTTGCCAATGCCCTGGATGGGTGGCGGCACGATGACAAAAAGGACCGCATCGGTGATGCTGGATAGTTCGGCAAACGCCTGGCCTATCAGCACGTCATTGGTCAGCCCCTTTGGCAGACGCTCTTCAAACGGATCAGTCACAACGAAAATCGCGCCCGCATTCGGCGCGTTCGTGAATGTCGCACCATCAAGACCGGCAAAGGCGACCGTGTGCGAAAACCCGTCCATGCCGCGCAGCAAGTCACTGGCCTCGCGAATGACGGCGTCCGTGCGTGTCAGCGAAGCCCCTGCAGGCAATTGCACGACGGTGATGAGGTAGCCCTGGTCCTGATCCGGAATGAACCCGGTTGGTGCCCTGTTGAATTGGAAATAGGCTGCGTACATCAGACCGGCATAGATCAAAAGCATCAGGATCGTGACCTTCACCAGACGGCACACGAGCCAGGCGTAAGCAGCTGCAAGTTTGTCAAAAACCCAGTTGAAGCCCCGTCCGAAGGCTCGAAACGGGATGCCGACAACTGACCAGATCCGCGCAAACACGCCCGACGGTGCCTTGGTTGTCTTGTCTTTCAAAAGGAGTGCCGACAACGCTGGCGACAGGGTCAGGGCAACCGTCACCGAAATCGCTGTAGCCGCAGCGATTGTGATGGCGAACTGGCGCATGAACTGGCCGGTGATACCTTCGATGAAGGCAGCCGGAATGAACACGGCAGAGAGCACAAGACCAATGGAAATCAGGGCACCGCTCACCTCCGACATTGTTTTATGGGCGGCCTCCCGCGCTGAAAGTCCCTCTTCAATGAATCTCTCGACATTTTCAACCACCACGATCGCGTCATCAACGACGATACCGATGGCCAGAACCAATCCGAACAGGGTCAGATTGTTCAGAGAAAACCCGAAAACCTGCATGACGAAGAAGGTGCCGATCAAAGACACGGGTATTGCCAGGATCGGGATGATCGACGCGCGAAGAGACTGAAGAAAGACAACGATCACCAGGACGACCAGAATGACCGCTTCTTCAATCGTCACATAGACCTGTTCGACGGACTCCTCGATATACTCAGTCGGGTTGTAGATGATGTCGAACTCAATGCCCGGCGGGAACTCTTCGGACAGCTCCTCGATCAGCCGGATCACTTCCTCGGCGGTCTCGAGTGCATTGGATCCGGGCCTTTGAAAAATACCGATCGGCAGAGCCGTGAATTCGTCGAGGTAACCGTTGGTGCTATAGTCTTGGGCGCCGAGTTCGACCCGGGCGACATCACGCACGCGGATCTTTCGCCCGTTCGCGTCAGAGCTGATGACTATGTTTTCAAACTGCTCAGGCTCGACGAGACGTCCAAGGGTTTCTATGTTGAGCTGGAAAGCTCCGGGATCTTCAACCGGCAGCTGGTTCAGGGCGCCGGACGCGACCTGAATGTTGTTTGTTCGAAGCGCGTTCACAACCTCGCCAACTGTCAGGTTGCGCGCGGCAATCTGGTCCGGGTCAAGCCAGATGCGCATCGAATATGCCCGTTCGCCAAACACCGTTGCCTGACCAACACCGTCAATCCTGAGCAGACGATCGACAATCTGGGTGCGGGCGTAGTTTGAGATGTAAAGCTGATCCCGGCTTCCGTCTGGCGAAAGCAGATGAACCACCATCATCAGGCTGGGAGAATTCTGCTGTGTCTGGATGCCGAGGCGCCGGACATCTTCAGGCAATCGCGGTTCAGCAATCGCAACACGATTTTGAACAAGCACCTGTGCCTGATCGATATCCGTCCCCAGCTCAAAGGTGATCGTCAGCACCATCCGGCCGTCACTGGTCGACTGGCTGAGCATGTAGAGCATGTTTTCGACACCGTTGATTTCCTGTTCCAGCGGCGTTGCGACCGTATCTGCAATGACTTCGGAAGAGGCTCCGGGATAAAGCGCCGTGACCTGGATCGTCGGAGGAACGACATCGGGATAGGCAGCGATCGGCAAACGCAAATAGGAAACGAAACCGATCAGTGCGATGAGGATGGAAATGACCGCTGCGAAAATCGGGCGATCGACGAAAAAGTTCTTCTTCTCCATCAGGACTACTCCGCTGCCGGAAGCGCAATCTGCTCAAGCACCGGGGCAACCTGACTGCCTGGCCGCACCCGTTGCAGACCCGAAATGACAACGTTGTCTTCGGCATTTAGTCCGGACCGGATGATCCGCAGGCCGGACCAGATTTCACCTCTGACGACCTGGCGTGTTTCGACGACATTGTTTTCGTTGACGACGTAAATGATGGAACGCGCCTGATCGGCGACGATCGCGGAGTCCGGTATCAGCAGTGCCTCGAATTCTCCCGACCCCAATAAACGGGCGCGACCGAACAGGCCGGGCTGCAGGAAGCCTTCCGGATTTTCGAACACGGCCCGGCCAAGAATGGTTCCGGAGTTCGGATCGAGCCGGTTGTCCACGAAGTCCATGGCACCGCCTCGAGTGAATGCGGTTTCGTCCTGTAGCCGCACGAAAATCGGATTGGGTGTCGTTCTTGACGTCCCCCGTTCGCCCGTCTCATTCAGGCGCGCGTATTTGAGGAAATCAGCCTCGGACGCGGTGAAAACGAATTCGATCGGATCAACGCTGACGATCGTCGTGAGAGCCGTCACGCCTGATGGCCCACCAATCACGAGGTCACCGATATCGATCTGTGTTTCCGCAATGCGACCGTTGATCGGCGAACGGATTTGCGTGAACTCCAGATCGAGTTGCGCAACTTCGAGCTCCGCTTCGGACAGCGCAACGTTTGCCAGAGCTTCCTGATAGGCGGCTGACGTTCGTTGTTCCTCGCTTTGCGGCCCAACGTTTCGATTGAACAACTCCCTCGCACGCTCGAACTCAAGCAATGCAAGGTCACGTGTTGCCTCCGCCGCTTGCAGACGCGCCTGTGCCTGTTTGACGGCCAGTTGAAACGGACGCTGATCGATCGTGTAGAGGAGTTGATTTTGCTCGACAAGTTGTCCGTCTTCAAAGTGGATGGCTGCAAGATAACCGGTCACGCGGGCTTGCAAGTCAACGGTTTGAACCGCCTGGAAGCGGCCTGTGTATTCGTCCCAGTCAAAGACCATTTCGGCAACAGGATTGGAAACGATGACTGCCGGAGG
Source organism: Roseibium sp. HPY-6 (assembly GCF_040530035.1). Taxonomy (NCBI): domain Bacteria; kingdom Pseudomonadati; phylum Pseudomonadota; class Alphaproteobacteria; order Hyphomicrobiales; family Stappiaceae; genus Roseibium; species Roseibium sp. HPY-6. The sequence goes on from NZ_JBEWCD010000004.1 coordinate 152,568, forward strand.
TTGGCCCTGCTGAGCCAAGGCAGGAGTTGGTAAAGCGGCACATATCAAAAAATAGCTGAAAACGACCTTGGATGTGTTGGAGAAAGCCAAATGCCACTCTTTGTAATAGATCATCATCTCTGCCTCAGTAGCGCTTTATGGCTCCACTTTGCGCAGAGAACTTTATGACTTTTGCGACACAAATCACGCCTGCACATTTTAACTCCCGCCCAACAACCAGTTCGCTAAACTACATGGATCGACGCTTAAGAAATCAAGATTAGGCTTTCGATTTCGGTCAATTGTTCGAGTTTTTGCTTGCGTTTATCATCTAAATTAGATTTAGAAGTGTAGCTCATGATTAAATTTAGATATTACATCTCTTTCTGTTATCAATTTACATTGCCCTATGGAGGTGATTGATTCGATCCTTTGCGGCATTCAGAAATTTTTCTCGAGATTTCCAAAAAACCAATCAAGCAGTAGGCAAGCTATTCGTCACTAGGAACCCTAGAGAGTTTGGGAGAGCTGAACTGTCAAAATATTGACCGATGCGTAACGGACGCTGGACACTTTCTTCACCGACGTACGATACAGGTAAGGATCCGCAGGTCTTGTGCAATTTGGTGCTGCTTTATTGGGCACGCTCTGAACTGAGCGAAGCGGTCGCATAAAAAGTGCAAAATCCCATTCATGATCTGCTGTTATTAGAGAGATCAGTCTCAGCGACAGCGTTTTGAAAGGTCATGGGTATGTCCAAAAAACTATATGTAGGGGTGGTCTTGCTGATGCTCGGCCTATCGGCAACGCTTTGGACCAATCCAGTCTTTTTTGCACGCCCGCAAATACCGCAGCTTTATGTGGCGCTATCTTGCGACGCAGAAAAAAATCCTTTTTCCGATAGTTATTCGCCCAACCTGCGGGTCGAGCAAACAGATGAAGGCTGGCAGTTAAAATTCCTTTTGCAGCCCTTTGGTTCACGCAGCTATTCGGGCGGACTATGCTCTTATGACTATTTTCGAGCTTCTGAGCCCTTTTCGATCAAAATCGAAGCATCTCAAGGAAAAAGCGCTATCCATACCGCGGCTAAACGCAGCGATGGCTTTCAGGGTAATGTATTTGAGATCGACTTTGAAAGGGATGTCGGCATCACTACCGATGACCCAGCGACGATAGTTTACAAGGCGGGTCTCGCTCGCCCACTCGACCGCGGTCGACTTGTAATTCAGACCACTGTTGGTATCGGTGTTGACGGTTCGGACAACGATCCTATCAGATCGACGCCAAACTATGTGCCGGTATATCTGACTGTGCCAGTCGATACACCTATCCTAGAGACCACTGGAAGAGTGAATTCAACTGAATTCTTACTTCAGGCCTTTCGCGGTGAAACACCAGTCATCACATACGCTTTCGATAGTCCAACGCCCTTTCGCGCCGTTGTTGAGTCACCTTACGGGCGATTTTGGAATGACGTGATTTTGCTATTCGCTGGTTTGATTATTGGCGCTGGCTTTACCATTGTGCTCGAGTCATCGTTAAGCAAACTCTCGCGGATCGGTGCAGGAAAAGACCAATCAAGCGACCTTGATGGCTTATCTTAGTGAGTGCCAATACGCAAAACCTATAAAATTTACCGCATAACCATCGCAGGTCTGAGGAAAGCGCGAGGTGTTGAAGCGTCAGTCAAAGAAGGGGCCTGATATGCTTCATGTGATTGCCCGCTCGGCATTGGTCGCAACGAGGCTTGAGATCAATTGCGAAGGTAGGACCCGTTTGGAGAGGCGTAACGCAGACGTGCAACAAACTGAGCTTCTTAGCCACAGTGTTAGGACTAAGAAGACTAAATCTATGCTCTTCGCACGTTTGATTTCGTTGGGTAGCCCAAGCGTGCTTTGGAAGAAGAGGCCGTTTTTGGCCGATGATGCAGCCATGGTTCCGAGCCTTCTTTGAAGGTATGATCATGGGTAGGTTTGAAGCGGACATAGCAGTTCCCCGGACCGGTCCCTCCACTCGATAACACTCGTGACATTCGAACAGATGATGACAAATGAAGTTGGTGGTTAATGCTTTGGCTGCTTTGAGCCCATTTTGACCAATGGTTCATTGTGCACCAAGGTCCGCTAAGTATACTCGAACGGTCTTTATTTGTGAGCCATCCATGAAGAATTGCTTGATTGTTGGAGCGGGAGAAGGCGTCAGCCGAGCTGTTGCAAAACGGTTTGGTACAGCTGGCTATCGGGTCGGGCTAATCTCACGAAATGCAACAAATCTCCAGCGTCTCGCTGCAGATCTAGCTTCAGATGGAGTTAAAGCTTTCGTTGCAACAGCAGATGCAGGACAGGCGACCGAACTGGTAGGGGCAATGGAAGCACTTATAGGCCAGATGGGCGCTTGCGATGTGTTAATCTACAACGCTGCCGTACTGAAGCCTGGCAACGCCTTGGACGTATCGACAGAGCAAATCGCAGCCGAACTTGAGGTAAACTTGCTCGGCGCGCACCGAGCTGTTTCCATTGTGGCGCCAGGAATGATTGAACGTCGCCAAGGCTCGATTTTGTTTACAGGCGGTGGGTTGTCACTTGAGCCTTTCCCGGAATGGACTTCTTTGGCATTGGGCAAGGCGGCGCTGCGCAGTTTGGCAATCTCTTTGTTCAAGGAGTTATCGCCAAAAGGTGTTCATGTGGCTGTTTTGGCAATTTGCGGGATCGTTGAGCCAGGTGGGCCATTCGATCCGGAAGAAATCGCCAACGAGTATTGGCGGGTCGCTACGAACCCGACAGGTTTGGCCGATAGAGAAATCGTTTTTCAGCCGGTTGGTACGGACCCCTTTTATAATGATCCCGACAGGGTCCACGCTGCCGTTTCGCTGCCGCCAAAGGTGTAAATACAACTACTCTTGCCCAATGCTCCACATGTAAACCGACATTGACGCAACTGCAGTGAAATGGCGATTTGTCCCGCATACTGCGAATACAGACTGAACTCGTTTTCGCAAGCGCAGCGAATGTCTCGTTCGCAAGACTGCAAAACCGCGCGCTAACGCAAGATGAACCTCAGCAACGGGCCGTCAATGCCTGCACCCGGTTTTAAATGCCATGTCCGATTTAGTGTTTCGACTATCGCCCGCCGGCTACCGAAACCGTAATCCAGATGGATCGTAGCCCCGTCACGCACTAACAGGCGAATTGGCGAACTCAAGTCGGTTGATCACGAGGTTTCTCTCCAATTTATCACCCATGCGGCAACAACGGCGAACAAGACGTGTCCGACAAGTGCCACCCAAGTGATGCCGCTAAAATTCAAGAAAGGCGGATTGCCAGCTACGAGGTGTGCCATGAAGTAGAGTGCAAACACCCAAAGCACAATGCCGTAAAGCGCGGAAGTTACTATCCAAGGCAGTATTGGAGTTATTCGCTCACTCATTGGGCGGGCAACTAGTATCCAACCAGAAGGATAGGCAACAACACCCGCAAAATAGTGCAGAAAATTTGCGCCCGGAGCCCAGGCGTCACCAGTTACTACTCTTATGACGCTGTTGGCCAACGGCACAGGTGAAAGTGTAGCAAAGCCGAGCATCGGGCTAAGACTTTTACCAAAAAAGTCGAAAGCGGTAGTGGCAGTGGCGCCAGCAAGTAACACAGTAACGAGGGTTGAGATCGTGAAGGGAGGCAGCGACTTCCGTTTGAATTCAGAGTGGGTCTTTGTAGTCATAGGTCAATCCGATTCGTTGGGTTCGAGTGCGCCGCATCGCAATTGTGTACGCTGCCGCAAACTTTATTTGGGGATTGTTCCCGTGCAAGAAACTGCTTTGACAAGAAGTTGAGCGAGTGTGACCTGCGACCTGAAACTCCACAAGTTACGCGATGAGCCCTTTTGACAATTGGAGTGCTACCCGACCTTCTGCCGGTGCGGGATGGAATCTTCCGCCTTTTGTCAGCATCACGGGCTGGCATCGTCTGCTGTATAAACCAGTGTTATCGGGGACATACCCGACTGTTCGTCATGAAGCAAAAGCACAAAAGCCTTGAACTCTACCGCCTGGAAAAGACTTTTTTCGGCAACAGAACCAGCAACGAACCAGCATCGCCTGCACTGTCCACGATCACTGAGGTTGCAGTGTTTGTTTGCGAAGAGCTGATTGTTTCTTCAAGCGCGCCGCTTTCTATCAACTTGATAAGCTTAGGCGAAGCTGCGAATGTGCTATGACCTCCGCCATCAATCTTTGACACATCCAATACCACGATCCCTTTTTCTTGAAGAGCCGCGTTGTTTCTGCCCTGTCCAACACGCGGATGGCCACCGCGCAATGTACTCGAAAGGCCGAGAGCCCCATCGTTTCCAGAAACGAGAATGACGAACTCGTTGGTTTCAAGCTTATGCAATGCAGCAAATTTCGCATCAAAAACATCAATATCAACGTCAGGCGCTGCAAGAATAACTGTATCAATGCTACGGAGCGTTTTGATATCCCTTGAAAGCGCGAGCACGTTGAGAGCTTCCAGTGTCAAAAGGGAACCCATTGAATGGGCCAGCAGAGTTATGTTGGTCGCGTTCGTAGATGCAGCGAGCTCAAGCGCTTCTGCCAAGCCTTCTCTTGCAAAAATTGCACTATCTCTGTCGTAAACATATCCATCAGTCCGCCCGGCAGATGGCCATGAATAGTGCAAGGCGACAGCGGGCACTCCAAAATCATGAGCCATTTGAGCATGTCTAAACACACCACTGGCAAAGTTGTTGTTGAACCCATGTACGAAAATTAGTAGCTCACGCTTATCTGTCGGCAACTGCTTCAATGCATCGTTCAATCTACCCCTGAATTGTGTAGAGTTTTCGATGTTCTGCCTGCCGGTAAGTGTAAAATGCCGTTTGGGATCTGGCGAGCGTCTTGAGCTTTCTACGCGTCCAGGTCGGTGAGTGTCCGGTATACCAACCTGCAGCTCAGCAAAATTCAGGACACTTGAACGGCTATCTGAAAACATCCGTTTTGCATCATCAGACGGTTTTCTTGTTGTCGCGACGAAAACCTCTGTCACGGAGGCGACTTCATGCGTTTCAAAGTCAGACAGGTTGAAGCTGTCGGGAACGCTGCCACATGCACTCAACAGAGCAAACACAATCGAGACGGCACTCCACCGCGCCCATAAGCCGATACTGTAAGCCATGGCTTTGACTTGACCTCACGGTGCCTTGGAAGACGCCCGTCACAAGAGGCATCCTCGTTTCAGTTTTTGACGAGTTGTTTCTGGGCTAAAGAATGTGCTGTTAGCTGGTCGTTCCGGTCTTGGTTCGCGAAGACTCCGGCTCACTCACCTGTCTGCTCTAACGCTTTATCCCAAGGGGCAAAATAGAGACCTCCCATGCAGCATAAAGCATGGCTTTGGCCTCAGACATCGCAGTTTTGCCGGCTTCGGCATCTTGCTGTGAAGCAATCACCGCAGCTGCCCCGCCAAACGAAATAATGAGCAGCAGAGCCAATTTTGCACGATCATACTCTTCTTCCCGAAACAGATGCTTGGACATCGCAAAGATGTGGTCACGGTTGGCGACCGTGTCGTCCTGTTCTGTCGCAAGGAATTCCTTGTCAGAGGCATAACCTGTCAAAATGTCACGAAAGACAGGATCTTCGCGCATAAGCGCGTAGTACTGATCCAAGAGTTCAGTAGTTACATGAGATAGCTGCACGAGAGACGACGGGGGCTCTGCCAGGATTTTTTCGTTTTTGGCCGTGTTCGCTTCCAAAACCCGTTCGGCAAGAGCTGCGACAATGGCGCTCTTGTTTGGGAAATACTGGTAAATCGATCCTATTGAGATGTTTGCGCGATCAGCGACATCACTCATCTTCAAACCGGCCGCCCCCTTTTCTTCGATAATGGAACGTGCAGCTTCCAAAATCATAGCCACCCGCTTCTGACTGCGGACTTGGACCGGTTCGCGAACTTGGTCTTTAACCTGTGTAGACATGCCTGAATTCCAATATGAGACTTTTTCATATATACAGGCGACAGGGGATACTTTCAATCGAAATTCTGCTGCAATATCGATAAATGTGAAAATTTTTTCTCTTTTGAAATCGCGAGTGAATGTACTCCCCCACTCTACAATCCATTTTAATTTATTGTTTTTATTAAACTATCTGAAAATCACTTAGCTCTCGTGGTTGACGTCGTGCACTCGCAATGAACTTTCGAGTCTTTCAACGCTCAAACATGAATCTGAATTTTTTTCTGTTTTTATCTTGAAGGTATCCGCCGCCCAGCTTATATCTGAAAAAGTTTCACATTGCAGGCGCGATACGGAGCCCCCATGACACACAAGACATTTGATACCACCGCTTCACTCATGCCGGTCAAACACCGGAGAACTCAAATCAGGAGCATTGAGAAGAATCAAATGAGCAGGAAATGGATCGGGCGCTTGGCGCTCAAAAGCGGAAAAGCTCTCGTTCTCGCTTCTGCAATTATGCTCGGCTTGCAACACCCCCAAGCCCATGCAAGTGACGAACCGGTACTGGTGAAAACGATGGTCACGCCTGAGATTTCAGAAGGCATTACACGCACATTCTTCGGCGAGATTTCTGCGAGCCAATCTGTGGATCTAGGCTTCCAAGTCGCTGGCCGGGTAGTGGAACTAAACGCGCCGGAAGGCGATGTCATCCCGAAAGGGAGCATTCTGGCTAAACTCGACAGGCGCCCATTCCAGATCGAAGTCGATCGCGCAAAGCTGGCATTGACGCAGGAAGAGCGGAAACTTGCCCGCTACGAAAAACTCAAGGGAAAAACGATCAGCGAGGTCCAGGTTCAGGACGCTCGCACGAATGTGGAAATGGCGCGTGCCGTTTTGGAAAACGCAGAGTATTCTCTGGAGCAAACAATCCTGACCGCACCTTTTGACGCCGTTGTGGCCTCCCGCAGCGTTTCCAACTTTTCAACGGTTGCTGCCGGCACACAAATCGTACGGCTACACGACCTATCCGAGGTTCGCGTGGATATCGAAGTGTCCGAGGTGCTCATCCAAAACCTGGGTGAAAATCCAAAGATGCGGCTTCACGCTCAGCTTCCTGGTAGCAACGCGACCTATCCGTTGACGTTCAAAGAAGTGAATGCGGAAACCTCCCAAGTCGGCCAGACTTTTCGGGTAACCTTGACCATGCAAATTCCGAACACGCGCCTGCTACTTCCAGGAGCATCAGTTACGGTTACAGCAGTCTTTCTCGATCAATCTGAAGGCCTTGAAATTCATCCATCCGCGATCGCCGTGGATCCAAAGGGCAAAACTTCCGTGTTCCTGGTGCACGGTGAGAATGAGAATCTCACCGTTTCTCAAACGCCCGTTGACCTATCAGTCGCCTCATCGGGTGCAATCGCAATCACACCACCCCTTCCTGCAGGTACGGAGATTGTCGTCGGTGGGGTGAATACCCTGCAAGACGGCCAGGCTATCCGCCGATTTGTAGCTGATTTTAACTGAGGAAAGACCGATGGACATTGCTCGCTTCAGTATCGACAAACCCATTTTTACGTGGATGCTGATCCTTACGTTTCTGTTTGGCGGTATCGGTTCGTTCTTCTCTCTTGGGCGCCTTGAGGATCCAGCATTCACAATCAAGGTCGCCGTTGTTGCAACAGGGTATCCTGGCGCGTCTGCTGAGGAAGTGGCCCGTGAAGTGACGGAACCATTGGAAAGCGCCATCCAGAAGATGGGCGAGGTAGGTCAGATTACTTCCCGCAACACACCTGGCCTGTCACTGATCGAAATCGAGATCGAAGATACAATCGATGGATCAGAGCTTCCGGCAATATGGACAAAACTGCGCGCCCGCGTGCGCGATGCTGCCTTGTCATTGCCTCGCGGGGCCACAAAACCTGTCGTCAACGACACATTCGGCGATGTTTTCGGGATGTATTACGCTGTCACAACAGAAGGTTTCAGCGATCAGGAAAAGCATGACCTCGCCCGCTACTTGCGAAGAGAAATTTTGGCCGTTGATGGTGTTGCGGATGTCGAACTCTCCGGCTTGCCGCAAGAGGTCATCTATGTGGAGCCGGATCTTGCCATACTGGCGAACCAGAACATTCCAGTAGAGGCCTTCCTGGAGGTTATCTCAAACTCCAATTCTGTCGTCGATGCTGGTGAATTTGGAAACACGGAACTGCGGATTGCGGCAGGCACGGATAGCGTCGGGGAAATCGCCGGACTGTCAGTCGGCCTAGACGGACAAGTGATCAACATCGCGGATTTGGCAAATGTCTCACGTCAACGTACTGACGATCCTTCTTTATTGATCCGCCACAATCAAGCTGAAGCGTTTACGATCGGAATCGCAGGGCTGGAAACAGAAAACATTGTCGCAGTTGGTGAACGTGTTGATGCGCGGTTTGCGGAAATCATGTCGCAAATGCCTGCCGGAGTGAACTTGCTCCCGATCTACGAACAGCACAAGGTGGTCGACGAGGCGTCCAACGCGTTCCTTGTGAACCTGGCAATGTCTGTTGCAATCGTCGTGATCGTCCTTGCGATCTTCATGGGACCGAGAGCGGCGCTCACCGTTGGCACAACGCTGTTCCTAACTGTACTTGGCACCCTTTTGTTCATGCTTCTGTTCTCGATCGAGATGGAACGGATCTCTCTTGGTGCTCTGATCATCGCCATGGGAATGCTTGTCGACAATGCCATCGTTGTGGCGGAGGGCATGCAATCGGCCATGAAGAGTGGAAAGTCTTCGCGCGACGCCGCCACAGAAGCCGCATCCAAGACACAAATTCCACTCCTGGGAGCCACTGTGATTGGTGCGCTGGCGTTTGCACCAATCGGTCTCAGCCCAGATTCGACAGGCGAATTCATGTTCTCCCTGTTCGCGGTCGTTGGCATTTCGCTCCTGCTGTCGTGGGGTCTTGCTCTGACAGTAACCCCGCTTCTTGGTCACTATGTTTTCAAGCAGGGCAAGGAAGGCGCGGGCGAAGCCTATAATGGACTGATCTTCAGAGGATATGGGGCAATTCTAAAAGGCGCGTTGCGCACCCGGTGGCTGGTTGCCGTCGGTCTGTTCGCCATTACCTTTGCCTGTTTTGCAGGATTTGCAAACGTCAAAGAGCAGTTCTTTCCCTACTCAAACAACCCCTTGTTTTTCGTAAACTACAAATTGCCACAAGGTGCTTCAATTGAAGAAACAGATCGTGACATAGAAGTCCTTGAATCGTGGCTCGCGGAACAAGACGACGTTGTGTCTTACACGGCTTACGTTGGTGACGGTGCTCTGCGCTTTATGCTCACCTATCCGACGGCCAAGGCAAATGAGACTTATGGCCATTTGATCGTAAGGGTCGATGACGTGCTCAAAATACCGGCACTTATGGGCGAATTGAGCGTGTTCGCATCAAGCGCATTGCCGATCGGAGAGTTTACAGCGAAGCAACTGGCGTTCGGGCCAGGCGAAGGTGATCCAATTCAGCTGCGCATTTCTGGTCCAGATCCTGATGTGCTGCGCAGCCTTAGCCTGGAAGTTGAGGCCAGAATGCGCTCAAGCTCTGGCAACTTTACAGCCTTGCGAACCAATTGGGGAGAACGTGAGCTCGTTGTTACACCTGTTTATGCAGAAGAACGTGCTCAGGCTGTCGGCATCACCCGTGAAAACATCGCAGATACAATGCGATTTGCGACAGATGGCGTTCTTGCGGGGCTGTACCGGGAAGATGAACGGCAGATCCCCATCTATGTTCGCGCGCCAAGAGATCAAGAAATTGGGCTCGTGGATCATCTGGTCTATTCGCCGAGCACCCAAACCCTGATCCCGATGGAACAAGTCATCGAAGGCATGCGGGTTGAGCCCGAAGACACCCTTTATCAAAGACGTGACCGCGTCCCAACCCTGACTGTTTCAGGGACAATTCATCAGGGCATATCAGCAGCAGAGGTTCTTGCAGAGATCCGAGGCAACGTTGAAGAAATCACCCTGCCTGCTGGATACAACATAGCCTGGGGCGGTGAATATGAGGATACGCTCGAAGCAAACACCAGTTTGGCGAACCAGCTTCCGTTTGCAATTATCATGATGGTTATGATCTCGATCATGCTCTTCAACGCGCTGAGGCAACCGTTGATCATCTGGTTGCTGGTACCGATGGCGGCAAATGGCGCTGTAATCGGACTTCTGGCAACGAACCTGCCCTTCAGCTTTACAGCGCTTTTGGGTCTCTTGAGTCTTTCTGGGATGTTGATCAAAAACGGCATCGTTCTGGTTGAAGAAATTGACCTGGTAAAAGCTGAAGGACTTCCATTGGAAGAAGCGATCATTTCGGCATCAAAATCGCGCCTCCGCCCGGTCATGCTGGCCGCCGCAACAACCATTTTGGGAATGGTGCCCTTGCTGGGAGATGCGTTTTTTGTCTCCATGTCGGTCACAATCATGGCGGGATTGGCTTTTGCTACAATCCTCACACTGATCGCTACACCTGTGTTCTACCGGCTAATGTTCTCAGACAAAAAGAGGCCAGCCCCACAACCTGCACCTGATCACAATCAGAAAGCGCTTCAGGCCGCATAGACAATCGCATGCGGGCAGTTACAAAGCTGCCCGCATGCGCTTTGCTCTGCGATCCAGGCTAGGTAGGCAAAATCAGGCCAGGTAAAATGTGTTTATCTCAAAAGAACCGCGCTGATCGTTAAGTCAGAAATCCGGACTTCATCACGGAGGCCAGTTCCTTATCGACATTTGTCGCTGTTGGAGCTCCCATGCGCATCCAACGCATCATCGCCCCCTCCACAAGGCCATGAGCCATGGCCGCCATCATTTCAACGTCGCCTTCGCGAAAGACCCCCTCATTCATAGCCTCCAGATACATGTCTTTGATCTGGCTCTGTATGAGCTCTCCAGGTAAATAGCCGTCTTCGTAGACCACGTCTGTTGTCATCGAGAAGAGCCGCAACAACTCACTTCGATCCTTGGCAACATCAAATAGTCCTTCACAGATCCGATCAAGACGCTGCGGGTATTTACCGCCCGCATTCCAATCAGACCTCATGCGGTCGACAAACTCGTCCTCAATCTCTCGGAGCATTGCTCTAAGCAGAGAGATCTTGTTTTCGTAGAACCGATAGACGGTGCCAACAGCGATGTTTGCGTCTTTCGCGATGCTGGCAATCGAGACATGCTCATAACCCCGATGAGTGAACTGATGCAGCGCAGCTTTATGCAAAGCTGCGCGCTTGCTCTCTGGGTCACGTGTTCGTTTCGATGGATTTCTTCGATTTTTCATAAATGAATTATATTCACTAGTGTTGACAGCGCAAGTCCTCGCGCCATATAGCCACTAGTGAACGTTATTCATTAACGCCTTGTATCCTTATCGGAACCTCTAAGCACGAGGATTGAAGAATGAAAAAAGCAATCTACAGACAACATGGAAACGCGGCCGAGGTCATTGAGATCATAGACGCAGAGCCACAAGCGCTGGAGCCAGGCCAATCGCGGGTCAAAATCCTCCGCTCCCCAATCAATCCCTCTGATATCGTACAGATCGCGGGCCAATACGGGATCCAGCCAGACATGCCTGCGGCCGCTGGCATGGAAGGGATCGGCGAAGTTGTTGAAGTCAACGGAGACGGTCACGAAATCGGAACGCTTGTGCTGCTTGCTGACCCTCCCGGCGCGTGGGCGAGCGAGCGTGTATTCCCGACAGAGGTATTGGTTCCGGTTCCGCGGGCAGATATCGATCAGCTCGCCATGCTGACGGTCAATCCGGCAACCGCTTACCTACTGCTCACAGAGTATGTCGACTTGAAAGAGGGCGACTGGATCATTCAAAGCGCGGCAAACTCTGCTGTCGGCCGATATGTAACACAGCTCGCAAAGTCACGTGGTATCAACGTAGCGTCCGTCGTCCGGCGTGAAACAGCAATTCCGGATGTGAAGGATGCCGGTTGCGATGCCGCTTTCGTCGACGGCCCTGACCTTGCTGAACGCGTGGAAGCTGAACTCGACAAAGCACCGGTACTTGCCATCGATGCTGTCGCCGGAGACGCATTTGGCCGCCTGATTGCAACTCTCGCACATGGGGGCACAGCTGTAAGTTACGGCGGTATGTCTGGCGAGCCACTCATCATTCCAGATGGCAACATTATTTTTAACAACGTCTCCGTTCGAGGCTTCTGGCTGGTTAACTGGTTTACCAATGCAGGTCCGGACGAAATCAAACGTGTCTATGGCGAACTGACCGAGCTTGTTCTCAGCGGCCAGCTGAATGCGCCAATCGACAAGATCTTTACGCTCGATCAAATCACCGACGCTCTTGCCCACACTGTCGCGGGCGGCCGTTCCGGCAAGGTTCTCCTGGCCCCCAACGGAATTTGACTTTCTGCTAGGCCCAAAAGGACAACGCCATGACACTCACACTGTTTCATACTCCCGGGACACGTTCCGTCCGCGCTCGATGGCTCATGGAGGAAATGGGAGTTCCCTATGAATTGAAAACATTGGCCTATGACGGGGAGTATTTCGCTTCTGAGGAGTTCCGGAAAATCAACCCCATGGGCAAGGTTCCAGCTTTTTACGACGGTGAAACGTTAATCATTGAGTCGGTCGCGATCATGCAATACGTCATGAACCGCTATGGCCCAACCGAGTTGGATATTCCTTCGGACGACCCTGAATACGCCACGTATCTTCAATGGTTGCACCTTGGTGAAAGCGGTATGTCCGGTTACATCGCTGTCTCATTTGGTCATGCTGCGCAGGTCGATCCCTACAAGGTATCTGAGGAATTCGACGCGTACTGTCGGTATCAGGTCGAAAAAGCGGTCGCAATGTTGGAGGCGCGATTGCAAGATCGTGAGTTTATTCTGGACCGCGGTTTTAGTGCTGCCGACATCTCGACCGGCTACGCCCTGATGTTCGCAGCGGTATGCACTGGAACGACCTACCCATCCAAGGTCTCGGACTATCTGAGCCGAATGATGGCGCGGCCGGCGATGCAGCGCGCTCTAAGCGACATTCCCGCAGAACAATTGTCTATGATCGTGTGAAGCCAAGGAACAGGGCCGTTCTAAAGGGCGGCCTTGTCCAAACCATCCTCGCCAAAATATCGAGAGTCGGCAGAAAAGTGGTGCTCTACGGCTCTGAAATGACAGCTTCATTTCCCTCTAACTGCCGACACTCCAAGCGAGCGCATAGGAGGAATCGAATAGGTTGATACTTTTAATGCTGATTTCGGAGCGACCATTCGAGGATTTTACGGCCAGGCAGAGATGTGAAACCTGGGTCTTTGGCTCCTGCAACGTCCCGAAAGCCAGCTTTCCTTAAAGCGGCGATTGAAGTCAAGTTATCGTCGGCAACGTCTGCGATTAACTGACGTCGTTTGAAATGCCGAAGCGATGCGTCTCGATATAAATTCAGCAGCCTTGTGCCGTATCCTTTGCCTTGAAAGGGCGCACCGAGCCAATAACTCAAGCCCATCCGGCTCGCGTCAATCTCATAAGAACCGATTGATCCAATAAGACTATTTGCGACAACGAGTTCGACTCCAAAAAGGCAAGGTGTTCGTCCTATGTGGTTTTCAAGAGATTGTTCAAACTTCTCATGAAGCTCTTCGATCGAGCAGTCTGACAAGAGCCTGATCCCAGATCCTGGGCGAATTTCTCCTCTGAGCGAACCCGATACTCTAAGATCCGACAAAAAGTGGCAGTAATTTGCCTTGTCTTCGACGCCCAAAGGTCGAATAGAAATGCATCCGTCAGAAACACGCATGCATTTAATCTAGTCTCCAACGGAGCTTGTTGAAAGCGAACATTGTCTCACTTCGTCGACGTTGAATCTCAGCACCCACCCCTTTTTCAGGCCTTGCAATCTTTCATTCAGCCGGCCCGATGCCGGCTGATCGCCCTACACTATTTGTCCGGTTGGTGACTTTTCTGGTTGGCAGAAATCGCGACAATTCTCGCTAGTGACAACACAATTTGTAAGTGGGGCACTTTCTATCCCGAACCGCAACAAAAGCGCTAAGTTGCCTGAGTTTCGAGAGCCGTGTTTTGAGCAGAACCTTCTCCCATTTGAGTTTTAAGGAACGCAACTACCTGGCATAACAGCGAGTTTGCCGATGGCTACTGGGCGAGGACCGCCAATCACATGGCATGCGATGACGACGACCCGCCGACACTGTCATCGACCTGTCTTGTCCCGAGAGTATGGGCTGCCCACCAACAACCATTGAGAGGCACAACATGCTAGAAACGGAGCGTCTTCTCCTTAGACGTCCGAATGCATCGGATTTTTCAGCTTGGACCGCCTTTCTTTCTGATGCCGAAGTGACCCGGTTTATCGGTGGACCACAGGACACCGCTGGGGCATGGCGGAACTTGTGCCTTTTTGCCGGCGCATGGAGTGTCCAAGGGTACAGCAATTTTTCTGTAGTAGAGAAAGCAACTGGCCAGTGAGTAGGTAGAGCGGGAGCTTGGTTCCCTCCAGGTTGGCCGGGCAAAGAGATTGAGTGGGCATTCAAACGCGATGTGTGGGGGAAAGGATATGCCACCGGGTTGCTGCCTCGGTGGCATATCCTTTCCCCCACACATGTCTAAACTTTATCAGGACTGGAAGATGGCGCCCGGGTCGGAAATTGGCGGATTTGTGTTTCTAACCGGGTTCAATGGTGCCGGATTGGACGGCAAGGTTTGGGCAGATGTCGCCACGCAAATAAACACTGCGCTTGACCAGGTGTTCGACGTATTGATTGAAGCAGGACTGAGCGCAGCCCATGTGGTGGAAGTCACGCGCTATCACGTGGGTCTGCGCGAATACCTATCCACGTTCCGGGCAATCTGGGCACAAAGAATGTCTGAGCCTTATCCGGCGTGGACAGCTATTGAAGTTGCCGGTTTCGCAACTGAAGGCGTCACTGTTGAACTACGGGTCATCGCGCATCGCAAAGCAGCCCCAAAAATAACCACCGTAACCCATATCCTGGCCGAGCCGTTGATAATGTAGTGCGTGTCCAGGTCGCGAGATACTCGCGATAGGCATCAAATGGCAAAGTAAGGTTAGGTCTGCTACGGCGCGGAGGGCCAGGATCGTGCGACAAGGAATACTGCCATTCGTACGGGTCGCAACGAAAGCTCGCAGTGAGCCCATTTTACCAAATGCTGCGCGGTGCACGAATGGCAGCTTTGAGCCCATTTTGCCCAATGCTGCATTCTGCACAAATGGCTCGCAGTAGCAGAAAACCAGACATTCCAATTCGGCGAGACTGATCATTGACCATTTCACCCGGAAAGCGTTAATTACATTTGATGGTTCTCAATGATCGTTGAGTCGGCGAGATGAAATGGGAACACGGTGAGGTGTAGCCAAAAGGCGCTAAATCCGTGACTGCCCCCGCAACTGTGAGCGGTGAGCGACCCCGACAAAGACCACTGGGCATCCGCCTGGGAAGGTTCGGGAGAGCGACGATCCGCAAGTCAGGAGACCTGCCATCGCGAGTTTAACTGACCCAGGCGGGGTGTCCTGGAGAGAGGCAAACATGTTCGACGCGACTGCGTACCTACATCGACGTATCTCATTGCCCCCGCTGAAGCGGAGGCCGCGATGCGCGAGGCAAACGAACCAGACCAGCCGGAGCTAACGCCATACCGGAAAAGCTTCTGTCTCACCAATTTGAGCACCGTCTCTTTGATCGGCTCTGCCCTAGCTGTGTCTTTTTTGCTTTGGCTGTGCATCTCGGCGGTGCTTTAAATGTCGGCGGTTCTGGAAATCCGCGATCTTGCGCTTGGCTATCCTGAACTGACGCTGTTCCGAGGATTGTCGATGGACGTAGAGCGTTGCTCGACGCTTGCGATTCTGGGTGCGAACGGCTCTGGCAAAAGCACTTTCATGAAGATGCTTCTGGGCTTGATCAGCCCTTTGTCTGGCAAGTTCCATTGGCCAAACGAGCAGCCGAAAGAGATCGGGTATCTGGCCCAAATGACTGAATTTGATCGCCTCTTTCCATTGCGGGTGCGGGATCTGGTGGCGATGGGGGCTTGGAAAGGCTTTGGACTTGGCGGTCGCTTGGATCGCGATACCAACGCCAAAGTCTCATCGGCACTAGATGCGGCAGGCGTGCTTGATATCGCAGATCGGTCTTTGCACACGCTGTCAGGGGGGCAACTACAACGTGCGCTTTTCGCGCGTGTGATCATGCAAAACGCCCCTCTCATCCTACTCGATGAACCATTTGCCGCTGTAGACCAGACCACAGAAGCACATCTTTTGACGCTCATCGACCGCTGGCGATACGAAGGCCGTGCTGTTGTGTTGGTGGTCCATGATCTGTCATCGGTTCTGGATCACTGCGACAACGCATTGCTCCTTGGGAATGGCGAAGCCTGTCATGGTTCAGTCGATGCGATCCTGACGCCAGAACGGCTTGTCGCGCAAAACTATCTCTCCAAAAGCCAGGCATCTTGGATGTTCCGCGCCTCTCGAGAGGATGCAGTGCGTGTTTGAGCTTTTCTCTGAGATGTGGAGCTTTGCCTTCATGCAACGCGCGTTCGTCGCTACTACCGCTCTTTCGGCTTCAGTCGCTCCCGTTGGCGCTTTCCTGGTTTTGCGCAGGCTTTCACTGGCTGGGGAAGCCATGGCCCATGCCATAACACCAGGTGTCGTGATCGGATTTGTCGTCGCCGGGCTGTCGGTGACGTCACTGCTTGTCGGCGGACTTGTCGCCGGGGTTGTGGCGGCTGCCTTGACGGCCTTGTTAGCGCGCAAAACAATCCTCAGAAGCGATGCGAGCCTCGCATCCATTTACCTGATCGCTTTGGCAGCCGGTATTTTCATCCTCTCGGCCGCTGGATCGGCAGTTCCTCTGAAGAGTTTCCTTTTTGGGTCCATCCTCGGCATCGACGACGCGTCTATGATCCTCGTCGGTGGCGTGGCGACCGTCACACTCGTGTCCTTCGCCGTTCTGCTGCGTCCCTTGATCATCAGCACATGTGACCCGACCTTTTTTGAGGCACAGACCAAACGGCCTTGGCTGATCGAGCAAGCCTTCATGCTGCTGCTTGTGCTGAACCTGCTGGCTGCGTTCAAAACACTGGGCACTTTAATGGCTGTCGGCTTGATGATTCTTCCCGCAACGTCAGCACGATATTGGTCAAGCACGATCACCGGGCAGCTTGGTCTATCTTTCTTCTTTGCACTCGCGAGTTGTTGGGTCGGCTTGACTCTTTCCTATCTTTTTCCGGAAACGCCCTCCGGCCCCGCCATCGTACTCACGGCTGGTGGATTCTTTCTGATTTCGGTCCTTCTGGGGCCCTTGGGTTTTGGGGGACGGCGGCGCAAACCGTCCGGCCAAACATCACTATCCCTTGCGCAGACCTCAAAAGAAGAGAAACTTCAATGAACTTCAAGACCACTCTTGCAGCGGGGCTTATTGCTGCCCTTACGGCCTTCCCAGCATTTGCGCACGACATCAAGGTCGTTGCCAGCTTCTCGATCCTCGGTGATATGGTTGAGCAGGTGGTGGGTGACCATGTCGAAGTTACAACCATTGTAGGACCCGATGCTGACGCACACGTCTACCAGCCTTCAGTTGCAGATGCTCGCTCTGTGGCCGAAGCCGATGTCATCTTCGTCAACGGAATGGGCTTTGAGACCTGGTCGGACACACTGATCGCAGAATCCGGTACAAAGGGGACCGTGTATGTCGCCACAGAAGGCATAACAGCGGTTCTAGTCGAAGGTGAGATTGACCCTCACGCCTGGAATGCGCTGACCAACGGTGTGATCTACGTCCAGAACATCGCAGACGCCATGTCAGAAGCGATGCCGGATCACGCGACAGAGTTTCAGGCGAATGCAGCTTCCTACATCTCAACACTCTACGCACTGCACGCAGAAACGCTGCAACGCCTAGCAGCACTCCCCGAAGATCGTCGGACAGTGGTCACCGCCCATGATGCGTTCGGCTATCTCGCCGATGCATATGGCATGAACTTCGTCGCGCCAATTGGGATCGACACCGAAGCCGAACCCTCGGCTCAAGAGCTCGCATCACTGATCACGCAGATTCGTGAAGATGGTGTTGCAGCCTTGTTTGTGGAGAACATCACTAGCCCGGCCCTTGTCCAGCAAATCGCGGATGAAACCGGCCTGAAAATCGGTGGTCAGCTTTTCTCTGATGCGCTCTCCGAGCGTGGCGGACCGGCAACCAGCTACCTCGCTATGTTCGAGCATAACCTTGGTCAATTGCTGGCCGCACTGGAAAGCAGCTAAGTTCCAGAACCTTCAGGGCATCCAACTCGGATGCCCTAACCTACCGAACGGTGTATTCTTATTTTTTGGGCTTCGGCGATCAGCTTTGAATATCCGCTATTCTCGATAGAGCGGTTGTTTGTGATCCTAGTCTAAAGTCAGGAATGTCCGCATAGCGCCAGTTCAAACCGGTCAAAGCGAACGGCAGGTTAACTAAAACGGCCTCCTATCGGAATGGAGCTCCTATTGAGTTTTGAAAAATATTGCTTTTACCCATTTTAGCTAATATGGTGATATTATCTAAATATTATAGGAGCTTGCCATGCGTGCATTCAGCTCAACCGAACTGGCTAACAAGACCGGTGATGTTCTTGCCGCCGCGGCACAAGAGCCCGTCGCCATTCAACGGCACGGCAAATCTCGCTTCGTGATGCTTTCAGCTGAGGAATTCGAGCGATTACAGCAAAAGAGAGAGACTAGAAAGTCTGTCCACGTATCGGAGCTGTCAGATGCCGACGCTAGCGAACTGGTTTCCGCATTGAACGACAGCATAGAGAATGACTGATCCAAAAGGCACTCCGAAAGTCGGAGACCTTTGGGAATATCCTTATCTCTGGGCTTGGCAGGCAGACCACGGAGAGACCGAAGGCCGAAAGGTCAGGCCGTGTGCACTGGCTCTCATCAATCGCAAGCAAGACAACCTGACCGAAGTGATCCTTGTGCCGGTTACCTCAAAGGAACCGGTCCCTGGATCCCATTTCGTTGAAGTGCCTCAAATGGAGAAGAAGCGAGCCAGCCTCGATGAACAATTAAGGCTTTGGGTCATCTGTGACGAATTTAACTCCGACATTCCCGAGCATTCATACTATTTCGAGCCGGGCGGCAAGATCGGAGCATTCAGTATCAAGTTTACGAAACAGGTCCAGGCGGAACTCGTGAGGGCGATCAAAGCCCGCAAATCAGTCCGCATCCTTCGCAGATAGTGAGATACTGCAGACAATTTTTTGTCCAAATGGTCAAAAATATTCCATAATACAAATTATGCGAACAGCCCCAAGTTTGAGACGTGGTGCATGCCTCTATACTTTTTGGCCGTTCTCAGCGCACCAAATACCACTACGTTGATCCGGCCAACCAAAGTTTGAACTTGAACACAATGGTGCCATGTCTCATGATTCCGGTCATGACAGTGAGCGCACTCAAAACCAAAGACCTCTCGGCTCGTCTCACGGACATCTCTTGCCTTAACGATGAAACGGGTCTTCCACGATATTGGGCCACCGTCTGGGCGTCGCATTTCGGAGCGGATCTGCAATCCGGGACATTGAGAAAGAATCTGTCCGCTATTGACGCCCTCTACCGATCTGCCGAACGCCAAATTGGCGAAGACTGCCTCGATCGTCTTCTGTTCGAATTGAACGTTCCGCTGATTGAAAACGTCGCTTCCGGATTTTTCAACGAAGAACGCAATCGTTCCATTCAGTACGGCATCGACACGTCACAGCGTTGGAACAGTGCAAATCGGTTCTTGTTCGACATAATGCAACTCGGCATCGGAGTTGAAAAAGACGACGCCCGGGTCGTATCTGCTCATGCATCACTGGTCCGCCTAGGCATACAACTGAAGAACCTTTCGCCGTCCCCTAAGGAAAAAAAGTACACATGCCCTTCGGGCGTTGCCGTCGGTCGTGATCGAAGAACTTTACGACGTCGCGAACCCGGAAAGCCCGCGCAATCCGTTTCGGACCGAAAAGGCACGTTGGCGGAATTTTTGTATTGTACTCGCAATGCTTCATCAGGGTCTGAGAACAGCGGAGGTCTTGCTTCAACCCGTTAGTGCAATCAAGCACCAGGTTCATCCGGGAACCGGCGAGATCGTTCATTGGCTTAATGTCGACACCAGATACGAGGATGAAGACCCTCGTTGGTCCCGACGCCCGAAAATCAAGACTGAAAATAGCATCAGGCAGATACCCGTCGCACCTGAACTGGCAGAGTACATCCAATATTACGAAAGCTCGTATCGTGGTCGCCAAAGGCGGCCAGGGTATGAACCAATTCGGCCGGGCCTTGGCTGAGCTGAATATCGAGATCCTGTGTGCTAATTCCAGCCAGGCGAAGGGCCGCGTCGAGCGGGCCAACCGCACCCTGCAGGACCGTTTGGTGAAGGCTCTGAGGCTTGCCAGAGTCAGCACGATCAAGGCTGCGAACGCTTTCCTGCCGGAGTTCATGGAGCGCTACAACGCGCAGTTTTCCAAGGTTCCGGCGCGGTCAGACAATCTTCATCGAACGCTCAATGTTGAACCGGATCGGCTCCAGGAGATCCTGTGCTGGAAGGAAAAACGTTATGTAACTGCACAGCTTGCGGTTTCTTACGAGCGCAAGCGGTTGATCCTGGAGGAGACCAAGGTAACACGCACCCTGCCCGGCAAATATGTCGAGACCCGGGAGTTTGCCGACGGTCGTCTTGAGGTACTTTGGAACGGTGTTTCCTTACCGTTCCGCATCTTCGACAAGGATCAGCGCGTGTCACACGCGGCGGTCACCGAGAACAAGCGTTTGGGCGACGTTCTAGCCTGGGTGAAGGAACAGCAAGAGGCCAATCTGCCTCCGCCGAAGGTCAAATCAAACAGCGAGAAAGGCGGATACAAGCGGCGTGGAAGGAAGCCGCCGGGGCGACCGAGTTTGTTTGATGATCCGAATTATGTTGCAAAACGGCGGAAAGCGCAGAAGCGAATTGAAGCTGCTGAATAGTTCAAATTGAATGGTGGTGAGCCCACTATCCGACTCATTCAAGCTGTAATGTTATCCTGCCACTTCGCGGAATGTGTATCGCTCTTACCTATTTAGGCAGCATTAATGAGACGTTTTCTGACCTTACTGTTATGTGTGCTTTCAACCTCCGCATCGGCTCAAAACTCAATAACGCCTTCAAATTCTTCATATGAAGCTAACACTCAAGCAGCGCATCTCTATGCACTGATGATCAAAACCAAAGATGAGCTGAAAATAGAGAGCGGTGAACGTTTGAAATATGCTCCAGAAAAACTATTTCGATCAGCCTCATTACTGCTAGAAGTAACTTCTAAATATTATAAATATAGAGCCTTAGAACTACGAATGGACGGGAGCGCGACACTTTTGGAAGAAAAGCCGTTCGAACAATTTATATCGTGCGCAAACGCCGCAATAAAGCTTGCGGATTTCACGAGCTATTCCGCAATAACTGATGTTGAATTACCCCGCTTAAAGGTACTCTATATCCAGTTTTCTGCGGATTTTGCAGTGTGTGAGCGTGTTCGGACGCCTAAATATTTCCACAACCGATCGGTTCGTTTTTAAGTCAATGCTTGAAGATCATTTTCGTGGCAAGGTCTCAAAAAACCTGCAACTCTACATCAGGCCCTGTCGGGAGGTGAACTCTTCACCTCCTCCCCGTAAGGCTTCCCCGCCCTGCGATATGTGGGGTCTCCGGGCGGTCAGCCTTGCTCCTGCCCTGCCCATTGCACAGCCCTTTGTGACCATTCTAGATAGTGACAACAAGCGTAATGAGGCATGCAGACTTGTCTTCCCACTATCAGCTCGGCTAATGCTACAGAACCATCAAAAGACTTAACCGCCTAATCCAGATACACGTTTTGGGCGCTGCCGTGGTACAAACCACTTATAATATCCGCGCCACCCCACATCGGTGGGCTTGGAAAGGGTCCTGGCATGCTTCGAGGCAGAGGATCATAAATCGTGTCGGTCCAGCTAATCACTGCTGTTTCTATCCAGCGTTGGTTCACAAACAAATCAATCGGATTACTAAAGTAGAGCAGCGTTGTTGTTGTTGAACCGGTTTTTGTCCCTACTGGCTTTGCTCCTTTTTTCACAGCACAATAGTACGTCCGGCAATGCTTGGTTGGCCTCTGTGTATGTGTGACGGTAGTGCTTTTGCCGTTCTGGCCTGTCGAAGTTTCGCGTTGGCGAACAATGTAAAATATGGACAATCGACGCACTGGAAGATCGACATAATCGGGGTCCTCGATTTTCGGCATGCTTGGCCAAGGTTCCATGTAAGGCGGCAGTCCTGGTGTGGACGGTACCGGCTCTGGTGGAGGCGGCGGCGGCTTAATGCGTTCGGCCAGCCTGAGCACAACCGCGCGTTCCGCCGAAGCCTCTGATGACGAAGCTTTGGATCGACTCTCACCGTAAGGTAAGTGTCCAAACCGGTGCGCTGCAACACCGTGCTCAGTTAGAAATCTCCGTACGCTCAGAGTACGGCGTTTCGACAACTCTTTATTGTAGGCCGCATCTCCGCTACGACTAGTATGTCCCTCCAATACGATAAGCTTTCGAGGCAGTTTTTTCACATATGGGACAACTTCTTCTCTGAGAACATTCCGATGGGTCTCCTTAAGGTCTGCACTGTCGATTCCAAATCCTTCAAAGCGCCATATTTTGTGTTCAGATCCCGGATTGTCACCATCATTTGAGGGTTCGATACGCGATATTACCTTGCTATCATCTTTGTTATGAGAAACGTGATTGAGCGCTGTCAAAGTTCGGAGCCCAAGGATCCCGTCAGGGACGAGCCCTGACTGTCTTTGAAACAATTTCAACGCGGCTTTGGTATTTGGACCCAGCAAGCCATCAACGATGAGGTTTGGAGAGGGCTTGACGTGGCGGTTTAGAGCGTGCTGCAGCGATTTAGTATCCATTTGGCAAAATTCCCAGTAATCATAAATGATGCATGATCTTCGGTTGCTAAAACCCTGTCAATAACGTATTTATTCAAGTACTTACAAATTATTATAGAAGTGGGTCTGTTTATTTAAGTAATTTCGAGCCGCTTCTGAAGTGGTTTGTGTTGGGGCGTTTCGGCCAACCAGCCAAAATCGCCGTCAATCCGCACCGAAACGGCTAACCGCCAAGCTGCACCTAAAAATATTCGGTTCTGCGGGCGACCAGCTGCATCAGGGTAATTTAATTTTCGCATGATGCAGTTTCGGATAATGCCAGCCGCTTCACGTAACACAATTACTAATAGTGTTACGTGAAGCAACTCAAGATCTTGCTCGAGAAAATAACTTTTGCTCGTCGTGGCTTGTTTCTCAGTCGACAGGAGACTTGCTGGAATTCTATGAGAAAAATCAATTTGTCCGTTCTCAGGGCTTGAGTGTCTATTCATTGAAATTTGAAACCAAGTAAATATTCCACCCCGCCCGCAAGGCTTCCCTGCCCTTCGATATGTGGGGTCTTCGGGCGCTCAGCCTCGCTTAAGCTGTGCCAGACCACACCACCCGTTGTGACCTTTCTGCCTGGCACAAATCGTGACCATTCTCGATTGTGACAACAATGGATATAGCAGCCATTTAGTAATGCGACACTTGGGCCAGTTAGAGATGCGACACTTCCCGTCCGTCTGACACTGGTCAATGTCAACGTTGGAAGGAAGACTGGCCTCGACACGCCTGAGCGCTGACGGAGCCGCAATGTCTTTGATCACCATGTCGCAGCAAGAACTGAACCGGCTCGAAGCCATCCAGAAGATTAAAGATCGACGCTTGAGCGTTGTGCAGGCTGCCGAGCTCCTGGGTCTCAGTCGCAGCCAGGTCCACCGCCTTTTGCAGGCTTATGACCGTGAAGGTCCTGCGGGTCTCGTTTCAAAGAAGCGCGGCCAACCGAGCAACCGGCGTCACAGCGACGAGTTCCGCAACATCGTCCTGGACCTAGTCCGTGAACATTATCACGACTTTGGTCCGACCTTGGCACGAGAGAAGCTGATTGAGCTTCACCAGATTTCTGTCGGCAAAGAGACATTACGGCGATGGATGACAGATGCCTGTCTATGGACATCGCGCCGAGAACGCAAGCAGCGGGTTTTTCAGCCACGCGGCCGGCGCGATTGCTTCGGTGAACTCGTCCTGATCGATGGTTCGCATCATTGGTGGTTTGAGAACCGCGGTCCTAAGTGCGCCTTGCTCGTTTACATCGATGACGCGACCGGCAAGCTTCTTCATCTGCGATTTGCGAAGTCTGAGAACACGTTCGACTACCTGCAAGCCACAAAGAATTATCTAACGCAATGGCGAAAGCCAGTCGCATTCTACAGCGACAAACATGGGGTTTTCCGAACCACTCATGCCTCAAGCGCGGACAGAACCAGCGGCCTCACCCAACTCGGCCGCGCGCTTTACGAGCTGAACATCTATATTATCTGTGCCAACACCCCACAGGCAAAAGGCCGTGTTGAGCGGGCCAATCGCACCCTTCAGGATCGTCTGGTGAAGGAACTGCGATTGCAAGGCATTGATTCCATTGAGGCTGCCAACGAATTTGCGCCGCAGTTTATCGAAGATTTTAATTCCCGTTTTGGCAAAGAACCTCATAATCCGAAGGACGTGCACCGTCCTCTTGCTGATCATGAGAACTTGGACGGCGCCATGTGCCGGAAGGAAGTCCGCACCGTTTCGCAATCTTTGACGTTGCGCTACGAGAAGGTGATTTTCATTCTGGAGCCGACGGACTACGCCAAGACCCTGCCCCGCCAGAAGGTCATCGTCTGTGATTATCCCGATGGCCGGCTGGAGATCATGCATGAAGGTACAATTCTTCCCTATAGAACGTTCGAGACCTTGCGCTCAGTTCATAGAAGCCGAGTTGTTAAGAACAAGCGGTTGGATGACATCCTGTCAGTCGTTGCCGAGATGCAGGACGAGCGCGAGCAACAACGACGAAGACAACATGGTCCGAGCCGCCAAGGGCAAAAGGACCATATGTTCGGCATCCCGGATGGCAGCGTGAGCAACGGCTACCAGAAACGCGGCCGTAAGCCCGGACGCCGGACGGATTTCACAAATGATCCGGAGTTAATTGCGAAGAGGAAGAAGGCGCTCGCCCGTATGGAGGCGGCTGAATGACTACTTCATCTCACTTCGATTAATCTATCTTTATTGCTTCAACCCAAAGAAAAGAGACATCTTCATTGTCTTGCTGCTCTACGGTGTATTCTCGAATATTGAGGCTATTTTTCCGAAAACAGTCTAGTGTTGTAGTTTCGGAGTTGTGATCGAAGAACATGGGAACGCCGAGCCATTCGCCGGTCCAAGACCCGGCATCTCCAGAACCAAAACTTCCTATGAACGTTGCTCCCGGCTTAAGCCAAAAAGAAATATTTGAGATGAGACGGCACTGCTCCTGCGCTGGTAAGTGCGTCATAGAATAAAATGCAGATATGCCATCGAATGATGATTCAGGAAAATCAAGCTCTGTCATGTCCGATTGTATGAATTCAGCGTCGGGTACATTGATCTTTGCTTTGGCTATTTGTTCTTTTGATCCATCAACACCTATCACGTTGTGACCCAACGAACATAAGTCGCGGGCGACTGGGATACCCGCTCCGCAGCCGAGGTCCAGTATGTTCGCTCCAGTGTTTGGAACACGGTCAACCAGTTGATCGAACCACTTCTGTCGAACTTTTGAAACGCCAAAAAGCTCAAGATACTTGTCGGCAATTCTATCGTATCCGGCCAAGACAAGGTTTTTTGAATAGCTACTCATGTTTCAAGCATAATGGAAAAAGAGATCAATGCCATCCGCGCCCTCACCTCCCTTGCAACCCGGCCCAGCCGGTCGGATCGGGCGCTGACCGCTGCGGCAAATGGCACTGTCGCATTTCTATCGGGCCAGCGATGTCGCACCTCTAAACAGCTTTGACATATCCATGGCAGACGGATAGCGTTCAACTCTTGGGCCAATCTTAGATTGTTAGGCGAGATATCAATCTTCTTTATTTTCCGCGCAATACCCACTTATCTTTTGCAGAATTCGAACAACACTCTCGCGCTCCTCAACTGTTAATTCCTGTAATACAACATCATTTACGCGCTGAACTATGTTGGGTAATTCCTCCGCTTTCGCTCGTCCAGCGTCGGTCAAATACACGAGCAATGACCTTCTACTCTCGGGATCCGGACGCCTCTCCGCATAACCTGCTTCAACCAAAGCATCTACGTTTCGGCTGGTGAAATACTCGGGGAAATTGAGTCGAGCTCCAATTTCCCGCTGATTGATCCCGTCCTGCTGACCAAGCATCATCAGATTGGCAAATATACGAATATCAACTCCGACTTCTTGTAGCTCCATTTTCATTTTTGCGTCGAGTGTCCTCGCAATAGTTTGGATTAAAAACCCAAAGCTATCCTGGCGTCGATGATCTTTTAGCGTGACTTGAGTCATCAGAAAATATCCTCTGACCATCGGCATATCTCCAAATCTTGCGCGCTGCAAGTATTGTGAATTTCGATTTTGCATTTACAAGACTTACATTTGCAAGTAATGCATATGCAAGCTGAATTCGCAGCCGACGAATGACACTCCTCAAAAGGATGCCGATTATGTTGAATCGAAAGGGGCCGATGGCGACCCTCGCCATTGTGCTTGTGTTCGCGGTCCTCCACCTCGCCTTCCCGGCGGCCAATCACAGCCCACGGGCGACAGGAACAACCATGCTGGGCGGCGTGGCATTCCTGCTGATGACCTGCTCCATCATCCTGTCAACGCGAGCCCGTTTCTTTGAAGACTGGTTTGGCGGTCTGGACCGTGTCTATCAGGTTCACAAAGTTTCCGGCGTCATCGCGGCGCTCTTCGTGCTGGTTCATTTCTTCGGTGTTCCAAAAGAACTGCCACCTGGAGCCGACCCGGCCATCAACGCGCTTGTTCCCTCCGCACCGCTTGGGATGCTGGCGCTCATAGCATTGGTCCTGTCGCTTGCGCTCGCGCTCAATCGGAAAATCTCGTACTCACGCTGGCGGCCTCTGCATAAGTTGATGGCGCTCGTTTATGTGCTTGCAGCGGGCCACTTTCTGACGGCACCTGCGGCCCTTTTTGATAGGTTCAGTATCTCGGGTTTCTACCTGACAGCATTTGCGATCCTTGGGGTAATCGCACTTCTCTACAGTCTGTTCGGTATGAACAGACGAACAGCTCATGTCTATGAGATCAGTTCTGTTAAACCGCTTGAACGGGCAACGGAAATCAGCCTGTCCGCACTTGGCAAACCGATCGACTTCAAGCCCGGTCAGTTCGCCTTCGTAGAGATTCAAGGGAAAGGTTGGTCGGAACCTCACCCTTTCACGATTTCCAGCGGTAAGGACGAAGAGGCCCTGAGGTTCACGATCAAGGTTCTTGGTGACTGGACCCGTAAAGTCCGTGAAGAACTGAAATCAGGAGCGAAAGTTAGCGTTCGCGGGCCCTATGGCAGGTTCGATACGGACGCTGCCGGCACCAAACAGATCTGGCTGGCCGGCGGCATCGGTATCACGCCTTTCTTGTCCACGCTCCGAAGCATGGAGCCCGGCGACAAGCGTCAAATCTACCTTGTCTATGCATCGCGGGACAAAAACGAAGCGATCTTCCTTGAAGAGCTCACCGAAAGAGCGGCGGAACTCGGCAACATTACGTTGGTCCCGCTGTTTTCCGATGAAGGCAATTTTGCGCGTGTCGACATCATGAAATCCAAGCTGCCTGACCCGCTGGATACCTACGAGTACTTCATGTGCGGCCCAAAACCGATGGTCAACGGTCTCATGAAAGATCTGAAAAAAGAGGGCGTCAAACGGGACCGCATTCACACGGAAGCGTTTGAGTTCAGGTGAGGCTTGGCTGATTGCCCAGGCTTGGCATTGCTTCATTTCAAATCGATTAGACCGGATATCACCATGCGTAAGCTTTTGAGTTTTCTTCACGAAATTGGCACGATCATGTATGTGGGCGGCATTCTCTCCCACATTGTGATTGGCATTCTTTTCGCACAGTCATCACCGGAAACGACAGTCGTCGTTTACACATACAAACTCCAGAGCGCCTATATCCTCATTCTTCCCGGTCTCGGGCTCAAGATTGCAACCGATCTGATCCTGTTCTTTTTCTTCCAAGAACGCGCTTGGTGGATGCGGATCAAACTTGGCATGACCGCTTTTTTGACAGTCAATGCATTCGTATTTCTCGTGCCCATGATGCCGGAACTCCTCGGACTTGCTGAGGCCTCCATCCCGGATGGGTCGCTGAGCCAAGCCTTCATCGACCTGGAGCACCGTGAACAGCTTGTCGGCATGTCGAACGTCCTTCCGCTGGTGACGGAAATGATCATGGGCGCCTTTCGCCCGCCGCTAACGCGTTCGGAAAGACAAGCTCAAACAACCTGACCTTAACCCCCGGGCAGCCGGTTCGCTCTTTTGCGTCCCGCACTGCCCGCTCACAAGAGGTGCGCAATGAAATACGCTTGGTGGCGCCGCATCCTGATCATCTTACCTTTGGCAGCCGGTGCGGGTGTGTTTTATCTGGTTGCTTCAAACAAAGAAGCGCCAAAACAGGCGGAGCCGATAGAACCTGCTGTTCTAACGCGTGTGATCACTGCTGAAGAACTGGATATAGCGCCAAAGGTCCAAGGCTTTGGGACGGTCGGCGCCGCACGCGTCTGGAACGCGGTTGCGCGCGTGGCTGGCGAAATCGAATATCTCAATCCGGATATGAAAGAGGGCGCGCTCTTAAAGGCAAATACGGAACTCATCCGCATTTCGCCCCGGGATTACGAACTGCAGATCAAGCAGGCCAAGGCCAACATACGCTTGACCGAGGCGAAGATCTCAGAACTCGAAACCAGTAGGGACAGCCTTGCCAGAAGCGTTGAAATCGAGCTGCAGGCTTTGAAACTCAAGGAGAACCAGCTTGAGCGGATGCGCGAACTCAGGGAACGGGGAACCGTCTCGGATGCAAGCCTGGAAGAGGAAGAAAACACCGTTCTCAGTCAACGGCAAAAAATTCAGGACCTCGCCAACTCGACTGACGTTATCCCATCGCAGATCGAAGCGCAGCGCGAACAGATCGCAGTTTACCAGTCCCAATTGGCTGTCGCCGAGTTGAACCTTGAGCGTGTTCATATCCGTCTTCCCTTTGATGCCCGCATCTCCAGCGTCGACGTCGAAGTGACGCAATATGTGCAAGTCGGCAAAGAGATGGGAACAGCCGATGGTATCGGCTCTGTCGAGATTGCCGCGCAGATCCCGGTCGGCCGGTTCCGTCAATTTATGGATGTCCTCACCGCCGAGCGGTTTGCCGGGGCGATCAGCGACAATACCTTCGCTGACATTGCCGAACGGTCCGGGCTCTATGCTGTTGTCAGGCTGCCTTTCGATCATCTGGAAGCATCCTGGCGTGGCCGGGTCGTGCGCGTGGATGACGGCATCGATCCTGAAACGCGGACGGTGGGCGTCGTCGTTGAAGTTGACAGACCCTACGAAAAAGTCATTCCGGGTCAACGCCCCTTGCTTGGCAAAGGCATGTTTGTGGAAGTCGAGTTGATCAGCGATGCGCTGGAAAACGTTTTCGCTGTTCCGCGCACGGCTATTCAGAATGACAAAGTGTTTGTCGTGGGGCCGGACAATCGTTTGGAATCCAGGCCAATTGAGATCAGCTTTGCTCAGGGTGAGATTGCTGTGATCGGCTCCGGTATGGAATCAGGCGATCAGGTCGTTACAAGCGATCTAGTCTATGCATCGGAAGGCATGCTTCTTGACCCAGTCGAAGATGATGCTCTGGTGGCCGTCCTACGCCGCGAGGCACAAGGAGCGGGTGCAGACCAATGATCCGTTTCTTTGCAGCGCATCCTACGGCCGGAAACCTTCTGATGATTGTTTTCATTCTGGCCGGCCTGCTCACAATTCCGTCTCTCAAGCGGGAAACCCTGCCAAGTGTCGAGCCACGTGAAGTCAGTGTGTCTGTCGCTTATCCTGGGGCCCGCCCGGAAGATGTGGAAGAAGCGCTGTGCCGCCGGATTGAAGACGCCGTCGAAAGCGTCGAAAACATCGCCAAAATCTCCTGCGAAGCCAAAGACAGCCTGGCGCAAGCAACCGTCGAAATGAAGGTTGGCGGCGACCTCGACAGGTTTATCGCAAAAGTCAGAACGCAAATTGACGCTATCGACGATTTTCCCGAGAAGGCAGAACTGCCAACTGTCAGCGAGCTTGGGACGACCGAATTCGTTGCGTCTGTGGCCCTTACCGGCCTTTTGCACCGGCCGGACCTCAAGGCATACGCCGTGGAAGTCAAGGAACGTATGTTGCAATGGGGCGGGATTTCACAGGTCAATATTCAGGGATTTTCAGAACACCAGATCCGGATTGAACTCTCGGAGATGAAGCTCAGGCAGATCGGTCTCAGCGCGTCGGCCGTTGCAGCCAAGATCGCCGAGCAGAGTGTCGATCTTCCGGCAGGTGACCTTGAAAGTTTTGCAGGGCGTGTTTCGCTCCGGTTCAATGACGAGCGCCGCCGGGCATATGATTTCGCCGGGATTGTGATTGCTTCAAGCCCTGATGGCGGCGTGGTGCGGTTGTCGGACATCGCCGTCATTACGGATCGTTTCAATCTCGACGAGGACGTGATCGAGTTCAATGGTCAGCCCGCTGCGCTTCTCGAAATCTCCAAAACACGATCGGAAGATATTCTCAACGTTGTCGGGGCAGTGAAATCGTTCATTGAGAGAGAGCAGGCCATCGCTCCGCCGGGCGTGCGCCTGATCCTTTCAAACGACAACTCGGCAATCGTTGAAGACCGTCTCCGGCTGCTCGTTGAAAACGGCCTTCAAGGCCTGGCGCTTGTCTTCCTGATGATGTGGCTCTTTTTCGGCTTTCGCTACTCGTTCTGGGTGACGATGGGCTTGCCGGTGTCCTTCCTGGGGGCCTTGGCGATCATGTATGTGTTCGACTTTTCTTTGAACATGATGTCCATGCTCGGGCTGCTGATCGCCACGGGATTGTTGATGGACGATGCCATCGTGATTTCCGAAAACATCGCCGCGCAACGTGAGAAGGGCAAATCAGCACTCGAAGCGGCGGTGGATGGCGCAACTCAGGTGTTTCCAAGCATCCTGTCCTCGTTCTTAACCACGGCGATGGTGCTTGGCTCTCTTATCTTCCTGAGCGGAGATACCGGAGAAGTTTTGAGGGTTGTTCCCATCGTAATGCTGTTCGTGCTGACGGTTTCCCTGGCCGAGGCGTTTTTGATCCTGCCGCGCCACTTGCTGCACTCTCTTGAGCAGAGCGGAACACAGACATCCCGGCTTCGGGTCTTCGTCGACAGATCGATGGAATGGCTGCGTGAAGGTCCCGTTGGCTTCCTCATCGACCTGTCGATGCGTTGGCGCTACGTCAGTGTCGGGAGCGCGCTTGCGCTGCTGATGATCGCCATCAGTATGTTCGCTGGAGGCATTTTGAAGTTCTCGGTCTTTCCGGACCTTGATGGAGATGTTGTCGAGGCGCGCATTCTTCTCCCGCAAGGAACACCTTTGCAACGAACCGAAGACGTTGTTGCTACGGCCAAAGAAGCGTTGAACCGGCTCAATGAGCGGCTTTCTCCAGGCCAGCCGGATGGGGTCGATCTGGTGCGCCACGTAACGGTTCAGTACAACAAGAATGTCGATGCCCATGAAACCGGAAGCCATATTGCGACCGTAACAGCAGATTTGCTCGGTGCGCAGGAGCGGACCGTTTCCTCGGATGATTTCGTTGCGATTTGGCGCGAGGAAGTCGGACAACTGCCCGATGTTCTCAGCCTTAAATTCACCGAGACTGTCATCGGGCCGGGCGGCCAAGCGATTGAGATACGCTTGCAGGGACGCGATCTTGAAGAACTGAAATCTGCCTCACGCGACCTGCAAGCCTGGATGAATTCTTATGCTGGGGTGACCAACCTCTCAGATGATTTGAGGCCGGGTAAGCAAGAAATCCGCATGCAAGCTACAAAGGAGGCCGCGTCTCTTGGCCTTTCCGCGCGGGAGATCGCTGATCAGTTGCGGACATCGTTTTTTGGCACAACCGTAACAGAAATCCAGGTGGGGCCTGAATCTTATGAAATTGACGTCAGGCTCGCACTGAGCGACCGGGACAGCCTCGCCGATTTGGACAATTTTCCGATCCGGACGGTAAGCGGCCAGATGGTCCCACTCAGAAATGTTGCCAAATTAACCAGCGGCCGCGGATACGCGCGCATCAATCGGCATCAAAGACTTCGCACCGTAACAGTTGAAGGGGATGTCGATCACCAAATTGCAAACGCAAATGCGATCTTGGCTGATGCAAAAGAAGCCTTCTTCCCCGAACTGCAAAAGCAATATCCCAATTTAGTAATCGAATTCGGCGGTCAGGATGAAGAAGGCGCCAAAACACAGCAATCGATGATGACGGGGTTCCTGATCGGCATGATCGGCGTCTTCATCATGCTGAGCTTTCAGTTTCGGAGCTATGTCGAGCCTATAGTCGTCATGATCATCATTCCGCTTTCGTTTACCGGCGTGATCTTCGGACATATTGCCATGGGGCTGGACTTCACCATGCCGAGCCTTTTGGGTTTTATCGCCATGGCCGGCGTTGTGGTCAACAACTCGATCCTGCTGGTGAATTTCATCAAGGATCATCATGAGGATCACGAAAGCGTTGCCGTAGCTGCCCCCATAGCCGCACGCGCCCGGTTCAGGGCGATCCTGATTACAACCCTGACAACGGTTGCAGGCATGCTGCCGCTGCTGACCGAAACAAGCCTGCAGGCGCAAATCCTAATCCCGATGGTCGCGAGCCTGACCTTCGGATTGATTGCGTCCGTCATAATGGTGTTGTTCGTCGTTCCGGCCATCTACGCGATTGTCGATGATTTCGGCCTGAGTTCTCTGGAGCCGCCAGTTGATCAGGACACAAACAGCAAATCGGAAATCGTGCACGATCCGATTTGATCCTTCGATGAAAACAGAGAAAACACTCAACGCTACGGGAGGGCCCCATGATCACCAATCTCCGTTTGTCGCAAAAGATCCCGGCACTGATTGTCGGCTGCGCTCTAATCGTCGGTCTTGGTGTTTCTGTAGCGAGCTATTTTACCGCCAAAGCAAGTATGCAGGATCTGACAAGATCCCGGCTTGAAGCTGCCGCTGACATCAGTTCAGAAAAAACGCTCTCTTATCTGAAAGGCATTGAGCAAGAGCTTGTCTTAACGGCCGGTCAGCCGGGAACGATACTGGCGCTTAGGGAGTTTTCCGCTGCCTGGAAAGAAATGGCCGGCAAGGGAACCGATCTGACAGGCGTTCTTCAGCAAGCATACATCACCGGCAATCCATATCCGAACGGACAGAAAGACAAACTGTATCAGGCAGAAACAAACACCGTCTATGACCTGGCTCATGCCAAATATCACCCTTGGTTTCATGAACTTCAAAAGACCAGAGGCTACTATGATGTGTTCCTTTTCGATGCCGATGGAAACCTTGTTTATTCAGTCTTCAAAGAACTCGACTATGCGACCAATTTTGCAGAAGGCGGGGGTAAGTGGACGGAAACCGGTCTTGGCGAAGTATTCCGCGCAGCCCTGTCACTGGAGGACAAAGGCGGGACTGTTTTTGAAGACTTCGCGCCGTATGAACCAAGCGCCGATGCCCCCGCAAGCTTCATGGCTCATCCCATTGTCGATCAAAACGGTGAAAGTGTAGGTGTGCTGGCATTTCAAATGCCAATCGACGAAATCAATCGTCTGATGACGAAAAATGTTGGCCTTCGGGCAAGTGGCGAAATTGCACTCATTGGTGAAAATGGGTTCATGCGCAACGACACCTCGTCCACGCCGGACACCAACGATATCCTCACCACGCGCTTGACCAGTGACCTGGTGGATACTGCCTTCTCGCAAGGCCAGGCTTTTGGCCAAGCTTCCCTTCATCGCGCTGAACAACTCGATGTGCAGATCAATAGGTTCGACTATGGAGGAGCAAAATTCGCCGTTGTCGCAATGGAGGCGGTCAGCGATGCATTTGAACCTATCGCCAACATGCGCACCCGGCTCATTCTTGCTGGTACCGTGCTGATTTTGCTTGTCGGCGCAATCGGATACACCGCGTCCAGAACCATTACCAGTCCCATCAATCAAATCGTCGGCGCTATGAGACTGCTGGCGAGTGGCCGAACTGACGTTGAGACCAGTGACGGCGGCCGTGTTGACGAAATCGGCGACATGTTCAAAGCGGTGGCTGTGTTCAAGGAAAATGCAATTCAGCGCATCCAGCTCGAGGCGGCGGCAAACGTGGATCGCGAGAAGGAAAGCGAGCGCCAAGCATATCTTGAAAACCTTATCCAGGAATTCAAAACGATCATGTCATCCCGGCTGGAAACAGTATCGGAACAAATGTCGCTGATGCGAAACGCTGCAAAATCGCTTGATGAACTAGCAATCAACGCCCGCAATGAATCCGGTGTCGCGGGAAGTGCATCTGCTAGCGCCTCGGAAAATGTTGCTGCCGTTGCAGCTGCGACTGAAGAGATGACAGCAACGGTTCAGGAAATAGCGAACCAAACAGAGGCAACCAATCGCATTGTCCTTGAAGCGGTGGATGCTGCAAACAAGACGAACGAGAGTGTTCGGACCCTCTCTGAAGCGGCAGAACATATCGGCAGCGTTGTCAGCCTCATCCGCGACATTGCGGAACAAACAAACTTGCTCGCATTGAATGCCACCATCGAAGCCGCCAGTGCCGGTGAAGCAGGACGTGGATTTGCTGTTGTGGCATCTGAGGTGAAAAAACTTGCCGAACAGACTTCAAAGGCCACCGACGATATCTCAGAACAAGTCAGCGGTATTCAAGATTCGGTGCGTGACGCGGCAGGTGCAATTGAGAACATAACTCTCAAAGTATCTGAAATACAGTCATTAACCGGCTCGGTTGCCGGGTCGATCGAGGAACAAAGGGCGGCAAATCTGGAAATTGCACGCTCAGCCAAATCAGCCAGCGACAGTACTGGTACTGTCGCGGAAAGTGTGACTGTGGTCGCCAGCGCAATTCAGAAAACATCCGACGAGGCATCGACTGTCAACAATGCTTCGGATTTGGTTTCGGAAGCTAGCGGAAGTCTGGCGCGCGAAGTTGAGCAGTTTCTTAAAAACGTCGCTCAAGACAGCGAAGACTTGCGGCAGGAAGCTTAGCTCCATATCGGAAATACGATGCTCAATATCGTCATGGCTAGCCGCCCCCGGATCAAACAGTGTTTGGTGGGCGCATAGCCGCGGCGGGAAAGAACTTCATGTCCGGTCTTACCCCAACAGATCTGCCCGTTGCCGGTGACGAAATACGATCCGAAATGCGAGAGGTTGTGGATTGGCTCCTGACCGATGGTCGGGAATTATCGGATATTGGAGACCTGCTTGAAAAGCTTGCGACACGCTTGCAGCACAAAAAGTTACCGCTCTTCAAGATGTTTATCGGGATACAGCAGCTTCACCCCGAGCTTTTTGCGGAAACCTTTGTTTGGGAAGACACAAAGGGCGTTGTCAGAATTGACCGGCCGCACGGCGATCAAAAACAGACGCAATTCAAAGAAGGGCCAATTCCGCTGATATTGGCGGGAGCGGAGATGGTGCGGGTCGACTTAAAGGAAAACGGGTTAGATCTAGAGTATTTACAAGGTCGCTCCCTTCGCCAGGAAGGCGCAACAGATGTCGTTTTCTTTGGACTTCCCTTTAGTGGCGATCGTCCCCAAGTGCTCTGTCTCGCGACAACTTTCGCGGAAGGCTTTTCAGAAGACCATATTGCCAAAGCCAGCTCTATCCTGACTGCATTGGCAACGGTCACGGAATTGATGACGGCTGAGGCAACAAGCCGGCGTCTCTTGGATCTATATGTTGGGCAGGATGCTGGTCAGCGTGTTTTGAACGGAGAAATACGGCGTGGTGCCGGACAGACAATCAGCGGAGTTATCTGGTTCTGTGACCTTGCAGGGTTTACTGCTATGAGCGAGGTGTTGCCTCGCGACGAATTGATCCAGACGCTTAACCAGTTCTTCGATGCCATGGCACCGCCCATCGAAGTGAAGGGCGGGACAGTCTTAAAATTTATGGGAGATGGCATGCTGGCCTTTTTCCAGCTGCCGTCCGCAAAGCCCGCCCAAACCGAGATCTGCACGGCGATCGCAACCGCAGCTCAGGAAGCATCAAACAACGTAATTGTTCTCAATGACAGCAGGATTAGAGAAGGCTTGAACCCGCTCTCTTTCGGTATCGCACTGCATGCCGGAGATGTCATGTATGGCAATGTGGGCTCCGCCCACCGGCTTGATTTTACCGTCATAGGTCCAGCCGTGAACTATGCGGCGCGCATAGAAGCAATTTCCCGAACTGTAGAGCCCAAGATCATTGTCTCTGCAGAATTCCATAATCTTCTCAATCAAGCTCTCCCGAGCTTGGGATTGCATCGGTTTCGAGGGCTTGAAGGCGAGCATGAAGTGTTTTCCCTTCCAAACGCAACCCTCTGAATTTTGCGATTGTTGGCGGTTGGGAGACTAATTCTTCATTCGAATTACAAAGCTGTTTCGCAACCAATACAAACAATAGGAGGTCACTCTCTTGCAAGTTAATCAAGACTATCGTCTAGAGGCAATACAATTGCTCCTTGAAAAAAAGCAGTCTTATATAGATCTAAGCCATGAACTTGACTGGTTTCGGGCATTATACGTCGATATGGCTATCGAATACACTACAAACATGCAAAAAAAATGCGAAGCTATCCAGCAACGAAATACGTAGCAAAACATGAGACATCCTGAAACAAATTATCGACATGTCCGCTTCAGATCAACACCATGGCTTTCAGCCGAGGGCAAAGCTGCGCAATGCCCGTTCGGCCGCATTGTTCATCAGGCAGATCCGGCCGCCGTGAAGGAAGGTACCCCAAAACTCCCGCGTTGTTTCACGTTCAAAAAACCCATCCAGCTACCTGACCTTGAACAAACTGGCATCCAAATTCTCAATCCATGAATTATCGGATATGAGCAACAATAAAATTTGATCAAATGGTCAAAAATTTTCCATAACAAAGCTAATCGGAATCCGACGTATAGCAGCCATTTAGTAATGTGACACATGGGCCAGTTAGAGATGCGACACTTCCCGTCTGTCTGACGCTGGTCAATGTCAACGTTGGAAGGAAGACTGGCCTCGACACGCCTGAGCGCTGACGGAGCCGCAATGTCTTTGATCACCATGTCGCAGCAAGAATTGAATCGGCTCGAAGCCATCCAGAAGAATATCGATCGACGCTTGAGCGTTGTGCAAGCTGCCGAGCTCTTGGGCCTTAGCCGCAGTCAGATACATCACCTTTTGCAGGCTTAGGACTGTGAAGGACCAGCATTTCCATAAAAGCCATATTTAACAACAATTTAATCAAATACTCTCAATAGCCATAGGCAAGCTCATAAAAATCAAGATACACGTTTTAATTTAAAAAAAATAGGATACTATCTTCAAAAATGCCAAGAAAAATTCATCCACTTGGCATCCACCAAACCTCGAGAAGACGGCTATTCCAACATGCTCAACCAGAAAAAGATTATTTGGCTTGGCGCACTATGTTTAGCCGTTGGATCCGTTGCGTCCATAGTTGCGATTACACGAGAAGCCGAAGCCAATTGTATCGCGCTGGATGAGCGGAAAATTAGATCAAGTGCGGTCGAATATTATCTGTCAAACTATAAAGTAGGCAATGTTTCCGTCCAAGATGAAGACGGAAAATACAAAGATTATCCTTATCTAAGTTACCAGAATGTAAGCGATTACTTATCTCAATATCCAGACTGCTGCCACTACAATCCTGGAAAATATGATGGCCGATCGCTGTTATTTATCGAACGTGTCGTGGAAGGAAAGTGTGGCTTTGTCTCTATGGCCGTTCACACGCGCTACAAAAAAGAAGACGGCTCAATTGGTGTAACAACGCCGTCCTCCCGTGTTTGGATAGTTGACAAAAACTACCAAATCTATGAATATTTTAGGGATCGTTAGTATGCCGTTACCTACACTGGAAGAAGTAATTAATAGCTACAATTATGGATCCACAACAACGCCGGCCGACTTTACAGATGAAACCTTAATTCGCAATACTTCTGGAACATCTACGATTGTCGTCGACGTTCTTGACTACATGAACATGAGTTCGGGTCCAGGTCGCTTCGCGCTTGCTTCTAATTTTACCCTGCTGAAACAGTTTTTTACTGCTCCGATTGTTGTCCGAGAATACTTATTTGATCTCGGCGCTTCACAAGGAGCCAATGTAGTAAGACTTTCTAAGTCAGATATGTTGAATTACTACGGGCTAGCCGACATTGGGCTTTCTGTTGATCAGAAAGACTGGGACGATGGTTCTGGGGACTATGTTGACCGCACCTATATTTGGGGGAATACAAGTTTCCAAATAAATAATGACGTGGAATTTGTCATAACAAAAACTACAAATAGTAACGGCATTGTTCTTTTTGAAATGTCTCTCGAAAATTTTTATATCGAGCCACGTAGAGAACTCCAAGGCCAAGGAAACTATCGACCTGAAGATTTTGATTTTATTTCAGACCCAAATGATACGACCACTGCCGAGACCCAAGAGGCTTCGGAACGAGCAATAGACCCTTCGGGTATTGGTCGAACCGTATCGCTTGAGTTCAATACCGGAGTATTTACTCCAAGAAATTATGACTATTACGATTTCTTAGCTGACGAACTTAAGACTGATCAATACTATCAAAAGTTCGAATTTTCACTCGAGAGACAAGACTTACTCGCTGCCGGGGTGCAAAATAACTTTGATGATTTGTTTCAAAATGGCGAAACTACCACGTTATTCAACGACAAACTAATCATTTACGGTACTGTTGATGATGACCTGATGTATAACTCCATAACTAGGCTCGGTTACGATGTAACTGATGAGACGAAAATAGTTTCAAAGTTCTTCGGTCTCAGAAGTTTTGAATTTGAGCTTCCTCAACATAACAAAACCGGAAATGGCTTTGTTTTTGTTAGTGGTGCTGGTGCCGATGACCTCTACGGCGCTGAAAAAAACGATCATCTCTTTGGCGGAAGCGGATTTGATCAATTGTTCGGCGGCGAAGGACGTGATGAACTGTTTGGTGGAAACGATGCAGATGAACTGTCGGGCGGTACGAAGGATGGTGTGTTAACCGGTCTAGTGCTAGCAGGCGGAACTGATATCTCTACACTGTTTTTTGATGATGAAGAGCAAGATGTACTTGAAGGAGGAGCGGGTGATGATGCATATTTTATTCATCGCGCTGAACACGCAACAAACGCAGATAACGTAGATCCACTTACATACTTCGACTTCATCGAAGGTTGGGACGTTGGTTACAATGTTCGTAGTGGAATTCATTTTGATGATACTCTTGCGCGATTCGACACTGTTGACAGGATTAAGGATGTTGATGGAGACGGAGAGCTTCAGATTCAGGACCGCCTTGGCAGCTCCGTTCATCTAAATTCGTTCAATTGGAACTTCGAACACATTGCTTATCAGGGCGTAGATTTCTACGCGGACACTTTTCAGTCAATCGCGGCATTCGTGAATGATGGCGATCTTTATTTCATGCGAAGCTACTATCAGGCGGAGTTTGGTGACCAGATCGACGCCTATTGGTCTGGCTATGTAGCAACCGTCATCATTGAAGATTTTCAAAACGGTCAATTTAACTTCACCCTTCCAACCGGTGATCAAGGTACAAACGGTAACAACGCGCCAACATTAACCCCTCCTGCACCAGGTGAAGGAGCCTTTTACAATGGTCTTGATGGTGACGATATCATTGTTGGCACTGCATTTGACGACGCGTTGCGTGGAGACGCTGGAAACGACCAGGTGTCCGGTGGCGACGGCAATGATGACGTTAGCGGCGGTGAGGGCAACGACACTGTTTCTGGTGACGATGGCAATGACTTTGTGAGCGGTGGAGCTGGCAATGACAATATTTCTGGTGGTTCCGGAGACGACTGGATAAGGGGTGGTGCAGGCCGGGATACAATTTCGGGCGGCGCTGGAAACGATACTATTTATTTCGATAATGGTGACTATTTCTGGACCTCGGGCGTTCCCATCGACATTGGCGGTTCAGGAATTGACACTTTGATTATCGAAACCGGTTCAAAGTTTAATACTGCAGGCCTTTCTTGGTATGGCTTTGAGCGCTTCCAAGGCGCTGAGAAAGATGACCGTGTTGATGGAAACGATTCTTCTGTTGACTATTGGCTTGATGGAGGTGCCGGCAACGACCTGCTGACTGGAAACGCAGGTAACGATACACTTCTCGGCGGCGACGGCGACGATACGTTGCGTGGTGGCGCTGGCCAAGATGAGTATCTTGGTGGTGCAGGCAATGACACGATCTATTACGCCTCAGGTGACTTGTTTTGGGATAGCGGCACGCCAAAGGACATTGGTGGTGCAGGAGTCGACAAGCTTATCATTGAACAAGGGTCCAAATTCAATACGTCCGGCCTGTCTTGGTATGGCTTCGAACAATTCGAAGGTGCTGAAAAAGACGATGTCGTTAAAGGGAATGACGCGTCAGTAGAGTATTTTCTTGACGGCGGCGCGGGAAGTGACGAGCTCAGAGGGCACAACAGTTCCGACACTCTGATTGGCGGTGTTGGTGATGACGAGCTATGGGGAAGAGCAGGTAGCGATACATTTGTTTTCCGAGATGGTGAAACAGGCCATGATACCATCTCTGACTTTACTGCAGGCGCGATGACCGATGACATCATTGAATTTAGTTCGTCAGTTTTCAACTCTTTTGTGGACGTAATTGCGGCTACTACAGACGACGGTACATCCTCGACAATCACCATCGATGCAAACACGAGCATCATCTTGACAAATGTGCTTGTAAGTGAGCTTCACCAAGACGACTTTAATTTCGTCTAGGACGACGAATATTTGCTGCTTGCAAGTCAAAATACCCGCGTCAGAGGTAACCGAAATCTATGTTCCTGCCCTTTCCATTGCGCCTCTATGGTGTGACCCTTCTGCCTGGCACAAATCATGACCATTCTCGCTAGTGACAACACGAGCTATAGCAGCCACTTAGTAATGCGACACATGGCCAGTTAGAGATGCGAAACTTCCCGTCCGTCTAGCGCTGGTCAATGTCAACGTTGGAAGGAAGACTGGCCACGACACGCCTGAGTGCTGACGGAGCCGCAATGTCTTTGATCACCATGTCACAGCAAGAATTGAAACGGCTCGAAGCCATCCAGAAGATTAGAGATCGACGCTTGAGCGTTGTGCAGGCTGCCGAGCTCTTGGCTCTCAGCCGAAGCCAGGTACACCGCCTTTTGCAGGCTTATGACCGTGAAGGTCCTGCGGGTCTCGTGTCAAAGAAGCGCGGCCAACCCAGCAATCGGCGTCACAGTGATGAGTTTCGTAACATCGTCCTGGACTTGGTCCGTGAGCATTATCACGACTTTGGCCCGACTCTGGCACGCGAGAAGCTGATTGAGCTTCACCAGATTTCTTGCGGCAAAGAGACACTACGGCAATGGATGACGGATGCTGGTCTAAGGCACAATTCTTCCCGATCGAACCTTTGACAACTTGCGATCGGTTCGTAGAAGGCCAGTGGTCGAGAACAAGCGGTTAGATGACATTCTTTCGAATGTGGCGGAGATGCAGGGTGGGCGCGAGCAGCAATGGCGGAGGCTGCATGGTCCGAGCCGCCAAGGGCAAAAAGATCATATGTTAGGCATCCCGGATGGCAGCGTGAGCAACGGTTATCAGAAGCGTGGGCGCAAACCAGGTCGACGGACGGATTTCACGAACGATCCGGAAGTGAATGCCAAAAGGAAAAAGGCTCTGGAAAGGATGCAAGCCGCGGAATAAGCACACCATTCGGCTAGTTCGGTTACTGAGTCTCAGCTTTCTGACCAGTGCAGATGACAAGGAAATGGCTTTGACGCTTACAAGTAAGATGACGGCTTATGATGTAGAATGGCCAAGTATGTTCATTGCGGAACGAGATCGTATTGCCATTGCTTTTGGTGCAGAACTTGTTGCTGTGCATCATGTTGGCAGTACAGCAGTTCCCGGGTTGGCTGCAAAACCGGAAATCGATCTTTTGGTTGAAGTGCACACTCATCAAGACACCCACCAAGTCGACAACTTTATGCGGTCATGTGGCTATATTCGTGGCAAGGACTTAACAGCAGAACATCATTTTTACCGGAAAGACGAGAACGGTGTTCGTACGCACAAGGTTCATGTGTGTACAACGGGTCATTGGCAAATCGCGAGGATGCTACGTTTCCGAGATCGACTTCGTCGCGATGCTGACTTGAGACGTCAGTATCAGGACCTAAAGCTCAATCTAGAGTCTGAAAACACTGATGGTATCAGAGAATACTTAGCCAAAAAGGCTCCATTTATAGACGCTGTCGTTGGCCCCAAGCCAACAAGCTAGGTGTAAACACCTTTCAATTGATCATATCTCACAAAACCTAAGCTAATAAAGTCTTGTCACCCGCTCCCTCACCTCGCTTGCAACCTGGCCCAGCCGGTCGGGTCGGGCGCTGACCGCTGCGGCAAATGGCACTGTCGCATTTCAATCGGGCCAGCGATGTCGCGCCTCTAAACAGCTTTGACATGAGCTATAGCAGGGGCACATTCTATCCCGAACTGCAACAAAGGCGGTAAGCTGCCTGCTTTTCGGGAGCGACGTTGTGAGCCGTACTTTTTCGCATTTGAGTATTGAAGAACGCAAAACGATTTCCAGGATGTTGGATCAGAAATTCAGCCAATCAGAGATTGCCAGACGCCTGGGCCGTAACCGTGCAACGATCTCCCGAGAGATCAAACGCAACTACCAGCATGACAATGAGTTCCCCGATGCCCATGGATACTGGGCGATGACGGCCAACGACATGGCCCGTGATCGGCGCCGGCGGACCGGTAAACTCTTTCGCCGCGCAGAATTGCGGATCGCAGTGGTAGGAAAGCTGGAAGCCGGCTGATCGCCGGAACAGATTGCCGGACGATTGAAGATCGAACCGAAGGCCAAAGCCCGCATCTGTCACGAAACAATCTACCGCTATGTATATTCGTCAGAAGGAGAGCGGCAACAGCTTGCTCGGCTGCTTCCAGAACGCCGGAGAAAGTGTCGGCCGAGATACGCGCACAAGCCGCAGAATCCGGTCTTTCCGGAAGCGCGCTCAATAAAGAATCGACCGAAAGCCATCAACGATCGCAAGGAGTTTGGTCACTAGGAGGCTGATTTAATAATCTT
Source organism: Roseibium sp. HPY-6 (assembly GCF_040530035.1). Lineage (NCBI taxonomy): Bacteria > Pseudomonadati > Pseudomonadota > Alphaproteobacteria > Hyphomicrobiales > Stappiaceae > Roseibium > Roseibium sp. HPY-6. Next base: position 195,900 of record NZ_JBEWCD010000004.1, read on the forward strand.
CCAGAGGAGCCTCGGAGAGGACAACATCACGACGGTTGTCGAGCGAACAAGCCGCTTCACCGTACTGTTCAAGAACAATGACCGCCAGTCCAAAACTATCATGGACCGGCTTATCAACGCGCTCAGTCCCCTACCCAGGCATGCCTGGCAAAGCCTTACATTCGATCGCGGCTTTGAATTCGTCTCCTGGCGACGGCTCAAGCAAGGCATGGGCGTTGATGCCTGGTTCTGCGATCCGTCCGCGCCTTGGCAGAAAGGCTCTGTCGAAAACATGCACCGGCGGGTCCGGCGCTATCTGCCGCGAGATACCGCGGTCTTGTAAGTTCCTGAGGAAATGATACGATCACTGATCGATCAGTTGAACAGCACCCCGAGGAAATGTCTTGGTTTCCGCACCCCTGCTGAAGTGTTCAGGTGTGAAGTCGACAAATTACAGATCAGGTTCCGTCTCACCAGTTTGTTTAAATATCTGGCAAGTCTGGCCATCGCGTCACGACAATCTTTATGCAATTTTTAGTAGTTTTTATTACCCAACGCTCGCAATAAGATTTTACTGTGCGAATGGTGCTTCTTGGTGAATAGTTCAGAAATAACGTTGAGAGTTATGCTTCATTTCATTCGCCGTTTTACAACATACAGCCTCTTTCTCTTGCTAAATGTTTTCTGCGTAGTGGTGTCAGTTGTTGCTAACGATGGCTGCACAAAATGCCCAATAGAAACCAACGAACAAAGATGGTCTTTTGCCATTTCCGCGTTTTGGGTCTGGGTATGGCCCTTCTTGTTTCTGATGGTTTGGATCGGAGCTAAATGGTTTTTGACGAACGCAGACGATAGGGGTCATGTACTCCTGATTATAGCGGCAATTGCAGGTCTCGTCTTTTACGCCAGTGCGTACGTCGGCGATGTCGGTCTTGATCTGAAATGTGGCAAGGATTGTTTGCCAGCTCCCCCTGTCGCAGACGTTTTTCTAAGTCTATTTCCTTGGGGAAATGCAATTGGATTGATCGGACTATTTGGAAGCTACCTTTGGTATAAACGGTCAAACACAGAAATTCCTCGCTAAAATCTATTTCAACATCCGATAGTGACGCATGATGTCGCCATCCGCCCCCGGACAGGCATTGCAACCCCGACTAGCAAGCCTGACCGGGGGCTGATCTCCCTGCCCTGTGGCGGTTTTTAGGCCATTGTTGCATTCACACTAGAAGTTACATCGCAAACACGCAGCTATTGCACGCTGACTGTCAATGACATCGCACCAGGCCGCCGGCGGCCGATTGAAAGGCTCATTCGACGCGAGGATCAGCTGGCCGTTGTAGCCCGACATGCTAAAGCCGGTTGATTGTCGAAATGAATTGCTGGACCAGAAAAAACGCCGTCAACCAGCGCCATTGTGAATAACTCGGACAAACCGTCTGTCTTCCATCAACAAAGGAGCCAGCCCCTCGCTTAGACAAGTCGGTTATCTGTCCGCTAATCGTTAGTGGCACTCACTAAGTAATCTTGAAATCAACAACCTCGCGACCCTGTATTTTACACTCCGCGGACCTGGACGAATATGAGGCTCCCGGTTCATCTAGTTCAAAACTTACTCGTATCGTTTGTCTGTATCCGCCGCTGATATTGTGTACGGTTTGATTTCTGATGACCGGATACGGCATTCTTTCTTTTGCGTAATCGACACAAATTTGGTTGGCCACGCTTGCACTGACAGTGTCACGTTTCTCCCTTTCCTTTTGACGTTCATTTTCAACGTCTTCAGCGGTTTGCCGAGCGATTTTTGCCGTCGCCAAACACTGTGAAAATTCAATCGTTCCTGGTGTGAAACCTGAATCGATACAAATCAACTCGTCCTTGCTAGGTCGAGATGATGTTGGAGAATCGTCTGTCACGCACCCAACGAGGACAAGAAATGGTAACAAATACAATACTTTAGTCATTCTCGCCTCAAAGACTTGCGGGAACCTGGAAGACCCAAAACAATGTAGGAGAAGCACTTAAGACACATTGCTACTTTTAGAGGAGTTGAGTGGATACTCAACGAAGGTTTGTGTCAATATCTTTCTCGTCCCATTTTGCGCTCCGACTGACCCTATGAAGAGAGGTATTTTTGATAGAAGCCGGGTGGTTGAAAACAAGCGGTTGGACGACATTCTAAGTGCCCTGGCAGAGATGCAGGATGGACGCGAGCAACAACGGCGGAGGCTGCATGGTCCGAGCCGCCAAGGGCAAAAGGATCCTTTGTTCGGCGTAACGGATGGCAGCGTGAGCAACGGCTACCAGAAGCGCGGGCGCAAGCCCGGTCGGCGGACGGATTTCACAAACGATCCGGAGGTCAATGCAAAAAGAAGCAAAGCACTTGTTCGTATAGCTGCGACAGAATGATGACCTAGCGACAAGGCGACGAAGTGCGGAATCTTGGACCGAAGAATAAGACACAGCTTACCAAGGTATTGTGTATCAACCTGCGTTGTCCGGGACATGCGTTTGAATTAGATTTCCCTTCGATTGAATAGATCGGAGATGTTGCCAGTGGGATGGGAAGCACTTGGACTATGGGGCAAAGACGCAACCCGTATAGAACCACTTGCTGGTGGTGTCGCAAACGATGTTTGGAGCGTAAGAATCCGTGGATGCCTCGCGGTCGCCCGTCTCGGCACTAGGAACAACGCTGATCTTGCTTGGGAAACCAAGCTTCTTCAACACCTCGATGGTGAAGGTCTGACAGTACCACTGCCGATTCCGACAATGGACGGTCGATTTCACGCAGACAGTTTAGTGGTAATGGAATACCTAGAAGGTGGACCACCGGAAACGAAAGCCGACTGGTCTCGAGTTGCTAAAACGCTTCGACGGCTTCACCAGTTAACGCAGGATTGGCCGCAACGCCCAGGCTGGCGGTCATCGATTGAACTGCTTCACACTGACACTGGCACGAAGATTAACCTCAACAAAATGCCGCCAGAGGGGGTTGCTCGATGCAGAGCCGCATGGGCACGGCTCAACGGACATCACACTTGTGTTGTACACGGCAACCCCGCCAACCCCAGCAACATCCGTATGACGGCGGATCGTGTCGGACTGATCGACTGGGACGAGGCGCATGTTGACGTCCCCGATCTTGACCTAGTGCTGCCTCACAATGCTGGCGATCTAGTCGGGGTTAACCGCGAAATTGCAGAGCGAGCGTCGGCCGCCTGGGAAGCCACGGTTTGTTGGGACGACGACTACGCAAAAAAACGACTTGCCGAAGTTCAAGGGGATTGAGCCAAACTAGTCTACCAGCCAAAGTCTATGTTTGAGGTCTTCCACCCGCGCCCTCGCCTCGCTTGCAACCCGGCCCAGCCGGTCGGTTTGGGCGCTGACCGTTGCGGCAAATGGCACTGTCGCATTTCTAACAGGCCAGCCCTGTCAAACCGACCGGTCACAAATGCAACATATCTGCAAGAAAGCCTCCGGACTTGAGCGTTCGGCTCTCAACCTCGCTTTGAACGTCGACAGAAACGGCAATCGATTGCGTTCCCTTGTTATCGCCGGAAAAGACCACCTCTCATTGCTTGGTTTCCAAATCGAGCGTGAGGTCAAAAACGTCTGAAGCGGACAGCTCCAAATCGAAGACGGATATGCCATCTGCGAACAACAGCGGCAGAATGCCCATGTTGATTAGTTTTGCCCGGTGGATACGTTCGAAACTTTCGGCAATGACGGCACGGACACCACCGAGCCAGGGTGCTTTGGTAGCAGTGTCACGACTTGATCCTGCACCATAGGATTCTCCGGCAAATACCAAAAGTTCGGTTTGGTTAGATTTATAGAGTTCGATCGTCTCGAAGATCGACACGATTTCTCCTGACGGCAAACTACCTTTCGCTTCTAGAAAATGTGGGCTTCAAGCGAGGTGCAAAAACTAACTTTGAGATACGCCGAACATAGTCCGCTTAGCGCTCAAACAGCGCAAAAGCCTATTATTCTGGAGGATTGTGTGATCCAGCAAGGTGGGGTCCAGTTAGCGCTTACACTCAGCTTATTTGGGAACCCACCTTGTCAACGGAGCCTAATTGATTTCGATGGTGTGGAGTCTCGTTTTGGCATGACAACGGGCAACAGCAACAAAACTCCTCCCACCAGAAATTTGGCGCGTTGTGTGACTATTTTGGCGCGTGATGCCGTCGAACTCTCTGAGCCGATGCGCTATTGTGTTCTAAAGTATACAAGTGAAGCTCTATGTCTGCTAACGATCTCATAAAGGTCCCAAATTCGCTATGGCATGCTCTCAAGAGCATACCGATCAAGCGCGCTGCAATCCTACAACGAGCAAAACTTCCAGCCAGCGTTGTTACGCAAGAAAGGAAGATCAACACCGAACAGCTCTTTGATTTGTGGGATGCCTTGGAGAGTATAGTAGGCCCAGACATTGGTCTTGAGCTGACAAAGACTGTTAATGTCACAACACTACCACCGTCGTTTCTGGTGGCATATCACGCAAAAGATGTGGGCGAGGCGCTTTACCGAGTGGCTCGGTTTATCGGTCTGTCGACTTGCGTGGACGTGCGGATCGCTATAGACGGCGACGACTGCTGCGTCACATGCAATTGGCCCCACGCCAAAAGGGCAGAGCCGAACGCACTTACAGATTCTACATATTCATTCCTCGTGAACATGGTCAGGGTGGGAACAGGGCAAAGGATTACGCCTAGATGTATGGACCTGTGCCGTAGCCAAAGCACTGACATCCAGGACTGGTTCGACTGCCCTATCAATTGGAACGCGCAAGAGGCGCGTTTGGTGTTTGATCGCAAAGATCTGAGCATTTCATTCGTCAGCTACAATCGAGAATTAGTTGAAATGTTGGACGCTGTTCTCGATGCCGATCTGCAGCAATCCAAACAGAGCAAATCTCTCACCGAACAAGTCCGCTGGCACCTCAAACGTGCCTTGGCTGCTGGCCAACCAGGGCTACGGAGTATCGCACGGGATCTGGCCATCAGCGAGCGTTCTCTGCAACGGCACCTAAAGGACGAAGGCCAAAGCTTCAAATCACTGCTGTCTGACACCCGCCACTTACTGGCGTGCGAATACTTGTCCGAAAAAGATCGCGATATCAGAGAGGTAGCGTACTTGCTTGGATACGACAATCAACGCTCGTTTTTCCGCGCATTCCGAAAGTGGGAACGTAAAACACCCACAGAATGGCGTTCTGCGTTAGTGAGCGGGCCGGAGAAAGTGCCGATAGACCACTAGAACACATCAAACTTCAAGACCTGACAAGACAAACACGACGCCGTGCGTAGTCGGCGCGGACAGCCTCATCAACTGAATTGCGCATGGGAGGACCTAAATGGAAAAATGCATCCTTCAACTCGTTGACCCTGAAATGCGTGCGCGTTTGGAACAGATGCCCGAATTTGCCGTCAACGCGGAAACCCTCTCAGTGATGCGTCAGGGCCTGCTCAGTTTTGTCTCAAGATCTGTCGAACTGAGTGTTTTTTGATGGCGAATATCACGGTTTTGAAATGGCCCGGGCGACCATCGGCAAAGCTGCGCTTCACTAAAGCCCCCGTTCGAAAAAGCCACGCAAAGCGACGTCGCTTGATATGCGTCGATCGAACCCTCACTAACGGTGTGAAACGCATCAAGTGACGATCGTTTAGCCCTAACAGTCTTACGTCTCTCAACTGCGACCGCGAAATCAACGATAAAAGGGAGAAGCACAATGAACCATGCTGGTGATCCTGATGCCCTACGCCGCGACTGGATGCAGATGTCCAACATAGAGGGCAAGGTCGCTCTAGTCGCCGGCGGTGGCAGCGGGATCGGCGAGGCGATTGCCATAGCCTTTGCTGCAAACGGGGTCCGCGTCGTGGTCTCTGATCTTCGCGTGGATATGGCGGAGAACGTCGCAGCCTTAATCAAATCAAGTGGTGGCGATGCCATTGCTCTTGCGATGGATGTCTCGCAGCAAGCGGATATCGATAGAGCTATGAATAAGACAATATCCATCTACGGTCAGATTGACATGCTGGTGAACTCCGCCGGGTTTATTTCGCCGCAACCGCTTACGGAGGCGGGAATTGACGTCTGGCGAAAATCCTTCGAGGTCAATGTGGAGGGTGCGCTTTTGCTGGCCCGCACAGCCCTCCCTCATCTAAGGAAGAGTGACATAGCCTCGGTGGTGAACATTTCGTCTTTGGCTGGAGCCAGTGCCTTTCCAAACGGCGGATCATATGGGAGCAGCAAGGCCGCCTTGATCCAGTTGTCGCAGACTATGGGTATCGAGTGGGCAGAACATGGTGTCCGGGTCAATGTGATCAACCCTGGTGCCATTCGGACACCTCTGTTGATCGAAGCCTTGCCAGAGGCAACTCAGAAGTCTGTTGTGCAGCGCATTCCTATGAAACGCATGGGCGTGCCACGCGAGATCGCCGATCTTGCGTTGTTCCTTTGCTCACCAGCCGCCTCCTACATCACGGCGCAGCAGATTTGTTGCGATGGTGGCAGGTCCCAAGCCCTGATGGCAGATCTAGATTGAGAACCAATAAAAATCTCTGAAAAGGTGCGGACTGCAGGAACAATGAAAGGAACCGACATGACAAACCGAATGGATCAAATGATCGACGAGTTTGAAGTGCGACGAGTTGTTGAGGGGTACATGCACGCGGTCGATAGCAACGACTACGGCGGGATCGCGGCTTGCTTCATGGAGGACGCGGCTCTTACCTATGCGATGGACCCGTTCAAATTCATCGGAGGGAAAGCAGTAGCTGATTGGATGCGCTCTTTCGATGAGATTCCAACAACCCATACGGTCAGCAATTGTCGCATCGTCGTCGATGGCGACACGGCGTCTTCGGACATGTTCGCCACCGCAGTGATTGTTATCGGCGAGTCTGGGCCGGGCTCAATTCAAACGGTTGGGGTCCGTTACACAGATGATCTCCAGCGAACGGCTGCGGGCTGGAAGATCTCCAAACGAACGCATGCGATCATTTGGCAAATCAACAATGAAGCGGTGCCCGTCGGGCTGGACGTTGAATCTTGATCCCGTCGTGCACGGACCATTGAAGTCAGTCTTGCTGATCTCAGCCAAGAAATAGATGGAGCAATCGCCTGTGACACCGAGCGGACCTTTCAGGAGTTGAGCTCGCACCTAGAGAACCCTGGCTATATGAGCCAGCCACGCTTTCACGAAGAAAAAATTAAAAGGGTTTAAAATGGACACTCTTTCATCATCCGATCTCAAGGTCATCATCACCGGCGGCAGCGGCGGCCTTGGCGCGGCGACCGCGACACTTCTTGCAGAAGGCGGTGCTCATGTGATGATCGCTGACATCAAGGATAACGAAGGCACGGCGTTAGCCAGCACACTCGGTGACAAGGTGCATTACCATCATCTGGATGTGACAAATCCTGAAGGCTGGGCCGACACCGTCGAAGCCGCCGAAACCGCGCTCGGCGGCGTTAACGCGCTGTTCAACAATGCGGGCATCGTCGGCTACGGTGCCGTTCAAGACAGTTCGCCCGACGAATTCCGCAAAATGATGGATGTCAATCTTTTCGGCGCGTTCCTGGGTATCCGGCACTGCGCGCCAGCGATGGCTCGGGCTAGCGGGGGCGTAATCGTCAACACCTCGTCGATGGTAGCAATGATGGGCTTTGCTGGCGTGGCCAGCTATACCACAAGCAAATGGGGCGTGCGCGGTCTGACCAAGGCAGCCGCACTCGATCTCGCCCCCCGACAGAATCCGCGTCGTCTCGATCCATCCCGGCGTGATGCGCACCAGTATGAATGCCGACCGGCCCGAAGAGATGATGGCAACGCAGCCTATGACGCGCTTTGGCGAACCCGAAGAGGTCGCCCGCATGGGCCAGTTCCTGATGTGCGAAGCGACCTATTCAACCGGCAGCGAATTCCTGGTCGATGGCGGAATGGTCACAGGCCAGCGGGCGATCGCAAAAGCCAACTAACCATTTGTGTAGCTTCTCGCTGCACCGGAACCTTTCAGCATACTGATCAGCCTGTCCTGAGTAGTTCATTCTGATTTTTAGTGCATAACTGGATTGGAGTTCCCCCCGGTTCTATTCCGGGTTTCACGCGAATTTTCGAGCTTCGTTCAGTTGGGCGGATCAGGCGCTGACCGCTGCGGTAAATGGCACTGTCGCATTTCTATCGGCCCAGTGAACGGTCTTCCAACCTGCTGCTTTAGCTGCATCAACGTTTTCCTGTTTGTCGTTGACCACAAGCAGCTCTTCTGGCAAATACCCGGTCGTCTGCTTAGCAAAAGAATAGAAACCGGCATGAGGCCTTTGATAACCAGCTATTGTGGAATAAACGACACCATCCACATCAAGCATCAGACATTTGGCCTTTATCAGGTACCATCCAAAACTTGCTTTCTTTTTGCTCAAACTAACATCGTTGCTTCAAGCTCGTAAGCTGCATTGACGATAAGCATTTATCGCAGACAGCGGCTTCGTTGGCACAGCAGCCTTTGAACATCGTCTCATCATCCCCCGGACTGGGGCCGACCTCCCTGTCCGGTGGCGAACTCAAAGCGGTTGTTGCATTTACCTTTGAAATCACTCCCATGGATCATGGTTTTCGCGCATCAGGCGCTCCTCCAATGTCCCACGCTCCACACTGATTTGGCTGAGGAATGCTTCTAACACCTTAGCCTCAGCTCGAACGGCCAGAACGGTTTCGCCTGGCGAGATCGCCGAAAACTTGATGAACAGACCGGCACGGTCCTGATGGAACGCGGTGTTCACGGGTCACACGGGCACACGGGCACACGGATTCATTGGCAATCACTAAGTCTTCTGAGTTGTGAAATTTTGGATATGTCCCATCCATCTAGTGAATGCATCAATCATTTTGAAACGTGAGTGTTTCTAGAATCTTAGAATCGTATGAAAAAACGCCATAGGTAGTACCTAGTTGTCGCGAGCTGCTCTCCATCCGAAGAGAAGTTGGACAGATCTAGGCAAGCAAAGCACCAGCGTTCGAAATTCAATCAGCAAAGCTCTTGAAATCGTAGACTACGAACTTTTCTGTTGTCTCCGTTACAAACGAAAATCTACTTTTCATTTGGCCAGTCTTTTCAAAGCCCAGCTTTTCCAGCAGCCTCATTGAGCCTTGGTTTGAAGCATGAACTTCGGCAAAGAGGGGTCGGCTTGAGCCGCTGCTGAGATGGCGCTCGACAGCCCACTTCACCGCGCTGCTTGCCAGCCCCAATCTCCAATACTTGCGGGCTACCCAGAATGTCAGCTGGGTGGACAGCGAGATCAATCCGGCAAATTCGCCATCAATCTCCAACACCCTTGAAACCTGATCGGGGCCAGTCAGAAAATCCAGGTAGTCCTGCAACGACCGGTCATCCAACGGACAAGGCAATGCGGCGAGGTACCGAGATACTCGTTCGTCAGAAAGCTCTTTGGAGATCGCCTCACCATCCTGGATACACGGCGGCCTTAGACGGAGTAGGCCGCTGCTCAGAACAATTTCAACAGATTTCGGAAAAACTGTAAAATTTTGTGACACTTCTTCAATCACTACTTGCACGCTCCAGGACACGATTTCCTCTGCCTTTCAATGCAATTTTTAAAATTTTCTTTCAAAAACAATATACTATATAAGAATTAGCAAGAGTGTCCGGACAATGAAACCACTTTCATTGAAACTCACAAGTAGTATATTTCTTTTTGTTCCAAAATAAAAAAAATAAAAAAAATTAAGTGCTTTTTGGAACAAATAATGGACACATACATATTTTAAAAGTAAAATAGAGAGCAATCAAGATGATGTCTGCAGCAAAGTATATTTAATACTCGCGGCAGTTGCCGATCAGCGGTCGTTGAACAGGGAGAGCGATACGTTTTTTTTGACACCGCATTGCGGAACCATCTCACGTAGCCAATCCGAAAAATTATCCGTCTCACCGAATTCCCATTTGCGTATGTGCACTGAAATTTGGTGTCAGACCGAAACAAAAAGCTGCCTTGCGGTAGCAACGTCCTTGGTAGCGAATATCGACCTGCAAATCCGGTGCTAAGGATAAATAGGGAGAGAATAAGTTGGTTGAGATCATCTCCAAGAAAGAAGGGCCTAGGCGCGAGGATGTCGCTGCGAAGCGCTTGATTAACGAAAACAGAACAACCATACACCGGCTTGCCGATCAGATTAGCAACGGCGGCTTTAGCCGTTCACGCAAACAGCTGAACCAATCGAGAGAAGCGCCGAAGCCGGATGGTCTCGTTTTCCATTTCATGGATAACTCCCCAACGCAGGTAGAGCCTGAACCCCGGTTGCGCAGAAGCCCAAACGGCCGTGTTTTTGTGATGGATACAAAAACCGGAAAACAGATGATGTTTCTGGGAGAGATCAGAGAACGTGGCTCAGTTCGCTATTTCGCCCTTGCAACCAAACAAAACGGGTTCATCTCTCCCGTCGAAGAAGCCGTCGAAGACATATTGGCCGAGCTCGACGGGATCGTCATCGAAACCCCGGAGATCGAAGACAAAATTCTCGGGGTAATCCGCGACAGGCTTCAGGTTCCCTAACGTACGGTTTGAGATGTAACAACTAATAATCACGCTCAAAATAGCTACTTGTCAGGGACGCGAGACAACATGCCAACGAGCTATTTCACAACTCAGAACCAGGTCAGTTTCAGAAAACGCCGGATCAGTTCGAGCGGCGCAGAACGCCAGACCATGCGCTCCTGGGAGCAATATGTTGAAGGCCGACTGGATACTAACGATATCGAACGTGGCCTCGCAGGGGTTAGGCCGGAGATCCTGAAATCCTGGGACCGCAGCAAGGGACTGGGTATCAGTGCTCTGTCCCAAGGTTCTCCCAAAAAGCTCACTGCCGAAAACATTAACTCGTTGACGCAGAAGAACCAGACACTGGTGACGGCAGCCAAGTCCGCATTTGCGCGCCTGTCACCTCATCTGGCGGAATCCGGCGCCATTCTCATTCTCACAGACAAAAACGGCACGATCATAGAAGCGATCGGAGATCCGCAGACGATCGATGCAGGTCGCGACATCAAACTGGAAATTGGAGGTGTTTGGGCGGAAGGCGTTATCGGCACGAATGGGATCGGCACGGCCCTCAGCACGGGCACGCCGGCATATGTTCATGCGTCGGAACATTTCTGCCTGGGTATCAAAGCATGGACCTGTGCCGCAGCGCCCATATTCGACCCTCTGGACAAAAGCATCGCGGGGGTTCTGGATCTGTCGGGGCCACCGGCGATTTTCCGGCCTCACAATCTCGCCCTTGTCGTGGCGGCCGCGCGAGAGATCGAAATTGCGCTGGCCGAAGGACTGCGTGAAGAAAGAACAATCCTGCTCGAAGCGCTCATTGACTCATCGGCAACCCACAGCAGCACTGACGGGATCGTGCTTCTCAATCGGGCCGGACGGATTGTCTACAATCGGAACACGGACCGGATCCCATCAAGGCGAAAGCAGGAATTTATGATTGGCCGGAAACTGTTGGCCATGAACCCTGAAATGACCGGTGGCCAGCTTGCCCAGGCAATACCCAGGGAACTGGTTATCAAAGGGGTCGAGCTCCTGAAATCAGGAGGGGAAACGCGCGGAGCTGTTGTCATTCTGCCGGGTCAGTCAGCCTCCCGTGAACCTTTGACAAAGCACCGGAGCATCAAGATTGCCCCGAGGACGGGCGTCGAAGAAGATGAAATCGAGATTGTCGGCAACTGCCCGAAGATGCTTGAAGCGATGGACTTTGCACGCCGCGCGGCCGAAGCCAATGTGACGGTTCTCGTCCAGGGTGAAACCGGTGTCGGCAAGGAACTGTTCGCGCGCCTGATTCACAGTCATCACAAAAAGAAAAATGCCCCTTATGTCGCGGTGAATTGCGCAGCTATTTCCAATGATTTGATTGGCGGCGAACTGTTTGGACATGTGGCCGGCGCTTTCACCGGTGCCCTGCGCGAAGGCAAAGTCGGCAAGTTCGAGCTGGCCAATGGCGGCGTGATTTGCCTTGATGAGATTGGTGACATGCCGCTGGAGCTACAATCATATCTTCTGCGAACGCTGGAACAGCGCGCAGTCTATCGCATCGGCTGCAACACCCGCAGAGCGATTGACGTCCAGCTGGTCGCGATGACCAATCGGAACCTGCGCCACGACATTGAAGAAGGCAACTTCCGCCGGGACCTGTTTTACCGGATAAGTGCCATTGTCATCGAGGTTCCACCTCTTCGCGAAAGGGGGGACGACATTTTCCTGCTCATCGACCAGTTTAACAGGACTTTGTCCCGCAAGTTCGGACGCTCACCGCTTGTTTTCGACGACAGTGCGAGAACTGCCCTGAGCACCTATCGCTGGCCTGGAAACGTTCGTGAACTTCGAAACACCATTGAGCGGCTCTGTCTTTTGTCGACAAGCGAACGTATTTCGATGTGGGACCTTCCTTCGGACATTACATCACCGGACGATGACCTGATCCTGCCTGGCGGCCGGGCAGCGGTTCCCGCAGACAAACTTAATCTCGACGACATTGAATCCATCGCAATTCAACGGGCGATCGAACTTGAAAACGGAAATCTTTCCAAGGTTGCTGCGTCGCTGGGTATTTCCCGGCCAACGCTGTATCGAAAGATAAAGCTTTATGGTCTTGATCGCGGGAAATAGACTTACCTTTGCCGAGTTCGGGAAATTTAGAATGAAATTACATAGGCTTATACAATAGCTTACATATGAAAGGGTGGTGCACGCAAGTCGTGCACCACCCTTTTTCATTCTTGCATTTTCGACACTCAGAACAGTCCGACTGCCGTTTAGAACATTACTTCACCACCATTTGGCGAAATGCAGCTTCCATGGAAGAAGCTCCCCTCCGGGGCGGCGAGAAGCACAACGGCCGGAGCAATTTCTTCAACTTCGGCGAACCTTTCCAGCGGAATGGCGGCCTTCAGGGTATCCAGCAACTCGTCGGCAAGTGGTGTCAAAAGGTCGGTGTTTGTAACACCTGGTGCGACAGCATTTACGAGCACGCCGGTCCCCGCGGACTCAAGAGCGAGCGCGCGCGTCAAAGTGGCATTCGCGCCCTTGGCGGCACAATAGTGCGTCAATGTTGGTGCGCCTTTGTAAGCCAGTTGAGACGTAATGTTTATGATCCGGCCGGTCCCGCGCTTCACCATGTCGCGATAGACTGTCTGAGCCATAAAAAACGTACCCTTCACATGCACGTCCAACATACGGTCGAAGCTGTCCTCGCTTATCTCCTCAAATGGTTCGGTAATGTTGTGGCCTGCATTATTGACAAGTATGTCGATGTCACCCAACGCGGCTTTCGCGTTCGCATAGAATTCCCGTATCCCGGAAACCGAAGAAACGTCACATTCGGCGGCAAAGGCCTTTCGTCCCAAAGACTCAATCGCTGCGACGGTCTCACTGGCCTTGGCATCGTCTCTAAAGTGGCAAAAGGCAACGTTGGCTCCCTCAGCTGCCAACGCCAGCGCAATACCGCGTCCAATCCCCCGCGAACCGCCGGATACGATCGCGTTTTTTCCCAAAAGCTTTTGTGTTGTCATGGCTTCCTCCTGTTTTCAAATCTGCTTTTCGCCATTGCAGGCGCTTGTTCACCAAGCGCCTGTGTTTGCGTTTTCAGGCGCGTCCGAGATGTTCCGCTCCGCCGCCCAAGGCCGGACCGGCCGTTGGATCGGCTTCGCCTTCTTCAAGATCGCCAATGAGCGTTTCGGTGGTCAGGATCAGGGTTGCGACAGAGGTCGCGTTCACGAGAGCACTTGCGGTGACGCGCACAGGATCGATGACACCTGCGTCGAACATGTCCTGGAACTCTCCAACCGCCGCATTGAACCCATGCCCGGGAGCCGCCGAGGTAACGGAAGCCACAACAGAATCGGGATCCGCACCGGCGTTGCTGGCAATCCTTGCTGCTGGCCGCGTCAACACGGAGCGGACAAGTTCCACACCGGCCCGGATATCGGCTTCGTTTTCCGAAGCCAGATCTTTCAGGACCCAGTCGATTTGAGCCAGTGCAGTGCCGCCACCTGCAACGACACCATCTTCCGAAGCTGCTCGAACCGCAGACAGGGCATCGTCAATCAGCTGTATTTTCCGCTTTTGCTCAACCGGCGTGAAGCCGCCGGCGTAGATCACTGCCGTTCCGCCGGTCAGTTTGGACAGGCGTTCGCGCAGCTTGTCCTGCTCGATATTGGGCGGTGCGACGTCGATCTGCCTTTGAACCTGTGTCCTGCGGGCAGCGACAAGGTCCGGGTCTCCCTCACCCTGGATGATGCTGGTGAGTGAAGACGACACTTTCACTTTTTTCGCTCCGCCAAGCTGCTTCAGCGAAGCGTCCTCGATCTTCTTGCCGAGGCCCTTTGAAATCACTTCGCCGCCGGTGAGGATCGCAAGATCGTCCATCATCGCCGTGCGCCAGTGGCCGTATTCCGGCGGGTGCACGATCAGGTATGTCCCCGGACCGCCGTCATCCAGCAGGCTGATAACAACTTCCGGTGCGATCTCCTCCGCGATGATGAGAAGTGGCCGCCCCTCCGTCCTGGCAATTTCCCGCACCTCAAACAACACATCAGGCGTCGGGATCTTGTGATCCGTCATCAGTATCAGCGGGTTCTCCAGAACAGCTTCCATCTGTTCCTGATCAGTCACCATATGATGCGAGATGTAGCCGCGATCGAAGGATATCCCTTCGATTATCTCCAGCGTGGTATCGATAGTCACGCCGAAATCGGCCGTGATGATGCCGTTGTTTCCAACGCGCTCAAATGCCTCCGCAACCAGGGCTCCGAGCTCGGGATCGGATGCCGAGACCCGCGCAACGGCCTTCAGGTATTCCGGGTTCTCGTCACAGGATCTGGACGACTCGTCGAGCCCGTCGATGATCTTGGAAACAGCGCGTTCAATTCCCTTGCAAAGGTCGACAGGCTTGACACCGTTGGAGGTGATTTCGACGCCTTTCTGGATCAACGCGTTCGCCAGCACGATTGCGGTCGTCGTACCGTCGCCGGCGACTTCGTTCGTTTGCATGGACACTTCGCGAACGACCTGGGCGCCCATGTTTTCGAACCTGTCGGTCAGCTCGATTTCAGACGCGATCGTCACACCGTCCCTGGACACGATTGGCGTACCGACCGGACGGTCAATCATCGCGTTTAATCCCTTCGGACCAAGCGTTGGTTCAACTGCGGCGGCCAGTTTCGCCACGCCTTTTGCCAAAGCAGCGCGCGCACTTCCATTGTGGATGAGTAGCTTTGCCATCATCTGTCTCCTCGATTTATTGACGCCGCAAGCGGCGCGTTCCGCTTCGCCTGGCTTCAGACAGACTCAACATTTCTGGGGGGAACTCGTCCTTGGATGAAATCGACGAGGGTTGGCCCGTCGGCACCGATCTCGACTTCCTTGTATCGGCTGTTGCTCAGACCGCGGCAAAGCGCACCGTTGAACTCCATGTTGATCCGGACGGATCGCAGTTCGCTCAGGTGCTGGCGCAAATTGCGTGGTTCGATCGGTTCGCCGGCCCAGGTCACGAACGCAAGGTCTTCCGAAACGGATGCCAGGTTCCGTGAAATCAGCAAGGTTCTGTATCGCGGTTTCTGCCGGGATTCTTCCTCGCCCTTGAAGTCGATGCGATCGAATTCCCCAAGCTTCATCGTGACAATTGTCTCGGCGGAATATCCGGCCTGCTGCAAGGCAAGCAAAACGGTTTCCTGCCTGCGAATGAAAGCCTTTTCTACGAACTTGAGCTTGACGTTTTCAAGCTCCTCGCCATTGGAGTACTCCGAAAAGACTTCGTCGAAACTACAGCTTCCGTTGACACCAGCATTCACTTGCGCGTCGAAACAGTGATCCATGAGCGTGACCGTGACCACACGTACCCAGCTCAGTTTTTCAACTTCCTGACGGATACCGAATGCCATCAGGAAGGCGAAATTCGGAGAGCACCAGTAGGTAGGAAGCCGAAAGTCGACTTCCACCTTTTCCGAAGCGAAGACCTCAACACGCTCGACAAAACCCATGTCCGTGATGGGTTCATCGAGTTCCGGATCGGAGACGTTTTCAAGCTGTTCCCAGACCGCCGTCGCCAATTCGGATTGTTGGATTTCGTTCAGCATTGCTTCACTCCGCCGCTACTTGGATCGGCGAGGCACTCAGTTGCTGGATTTTGGCTGCAACGTCGATGCCGTAGAGCTTTGCAGCGTTCAAACCAAGGATCTTCTCCTTGACGTCGTCCGTAAGCTGGACGCCGCCGCGCTCTGCTGAAATGTCTTCCGGGATCTGGTAATTCCAGAACTGGTCAACGAGCCATGCTGGTGTCCAGATGGCATAGTCGGACCCGAACAGAAGTTTGTCTTCACCGACCCACCACAGCAGCTCGGCCATGACCTCGCCGAAGTATCGCGGGCGGGAATGGATGAACGGCAACGCAACGGCAAGACCCGCATAGACATTCGTTTCCTGGGTCGCGATCCAGCAGAAATCATCCAGCCTCGGCAGCCCGCAATGCTCGATGATCCAGTTCAGATTCTGGAAATCGGTTGCAGCGTAGTCGACATCGTGAACGTCAAAGGCATCCTTGTTCAGGGGAATGATTGTCGGTCCCTTGTGAACGTGGATGTTGCGGATCCCGAGCTTGTCGCAAAGTTCGAAGCACCTGTAAGCGGCCGGGTCATTCAGCGCCCAGCCCTTGCTGTCTCCGTTCCATTCAGCGGTGTACATTTTCACACCCTGAATATCGAAGTTCTCCTTCATGTAGTGGATGTATTCCAGCGCCTTTTCACCATCGCGCGGGTCGAAGGTTCCATTGACGATAAACCGCTCCGGGTGGCGGGACGCCATCTCGGAACTGCGCTCAATGCTTGAAAACCCGTTCTTGTAAAAATCGCTCAGGTAAGTCGACTGGATGATCGCCATGTCGTCCGGCCCCTCTATGAAGAGATCGCGGTAGACATCGTCAGCCGAATATTTTTCGAACTTGCCCTTCTCCCAGAGTTCTTCAGCAGGGCTCAGGTTTGTGTGATAGGCATAAAAGCAATCGATGAATTGCTTGCCGTGAACATTGGCCTGGTTTTCAGGACTTCCGTCCCAAAAGTGGGTGTGGCCGTCGAGAACGAAAATCTCTTTCCCGTCTTTGGTCTTATACATCATGCTCCTCCGTCAATTTGCTTTGTTTCAAGACACAAGGGGAGACGTGCGCCACGGTTCCGTACCGATGCGCACGGCAGTTGCGTCACTCGATGTATTCGAAGACCTCGTCCATGTTTCCGAACAGGACCACCGTGTTGTCGTCAACACGGACCATGCGGCCGTAGTGGGTAGAGGTGTTGACTTCAAAAATCTCGGCGGTCATTTCGCGGCCGAGATATTCGCCGATTTCATCCATCTTGAAGATCAGCTTGCCTTCTCCGTCGATGCGGATCGTCGCCGGGTTGTAAGTCACGGTGACCTTCGGGTCTTCGCCCATGAACTCGGCAATGGCGCGTGCTTCCACGCTATCGTTCATCGTGACGCCGCACTGATGTGAAATCGTCTGCTCGAACTTGATTTCGTCCATCGACTTGAAAATGTTCTGCTTGGACGCGTCACGGGCAATATTCGACATAGTGAAAACTCCTTTGATTAGCGGCTGAGGCCGAGTTCGCCGAGGATCTGATCGATGCGCTCGTGCGAAACGGCTCTCACGTCTTCAAACGCGACCGGTTTTGAGTGGGGTTGCGACCAGATCGGCTGCAGGTTTTGCACGGCCTTGTCGGCAAGAGCGCCGTGTTTGGCGATCCAGGACTGGAACAGTTTCCTGTTGTGTCCCGCATGCTTCTCGTCATTGGCGAGCAGAAACATCAGGTCGATCGCGTTCGCCAGGTTGCGCTCGTAGTCCGCTTCTGCCGCGGAAATAACCGGAGGCGTGATGAAATCGTTGTTGGCGGCCGCCACCTGCATGAAGAAACCGGAGCGGACAAGTTCACCGACAAGAGGTTCAAAGATGATGTTGATCGCGAAGTACTGCTCAAGGTAGTCCTCGCAGCCCATGATGGCTTCGATCGCTTCGCGGGTCGGTTGCCAGATCGGGTCTTCAAGCCAGGATTTTTTGCCAAGCTCGTCGTCCCAACCGTCGATATCCATGCCGATCTCGGCGAGATACAAGGTGATGTCCTGAGCGAGGCGCAGCTTGTAGCTCGAGTTGGTCAGCGTCGCGTTGTTGATCATCTGGGTGTAGCCATAGCGCTGCGCCTGCATCAGGGATGTGCCGAGGCCGAATTCAGCGTGTTTCCAGGCACCAAGATGCGCTTGCAGGACACGGATCCAGGTCTGGTCGAACGCTGCAGGCGCTCCTGCCTTGCGCGCATTCGAGATGACGTTTTGAACCATCGTCACGGTCTTGGACTGGCGCTGATAGTGGGTGCGCTCCCATTCCTGGTCAGGCGCCCTGAATGCATGCCAGTTGGAGCTGAGCGCTGCGGTGTTGTCTTTCTGGTAGGCACCGCCGCCCTTGCCGCCTTCAAACTCGATGATCCAGTCCTGGATCAGGTACCGTTCCGGATCGGGCTGCACATCGACCGTGACGTCCTCATAGTGTGTGGCCCGTTTGCCGCGCGGCTCGAAGTAGTTGTATTTTCTGCTGTTGGAACCCACGAATGTCGCAGCGCCTGCGGCTCCGGATCCGACTGAACTTGATATAGCAACCATCGAAGTATTCCTCCCTTGATTGGTCCTTCAACTAACGACCGGCCCGAAAGATCAGTGGGCCGATGAACCGGAAGTTGGAGTGAATTTGTCGAAGAAAATTCGATCGGTTTCGAAGTCGAGCATGAAGAGGACTGGGGTCAGCGCATCGATCATTGGCGGCGGGCCACAGGCATAGACGTCGCCTTCACCGTCGATACCCAGCTCCTTCAGATGACGGTCGACACACTCGTGAACGAACCCGCGTTCGCCAGTCCAGGTAGCGTCGTCATCGGCATGACTGAGAACCGGAATGAAACTGACCGAAGGATTTGCATCCGTGATTTTCGAGATATCCTCGAGCTTGAAGAGATCGTTCCTGGTACGCGCTCCATAGAAGAAATAAACCGGACGATCTTCGCCGCTGGCCAGATGATCGTTAAGGATCGACCAGACCGGGGACATGCCGGATCCGGCTCCGACTAGGACAAGCGGTCCGTCTCGTCCTTCTCGGCGGAAACACATCCCGTAGGGTCCTGTGATCTGGACTCGGGCTCCGGCTTTGATTCCGCCTTCGTCCAGTTCGTTGGAGAACTTTCCGTCTGGATATTTTTTGATGATGAACGAGAGGTTTTCGGTTTCGCTCGGCGGATTTGCCATGGAGAACGAGCGTGTAATCGTCTCCCCCGCTTCCGTGGTGACCGTGATGTCGACATACTGCCCGGCCCAGAACTTGAGCGGCGCATGCAGTTTGATCTGGACGCCGCGGATATCATGCGTCAGTTTATGGAAATCGACGATCTCGCCTGAATACTCTTTGACAGGTATCGACTTAGAGAGAACCTCTTCGTCGTAATTCAGCAATTCAATTTCGATATCGCTGTAGGCCAACGTGCGGCACATCAAAACGTGACCGCTGTCGCGCTCCATGTCGTTTAACGCAAAGGTCGAATATTTGAGCATCTCGCTTTCGCCGTCGAGCTGCACACATTTGCATGCCGAACACTGGCCTTCCTTGCAGCCATGCGGCAGCGCTATTCCTTGACGAAACGCAGCGTCGAGAATGGTTTCATTCTCTTCGACTTCGAATTCCACACCTACGGGTTCCAGCCGGACATTGTAGGTTTCTGACATCAGCTCAATCTCCATATTCCAAAGTGCCGTGACGTGTTCAACGGCGCAGGAGAGCGGAGGCCATTGCTGGCCTCCGCACGTGTCTTAGTTGCAGGGATTGATGGTGAAGCCCTTGCGGTACTCAGCAACGTGTGCATCACGCTCGGCGTCGGACATTGCCCGCAATGCGTTGAGCGGCGAAGCCAGTTGATGGCCACGGACGTGCTCAAGCTTCCACTGTTCCTTGTCGTCGAAACGCAGGTGCGGCTGCGCCACCAGTGTTTCGCCGTCGTCGCGAACGAAGTTGAGATCCTTGATAGCATCGGCCAGGTCCCAGCCGTCGTAAACGGTTTCCCATTCACGCTTGCCGGAGAATTTGCCCATCGCAGGTGTCGGGCGCCCCTGATACTCGTCAGAGAAAGCTTCGACAGCGGTCCAACGATCCAGTTCATGAGCGAACGTGTGCCATTTGCCGTCGATCTGATCGATCACCATGTCTTCGCGAATGAGGCACGGAACCAGGCAGGACCAGCAGCGATGCGGATAAACATATCCGGTCTCTTCGTTGAAGGTGATAACCTTTTCACCCGGTTTGCTAAGCTTGTCGTACCATTTCCAGAAATCACCGAACTCGGCGTACCAGCCCGGATACTTGTGCTCGAACCATTCGAAATCTTTTTCCGTCTGGGCTTCGATCCGCCAGAAATTCACCGGCCAGCCGACAGCGAAGAACTGCGCGACTTTGTGGACGTATTTCTTGTCGGTGATACGCTTCCAAGCTTCCTGGACATCGTCGTGATGGATCTTCACACCGTACTTCTCGAGCGGGAGCATGTAGGTCCGGTAGTAGTCCTCGAAGATCCAGCGGTGCCACATTTCCGCGTAGGACTCTTTTTCCTTGTCGCGGTTGGTGGTGCCGTATTCGATGAACGTTCCGATCGCCGCGTCGACAATGGCGTGGTTCTGCCAGAACGCGTACCGCAGGTCGCGCTCCAGAAGCAGGTGATTTTCCGGCTCCTTGAGAGCTGCCATCAACAGAGAGTGGCCGTTTCCGATGTGGCGACTCTCGTCTGACTGCACGGACAGGAAGACTGTCGGCAGAGCATAGTCACCATTTCTGGCAGCCTCGGACGGCATGGCCACGAACAGGGTGTTTGTGAACGCAGTTTCAGCGACAACCGTCAGGTACATGCACGCGGCGGTCATGGTGTCGCCAGTGATGAAGCCCTCACCGAACTGGCGTCCGATCGTTGTTGCGTAACACTTGCCGAAAGCTTCTTCGGTAATATCGAACCCTGCCGGATCGATATAGTTTTCCATGTACCACTTTTTCAGATTCATCTGGATCGTGGAGTGACGGAACTCGTCGACCATCTGCATGGTGAAGCCGGTGCGCAGGTCCTCACCGGGCGCAAGACGTGCCACCATGGCCATGGACCGTGCTGCCGAAATTTCCGGGAAGGGAATGATCGCGAGGAAAAGCTTCATCCACTCAATCCAGCGCGGCTCCACATTGCGGAACATGTCGCCGCGAAGTGCGGCATCAAGAGCGCCGTAAACACGATTGTCCTTTTCCTCTTCCATGGGGAAGTAGGACCGAAGCACTTGCTTCATCGGATCGCGCGGCGCCTTGGTGATCTTGTAGTCAGTCGGAAACGTTGCAGCTTCCTGCACATAAGTGGGATTCCAACCAAGGTCAGAAATCTTCTTGGTGGCTTCACCCACCGAGATTCCCCGCTGAGACGTAATCTTGTTCAACGTAATTGCCATTCCTGGAGCCTCCTAAGCTCTTACCGGAAAACCGGTCCGTGGATGGCAGCAGACAGCTGCCTGACTGCCCGATCCGAAACATGCAAACGCTGGGGATAACGCGCCCCGACCGCATGGGATCAGACTGATGACGGCAAAGGTTGAGTAGATTCACGCGGAACCGCGCGTCCCCATGGAAACACGCCAAAAGTGCCGGCTGCTGGCCCTTTGGCGCTTAACCTCCCTATTCCTTCGTTCTTTGTGCGCCCTGTTGAACAGGAGCGCTGTTTTGTGCGTTAGGAATTGCAAGGATGATTCCAGTTTAGGAGAAGGAGGAGATTTTCTTGAAAGATCTCGCAGGTATTTTCTGGTAAAGGATTGATTTGCAGGAATAAATTTTTTCGCAAAAAAACATGATTTCACAAAAACCTTCTTCGGAATTTTTTAGAACTCAAAATTCACGTGCGTAAAAGTGTTTAATAACTTTACGCCCCTTTACATGTTTATCCGCTCCAACTGACACTCTACTTTTTTCGATGGAAAAAACTTCAGCCCGACAACTGAATATTGATTGTCTTCCCGGCAGAACAACGTAGAAATAGTTGACGTCCTATTCGATGGATTGAGTTAACCGGTTCGTCGTGCACAGACTTTCAAATGCATCGGCGCCAGATGTGAACGCCATGAGACCCGAGAAAATTTCATTTTTGAGCTGTTATCCGGGAGCGTCGCCTCAACTGATAGCCCGCACACAGCAAATGTGGTCCGCCAAGGGGTTGGATCTTGAACGCATATGGCTTCAGACCGTCGGCTCACTGAGAGGATTTCACGTTGCAGATTTTCGGCTAGAAGATGAAAGCAGCGCACCCATGGATGCGTTTCTTCTTTTCGATCAATCTGTAGTCTGGGTCGCATCGCTGAACGCCGCGGCGAATTGTGCAGCATCGTTACCCGAACCCCGGCTTGACCGGGCGCAGTGGTCCAGTCTGCAAGCCGTCTCCTTTCGGCTTATGGAACAACTCGACGCCATTCGAATGCTGTTTCTGGCGGATCTCCTGGTCCCCTCCATGCAGATCGCACGGTCAATTTCCGAAGATGCCGATATGGCGTTGGCTTTCCTGGTCCGCCGCCGCCTGGCCCAGCGCTTCACGACCTGCCGAACGACAGAGGAAGCCAACGAGTTCTGGCGACGCCATATCTCAGGAGGGCGTGCCTTCCGTCTCGTCGCGGACCGTCTATATGACGTGGGTCTGGATTTCGGGCAGCAGGGCGATTATTCCGATTGGCGCCGCAACACCTTGGCTGTTTTGGGAACCGCGACGCATACCTCGTTTGTCCGACACTCGAGAGCTGAAGACCCCGAAAACGGCTACGGCCTTTTCCGCGATACGCTCGACTGCCTCGAATTCGTAACCCTGCGCATTCAGGAGATGTGCGCTTACTCAAGCGTTTTGCAGGAGCGGCTGTCAAAGGATTTGAAGGGCCTCAGCCAACAACAGCCACAATCGCATCGAAATCATTCACTGGCCTCTTCAGCCGCGGCCATCGGCGATATCACGGTCGAGCACTGGCGACGAACGGTCACCAAAGAGCCCTTCGAACTTTCCCTCGCCGAGGATGGCTAGAGCGGTGCAAGCTAAGCTGGAACCGCTCTAGTGCCGGCTTTCCGCACTGCCTTTGGTTTCGCCACGGGCTATCCATTGTGCCGCCATGACAAAAGTTCCCATGGCAAAGTCCTTGCCGTGCGCTTCGATCATTTCCTCGGATATCTCCGAGACCCGTTTGAAGAATTCGTCTTTGCTTTCTTCTTCGGGCGTCAGCTCTTTCTTCACGTCCTGCATTTTTTCCTCCTTGATTTTATTTGAACATTTGCTCCGGGAAATTGACGATGCTGCATTCGCCTGCTGCGTTGCCAACGGCCAGATTTTCGCCGTCCGGCGACCAGCTCATGGTGGCGATTGCGGTGTTTGATGCATTTTTCAGAAGGAGTTCTTCCGGCTCACCTATACTGGTGAGGGCAATTACGCCGTTTTCAAAACCGGCGGCAACCATGCCCTTCGTCGGATGCGATGCGATGGATTCAAGCAACACGAAACCGGCTTTGCCCGAGGACAAGGGCGTTCCCGGACCTCCGGTTTGGGGTAGATCGTTTTCTTTCCACCCCGCAAGACGAAATGCTCCCGAGGCGACAAGCGCTGCACCCGTTTCGTTGAATTCGGCTGTCCGGACTTCTGAAGGGAAGTTTTCGATACGGTGCGTTGATTTCGCAAGACAGTCAATCGTTAGCACGGCTTTGTCCGCGCACCCGCAAGCCAGTTGCGTTGATTTCGAGTTCCAGCTCATCGATACGACTTCACCGGTACATTCCAGGCTCCAGAGGGTTTGCAAACTTTCCGAAAACTTCAAGATCGAGACCGTGCCATTGCCCCAGGCCGCGAGCTTTCCATCACCGGAAAAAGCTGAAAGACAAGACACAAGGTGATCCAGTTTCACGGATGCCAGTAGCGCTTCGCCCTCGGTTCCGGTCACGAAAACCTCGTTTCCGCGCGCGAACACAACACAGCTGCCGGTCTTGTCTCCGTTGAACGCGGTGATCGGACCGCTACCTGACGTTACCCGTTCGATGACAAGCCCGCGCGGCGTTGCCTGGCGCACGGTTCCATCTTTGCAGGCAACCGCAAAACCCTGTGATCCAAAGCGTGCGATGGGAAGGTCTGCGAGCGCAGCGGTGTCCAATACAGTCGGCGGAATTGGATCCACGTTTCGGGGGCGTATGGTGGTTCTGCCGGTTGCCTCTTCTATTGACGTCCTTTTACTGGGCGATTCCGCGTCCGAGGTCCGCACAATTGCAAGCTTGCCGGACGCCAACAGGAATGCGGCAAAGTTGCCGTCATGACAAAAAATCGAATGAACCGGCTTTTCCTTCAGAGACCAGGACATGGACAAAAGATCAAAGGCCGAGAGCCCCTTGGAGGTTTGCTCATTCATGACGCTTCCCCTTCGTATTTGCTTTTTCGAGTAGTTTGTCGATTTGCTCGAGCTTCGCGTTGAGGTCATCCAACAGGGCAGCATTGGCATCCAGAGCCGGAGCCGCCGGATTTTGCGGTTTGTCCTCATCCAGCTCATCGGGCGTGTGCAGCGTCAGAAAATCAGCGCCACCGGAAAGCTGCAAAAGCCGGTGGTGTTCGGCGTTAGCAGCCGCCAGCTGCTGAACGACAGACAGACGCTGACGGAGGAGATCAGACATTTCCTGCAATTGACCCGACATCTGCGCCTCCTACATCCTGAGTTGCGTAAGAAATCGGCTCGGGAGGCGAGAATGATGCAATACACGGCGACCAAACAATTCATATCTGCACTCGCCAGCGTCGGCAGTGAGATCCTGGGGGACGATCACGCGTTGCTCTCCAAAATAAAGTCCGCTGGTCCTGCTCCCGACGGACGCACTGTCGAAGAAATTCAGAACGCAATCTCCGCCCTTCCGGAGGAGACCTGCGATGCACTGATGAGTGCGGTTCACAAGCACATGCGGGAAGATATTTCGGCAATCTGGTCGCAGCTTCCGCATGCGTCGGAGGACAAGCCCCACTAAGGTCAAGCCGCTCGTCCGATGTCGCGCAATTGAGCGCCGCCGGGGACTGATATTCACTTTCATGGTTATGTCTTGAGGGGAGTGATCTGTATCGCTCCACCCATCCTTCTGTATCCGCGACCCATTCCGCTTCCGGACGCACCAACCTTACCGAAGTCACCTTCTTAACTTTCACAGAAATAAAAAGTATAATACATAGCAATCAAAAGCAAAAAATATAGAAAAATAAACATAAAAAAATAAATACCGTAATTTTTATTTACATTACTTCGTCTATCTTGTAACAAAACATTACATTTTTGCACCAGAGCGAAGCGACGGTAGATTTCAAAAACCAAACTCGACTACCTGCATGGTGTGATCGCAAGTCTTTGTCTTAAAAGGTTTTATGCGCCCATATTAGAAAATGAGCAGGATTTTGCCGGATATGATTTGGTGCGCTTGCTACTTAATGTAGGATCTTGAAACGCGTCAGGTCTGCGGCCTTAAGTGCCATCCGACCCTTCTGCGACAGGCACCTGATCGCCCGGACGGGATCTGCTCATGTCCATATGCTCGCGCCGAATAGCGTTGCCGGCCGGGTCATCGAAACGGTTTTGCATTTCGGATGAATCACACTCGAAATCATAGAGCTCACCTACACTCGGTTTTAGATCCACCGACACGCGATAACGATGACTGCGCTGGAGTGCGGCCCAACGTGCCCCTGGGACGGGCTTGAGTTTTCCGGGCTAAATCAGGAACGCGGGCTGGCTATGTATTCTGATTTCATTAATTCCACCAGAACTTAGTCGAGCGACAGGTCCGCAACGAACTTCTTTAACCGCTTAGTCTCCGACGGCATCAGACCCGCATACTTCTTGCACCAGTTGACATACGTCACCAAGCTGATCCCAGCTTCACGATAGATCTCAGCAACTGGAACACCTTTTTCCTCGCGCTTTACGATGAACGCTTTCTGCGTATCCTAAAACTTCGATGCCTTCATCATTTCCGCTCCTTCCCAGCCAAGGTAAATCATCTCGGAAAACTCTAAATCGAAGGAATTTAGCTGGACACATCATCGAAAAAAGTCGGAGCATAGCTGTGGCTTGATCCGCACAACGAATGGTTTTCATGTGTCCAATATCATCGGCATTGAGGGCTACTCGGCCTTGATCTATAGATCGCAAATTAACGTAATTTGACGCAGTTTACTCAAGCCAGCCGACGCATCAATTCACTGAGCGATTAACCAACACTACAATTTTTGATAGATTTTTCAGTGCTTTTTTCAATATTCAACCGCAAGGGTTGCAATCGACATGGAAAAAGTCGCGTCGGTCAAAATGCCCGGAAAATGAATTGCAGGCAACGAGGTATACCATGCGAAGCATTGTGCTTTCGAATGGCGGTTCAATTGGGTTTAGGCAACGTCTGAAACACTTCTTTTGGCAAATGATTCAAGTCTTACCGGATCGCGGTTTCATACTACTGAAGTTTTTCTCCATGAGTGGTCGATTTCCGAACTTAGACCTTCCTCAAACCTTTACCGACAAGGTACAGGTCAGAAAACTGTATGATCGCGACCCGCTCTTTCCCGTTATGGTAGACAAACACGCTGTTAAGAGACTCGTCTCCGACCGGGTCGGAGATGACTACACAATCAAGACGCTGTGGGTCGGAAGTGACCTTTCCGAGGTCGATTGGAACTTGATCAAGCTTCCTGTTGTCGTGAAGCCAACCCACGGAAGTGGGCAGGGCGCTTTCCTTGAAAAACCGGAAGATATCAATGCGTTGCTCAGAAGCAATCTCCCCGCAAAATGGTTGGCAACCGAACACCATCTTTATAACCGAGAATGGGCATACGGGGAATTTAAGCCGCAGCTAATCGTTGAAGAAATGCTTCAAGGCTTAACTGATGCGCCGGACGACTACCGCTTCTTCGTGTTTTCGGGTGAAGTACGCATGATTGAAGCCCGGCTCCGGCGCGAAGGCGTAGCGTATGAGGCCTATTTCGCACCTGACGGGACACGACTTGATCTAGAGTCAGGATATATTCCGCCCGCTCCCGGCCACGTGGAACTGCCTACCAGCCTCGCAAAGATGACATCGATTGCAAAGCAACTAGCCAGTGGCACCGACTTCGTCAGAGTTGACCTTTATGCATGCAAGGAGCGCATTTTTGTTGGAGAGCTTACACTTTATCCGGGTGGTGGGTTTCCGGGGTGCGTTCCAGAAGCTTGGGATAAAAAACTCGGTGATATGTGGGATTTGCGTGCAAAGCCCCCAAAGCTTAGCAAAAGAAAACCGGTCGGTGTGAGACTACTTAGGCTCTCATGACAACGCTGGTGATTGTTGTGGTCGACAGAAGCCTCGATTTTCTGTTCCAGATCCCCCCGGGCATGAAGTAGTTTTCAAGCAGGATCCGGTTTTTCAAGGTCTGGTACCATCTTTCAATCATGCCTTGAGTTTGGGGAAGGTTGGGCGCTCTAGGCGTATGCTCCATGTTCTAGCCTTCCAATCACCGCGCTAGGTCACCGCGAAGTGGCACGGGCCATCGTCAGACAAGAGCCTCGGTTGCTGCCCGACTTCGCCCTGCGGCATGAAAATCTGGAAAGTGCTCTAGTGCCGAAGATATCTATCGATCGATGATCAACACAATATCCATACGCTCTTCATGCAAATTACTAAGTTTTTGCACCTGATTTTAAAAGCTGGCTTTTGACTAAGTGGAATGACTGACTGTGTTGCAAAAGCTTGAGGCTGTTTGGTTCAGTCGCTTGAATAACTGCTAAGACTCTTGAAACTGTTCTCTAAAATGGCGCGTCGCAATGGAGCACGCTATTATTGCGTCCAAAGTCTTGTAAGAAGAGAGTTATGCTGGGTAAGCGAAAAACGGGCGACAAACTAGGTGACATCAGACGAGCGACGATTGCCGAAGTTGTCGAGCGAGGGTCATCTGCAGCCTCAGTGAACGCTATTGCAAAACGCGCCGGGCTCGCCGTTGGCACGGTCTACCGATATTATGAGAGTAAAGAGCAGCTACTTCGTACAGTTCAAATGACAATCAAAACTGAGTTGCATGAGCAAGTCATGAACGCCGCGAAGTCTGAGAATGGCGCTAAGGCTAAAGTACGGGCCATGTGGTTTAGCATTTTGGAATATGCGCACGAGAATCCGGACTCATTTCTCTTCTCAGAAGTCCTCATGAACTCGGCCCTTCTTACTGACAAGGAACGCGGCCGGATCGAGGCCATGCTTTTGGAAGGTACTCAGGTGATTGAGCGAGGAATAACTGAGGGTATCATCCAATCCGGTGATTTACGGGCGATTAGAACGATTATTATTGCGCCTGCTCTTCATCTTGGGCGGGCCACAGCACGCGTAGGCGAAGCGCCAAACTCTGCCTGTGCAGAAGAAACCTTCGATTTGTGCTGGAAAGCCATCTCGACCTGATCTAATAAAATGAATAGATACTCATTTTAGAAAGATTGAAGTCTAACATGTCCCGTCTTCCCGCTCTGCTAACCGCTGCTGCGCTCACTCTTGTTTCTACGCCAGGTGTCGCTCAAATGACTGAAAACGAAATCCGTCAGGGCTACAAGGAACATGCGGCACTCACCCAATATTACCGATGGTATCAGTTTTATGAGCGGCCCGAAGGCGGTGTCGCCAATGCTTTGGATATTCTCACAGAGGACGTGAAAGTAACGTCAGGTTTGGGAACTGCGAACGGGCACGCTGAATATGAAACCCGTGTGACACGACTACCGGATGCGTGGAACAACTCCCATCATGTCCGGTCCACGAAGATCACTCACGGTGAAAATGGAAACATGACTCTGACGGCCCAAGTCACCTACCAAAATGTCGGAATGCTGGAAGACGGCGGCGTTAGGCAGGCCGATCTAATTTACTCTGTGGAACTCGTCCCGGGTGAAACAGTGCTTCCGCTTTTGTCGAACGTCCTGATCGAACAGAAGCGTGAGACAGAAGCAGGCGAATTCAAGGATGCTTATGCTGAAAACCGTGTCAAAAGCCTTATGCATTACTGGTTGGCGCTTATTGAGGACCCAGAGCGTAATCCCGAGCCAGTGCGCGAAATCCTAGCAGAAGATTTCACTTTAAACTTTTCCAGCGGCGCGATCACCGATTTCGACGCTTTCGCGGCATGGCTGGCTGGGCCGGGCTCTCAAATTGAAGCGAGCACACACGTTCTAAGCAACTTCTCAGTCGAAGAGACTGAGACGGGCACTTATGCGATGACGGTCGATTTCAACTGGTCTGGTATCGCACCGAACGGAACTATTTTAGTTGCCAAGACTCAGCATAGCTGGACTGTCACCAATGATCCTACTGAACGGTTTGCTCGAATAAAGTCCATTGATGTCGAGGTGCTAGAAAACTTCCAGCCGCGAGAAAACTAGTTTGAGCTCCGAAAAATACCCTACTGAGGTGTGGGCTGATTTGATCCGTGCTTGCAGGTACCAAACTTGGAATAGTTGCCTTAGGCTTTATGATCCTTGTTCCTGAAACTTCCTGGTCGCTTGCTAAGTATTTCGCCCTCCTATCAAAAGGGGGCAAATCACACCCGTATTAGGCCGTGGACTCATAAACGCGTAGCCAAAGGCGGATCGCCGCGAGCTTCACAAAGGTAAGGAAGTTGGCGGCCCGCTTCTGGTAACGTGTGGCAATGCGGCGGCAGTTCTTGATCGGATTGAAGAACCGTTCGACCAGATTTCGATCCCTCTGGAGGTACGGGCTGAAGCAGATTGGCTCTCGCCGGTTACGGCGCGGCGGAATGTTTGTCTACCCTCCACGCGCCGCGACAAGCAACCTGATGGTGTCTGAATCATACGCCTTGTCGGCCAGTAGCACTGCACCTTCCGGCATATCGCTGAACATGTCGTTCGCGCCCAGGATGTCGTGTTGATGACCGGGTGCAATCGCCAATCTGAGCGGCAAGCTCTTCGCATCAACAACGGCATGGATATTGGTCGTCAGCCCTCAGCGAGAGCGACCGAGACCTTCTGTTTCCCCATGCTTGATGCTTGATGCATATTGCGTGCTGATGAGCAAGGACGATTGTGCCGTCGTTCATCTGCACCTGTGCATCGTCTCGATGTGATATCGCAGTCGAGATGCGATCCCATACACCGGCGCGACGCCACCGCACGAACCGATTGTAGCAGATGGTTTACGGCCCATAGCAGTCGGGAAGATCCCGCCAAGGGGCGCCCGACTTCAATACCCAAATATACCTTTCAGGACACGCCTGTCGTCCCCCCGCAGAACACCCCTTTGATTTACAGGGCAGAATAGGTTCGATGACGCGCCACTCGGCGTCAGGCAGGGCATATCGCATGATCGGGGCTCCTTCATTGAGCTTGAATCACACTGACGTCCTTCGTTCAATGTCTGCTTAGTTGCTAGAAATAGACCCTGCTTTCTCCGACCAGATCGTCTCAAGATGACCCGAAGCCGTCATTCGATGCCGTTGGTGCGAAATGGCGCTCAGCGGACGGTGCGGTCATTCGCCGCGGCTGCGCCAAAGTCCGCTTTTAATAGTGAGGCGGTGTCATAGCCCAAACAACTGTCGTTACCTCAGCACTTGGATTCCGGTACCGATGTGGTCGGTCGGAATCGAAGTGAAAGCTGTCTCCAGCCTCCAGCACGTAGACCTTATCCTCGATGGTCAGCTCCAACTTGCCGCCAACGACATAGCCCGCTTCTTCTCCGTTGTGGCTGTAGAGTTCGTCGTCTGAAGTAGCGCCGGGTTGGAGGGTGCAGAGCAGCATTTCCAGCTTGCCTGTCAGCGTCGGGCAGAGAAGTTCGTCCTTGATACCCGTGTCGAACCGAATGGACCGCCTGCGGCCTGATCTGACGATGATATCGGCGTCGGGGTCCTGCTCGTCTTCGGGATCGGGGAAAAACCAGTGTATGCTCACATCCAGCGCTTGCGCCAACGCGTTCAGCGCGCGAACGGACGGTGACGCCTGATTGCGCTCAAGCTGGCTCAAGAAACCGACCGACAGACCTGCCTTGTCGGCCAAGGCTTGCAATGTCATGGACCGTGCCTTGCGGAGCTCTCTGAGCCTCCCGCCAAGAATTGTCGCGGTCTCTCGTGGACTGGCAGCTTTCGCATCCGCTGGCATCGTTTTGCTAACCATCTCTTGTCGCCTTGGCTTGACTCATCAAAATTTTAGTAGCATTTTTTTGATGAAAACAAAAATCGTGTGAGACCTCTATGACAAAAACCGTAAGCCAAGTCATCGCCAAAGCGTTGAAAACCTACGAGGTGCCCTTTGTCGCTGGCATACCAGGCCATGGGAACTGGTCCTTGACGAATGCGTTTCACCACTCAGAAGAGGCACCACGGTTTGTGCAGGTGATGCACGAACAGTCGGCAGCCCATATGGCTGATGCCTGCTTTCGGCTGACAGGCGAGCCTGGAGCTGTGACGGCCTCGGTTGGGCCTGGCGCAGCTAATACGTTGATGGGCTTGGCGACGGCATATGCGGACTCCAGCGCATGTCTGGCCCTGACTGGCTCAGGTGCCACCCATATGCGCGGACATGGCGTGATGCAGACACTGGACCGCAAACATGCTCCCGATTTTCCCAAAATGGCTGAACCGGCCACGAAGGCGCAGTTTGAAATCCATTCTGCCGACGCGACCGCGTCTGTCTTGCACAGAAGCTTCAACGCGATGCGGACGGGACGACCGGGACCAGTCAGCATCGACATTCCGATGGACGTTCAAGTGGCGTCCACCGACATCGACGTGAGCGAGCTCTCCAAGCGCCTACCCACGGGAGCGCCCCGGCCAGATTCCGATGCACTCGACGCGGCGCTTGCACTACTTCAATCGGCTGAAAGGCCAGTCGTTGTTCTGGGTGGAGGCGTCTTAATTGCAGGGGCCACATCTCAGCTCCCCGCGTTTCTCGAACTGGCCTGCCTCCCGGCAGTTCACACATGGAATGGAAAGGGGGCGCTGGTCGATGACCATCCGCTGAACGTAGGACCAATCGGTGTAGGAGGTTCGAAGGCTGCAAATGAGATCGCAGCAACTGCGGATGTCGTGCTGGCGCTTGGGTGCCGGTTCTCGGATTGGTCATCGTCATCCTTCCGCAAAGGGGTCACCTTCTCGATCCCTGATAGCAAGCTCATTCATATCGACATTGACCCGCAAACCATCGGCAGAACCTATCCCGCCGACGTTGGTATCGTGGCTGACCTCAAGCAAGCGCTTGGTGACCTACACGCCGGTCTTTCCAAGTTACAGAGCCAGGCCGCATGGGAGAGGCGCGCACCATGGCTCGACCGGATTGCAGCGAACAAGAAGGACTGGGAAGAAACAGTCGCCAAACGTGTTGATGCAGAAGGCATTCCAGCGTCGATGCTGGCTGTGTTCAAGCGGCTGCGGCGCGCTTTGCCGAGGGAGGCCGTCGTCACAGTTGGTTCTGGCCATTGTCAGGCGGCGGTTCGGCAGGGCTTCCAATGTCTTGAACCCCATACCCATGTAACCTCGGGTGGATATTCAACCATGGGCTTTGCCGTCCCGGCAGCGATAGCCTCAGCTATCGTGCGACCAGACGCACCAGTCGTTGCAATTCTTGGCGACGGAGACTTTTTGATGTCTGCCCACGAGCTTGCAACGTGCGTTATGCAGGGCCTGCCTGTCATCATCCTCTTGTTGAACAACGCAGGGTTCATCTCAATCCGTGATGGACAGGATGCGATCTTCGGGCGCAACGTGGCCTCCGAGTTTCATGAAATCTCTGCAAGCCCTTCTGGATACTCCCCTGACTTCGCAGCACTCGCCAAATCGTTCCACTTGGATACCTCTGTCCGTGTCGAACGGCTGGACGACATCGAGCCAGCGATCAAGCGCGCGATTGCGTCCCAAGGGCCTGCGCTGATCGAAGTGCCAATCACACGTGACCCGGCATTGGCAGGCGCTGAAGGAGCAGGTTGGTGGGACTTCCCGCACACAGTAGATGCCTTGGTAGAAATACAAGAGGACTACGGTTTTGGTCGTGCAGCTCAGCAACATTTGGGGGCCGATACGAGCGAAACGGAACTCCGTCTGCCACTTGCCATTTATGGATGAGTTGGAGATTGCCGAAGCCGACATTTGCACATCGCCTCGCATCAAGAACTTTGGGCTCGAAGTAGATCTTTGCTGCACAACTAACCGATGACGGCTATGTCGGATCGACAGCTAAAATCCGGGCTACCGTCAAAACCAGACATTGCCGTTTATGAGTACACGGCCTAGTCTTTTCCGCTCCTGACAACTTGAACTTTTATTTCTCAACCAGATCGACAACCCGTTCCTTGGCCTAGATTGCAAGGTGGCGTTCGTAAGCACACGCGTCGTCAATCTCGGGCGTATCGATGTTTTCGATCCACACATTCTCAGCGCCATGCCGCCTACCGATCAGGAAAGAAGCCCCACCCCAAATGCGAAGCATTTCAGGCTGACAACCAGCTGCGCAAAGAAGAACCGTGACTGCAACAAGTGATACCAACGCTATGCTCTTTCAATATTTTCTTGCTGAACGCTGCCGATGAGATTCAATAATTTGTTTTGTTCGTTCAAAAGCGCATCAGCTCGTTTTTCTGTTAAGTCCGAACTCCCGTCTGTCTCACTTTTCAAGCGCTTGAGCCTTGATCCGGACACGTTGGATGCCTCCGGCGTTTCTTGATCCGCAGATTGCAGATTAAAAACTTGCGCTCTGGGCTTGGAGGCAGCGACAATAATCGGCGGTTCCGGCAACCGGCCTGATTGTGCCTCAAAGAGCTTCTTCAGCTCCCGGTCTTCGAAATATCGGACTTTCTTCGCCCGAACCGCATTCTGGCCCTGGATGAGCAACACAACCTCGTCATCTCCGAGCCGGCGCAGATCTTCCGGGCGAAGCAAGCGGGCACCCTCCTCCCGCTCGGAAATGTTCGAACCGCCGAACTCGTTCATGCGCCAGGACTTCGACCGGCTCTTGCGGGTGAAATCGCCAATCGACTTGGACACATACTCAGGAGTTTCCGCATCGGCCGGAGCCATGAAGAGCTGCAGCCGGCAATTGGCAAGGAAGTTCTGGGCGCCATCGTTGCCGTAAGCTGCTTTCAGGTTAGAGATCGATTGCGCCACGACCATCATCCGGCCGCCATAGGATCGCAGCGTCGTGATCCCTTGGCTAAGAGAACCCATTTTGCCAAGTGCTGGAAACTCGTCCATCAGAAGCAGAACCGGATAAGGTTCATCTTCGCCGGGCTCCGATCGCTGTAAAATCGAAACCGTCTGCTGGAACATCATCCGGATCAACGGTGAGAGCACTTGAAGGTCGTTCGGACCGACGACCAGGAAGATGCTTGCCGGACGGCGGCGCAGCTCCGATATGGAAAAATCACTGGCCTCCGTCGCACGCCGTACATGATATTCGGCCCACTGACCGAGGCCTCCATCAAAGAGCACGGACATATAGGCTGAGACGGTCTTATAGTCCGTTCCAGCCATGCGGTTGTAAATCGCCTTGGCCTCTTCAACACCGGTCTCATCTGCGAGCTGCTTGAAGAGCGCTGCAAAGTCCGCCTCGCCCTCCCCGTCCTCCCGTTTGCCCTGGGACAAAAGATCATAGACCGTGCCGAGGTTTGCTGAGTTGTGCTCAATCGCGACCAGGATCGTGGCGACAAGGATCTGTTTCGCCGATGGCATGAACCCCTGAGCGTTGTTGCCCGGAAGATAAAGCAGCGATTCCGCAATGCGCTGCGCTTCCGCGTATCGGCGTTTTTCCGGCAGCGCTGCAACATCTTCTAAAGGATTGTACCGGTGCGTCTTCTCTTCCTCATCGAAGGGAGCAAACTTGTAGATCAGATCGCCCATCTCTTTGCGCTGACGGCTGGTCTTCTCGAAATTCTCGCCCTTCACATCGAGGCAAATGACACTGCCCGGGTAGGTGAGCAGCGTCGGGATCACCACACCGACACCCTTCCCTGACCCGGTCGGAGCAGCGATGAAGGAATGCGGGATATCCTGACTGCTGATAAATTTACCGCGACCCTTCGGCAGCGAGGTCTTGGCATAGATCGGCCCGGCGACCTTTGCGGCCGGAGAAAGCAACTTGTTTTTCTGAAGGTCTTGAAGGCTCGCCCATCGGGCGGATCCATGACTATCAAGCGACGGCCGGACCCCGAGTGCGATCGCGCCAATCATCCCGGCCAGGCCACCACCACCGCAGATCAGGAGAACATGCGTCCAATAGCGCTCGTTGATCAAATCGCCCCATGGGCTGACCCTGAGCGCATCCAGCAACTGGAATTGGTCAAGCGGAACACCAATCCGAAAATCGACATAGGCACCGGCCAACAAGAACCCGACGATGGCTCCCAGAACCAAACCGAAAAGCCCGAAGAACAAACCGTCCTTGATAATCTGGTTCACAATCCAAACCCATCGTCTCTGCTGTCGCCGCGTTTTTTGCCGGAGTTGTCTGTACCGTGCTCATGACCCGCGCCGCGATCCAGCTTGCCAAGCGCTTGCTGCAATTGCCCCTTGCGCGCACCGGTCGCCTCAGAAAGCTCTGTTTCCAGATAGCGCCGGGCCAATTGAGTTTGCACGGCCGGATCCGCGCTCAGTCCCGAAAGAGCACGAACGTCTCCCTTTTCCAGATCCCGCAACCTGGATCCAGTCAACGTCTCTTTCATTGTATCCGCGAACTGCTCATTGACGGCCTGACCCGGGTCCGATCCACCTCCTGCGCTTGCCAGACTGGAAAGCAATCTTGTTTTTCGACCTTCATAAGCATCAATGTCCCGACGGGCTGCGCTGTAGACTGCGCGGATCTCCTTATGCACTGTCTCAAGGGTAGAAGCCGCCTTTGTCTCACTTGCATCTGACGCCAAACCTTCACGAGCCTGAAAAAAGGACGACAACTCCTTGAGCTCCGCTTTCTTCCAGGCCTCATCGAGACTGCGGGCTACCGGCTCACCGCCTCCATACCGTTCTGCAATGATGTCTGCCCGCAGACCCGTATCAAGAGCTAACCTAACAACGCGCGCATTCGCGCTTTTGGCTATTTCACCAGTGAAATCATCATAGGGGGTTACCCCCTGATAAGCTTTATCTGGAGCTGACCGTCGAAACCCCTTCAACGCGTCCACATCCGCCATGAATTGAGCAGCGTCCATCTTTGCAAGAGATATTCGGCGCTCAGCCTGAGCCTTCTGCGCAACATCCGGCATGGTCGCGATTCCAGCATCAAGTTTCTCAAAATTGCTCAAGATCAGGGCACGCTTGGCGTCTATGGTTTGGTTCATCTCGCGGATCTCCTTGATCGTCACGATCTCGGTTGTAACAAGCTCCCCATAAAACTTATAGCCGCTATCGGTGGTTCGTTTAAGGCCAATTTGATGTGCTGGACCAGATGCTTTGAGACGTCGCCCCTCCTCAATCAATTGGGCTGTCTTTCGCAGAAGCGTGCCATATTTCGGATGGTCTTCACTAAGATAGCTGGCATCATCGCGTGCCTGGCGCACAAAGAGACTTTTCGCAATCTCTGCTTTCAACCGCGATATCGCATCATGCGCTCGCGCCCGCGGGGACCGATCTTCACGACGCGCTCTCTGCACTTCGCAATCCGTATAGGGTCGCTCATCGACACCACGCGCAAACCGCGGCGTTGCTTCAAGCTCAATGCCATGATCAGCGGCAACCCGAACCTGCACGAACCGCATTTCGTCATAATCGAAATGACCCCGCTGCGATACCTTCAGCCAGGATCCTTCTTCAAGACCGCGCCGGTTCACCACAACATGCATATGCGGGTGCTCCCGGTCCGTGTGAAAGGCCGTGTAGTAATCGAAATGATCGCCATATTTGCCGCTGGCAAACATTTCTTCAGCCCAGGCACGGCCCGCAAGATAGGCTGACTTGTGATCAGTACCGATCGGAAAACTGACCGTGAAATGACTTGTGCGATCCGCCTTGCCATCGCCGGCATCGGCGATCTGCCATGAAGTCATCATTTCAGCTTCAGCCGCTTCATCGACAACCCCGCCGAAATACCGCTCCGACCGCTCAAGCTCCACCGTGCCGTCTTTACGCAAATAATCCATCTGATCGCGCAGACCACGCACATCCGATGTGCCACCCCTCCGGATCAACTTTGCCATTGCCTGGGGCTTGCGCGCCAGAAACGCCGTCGTCATCCGGTCGGTCCAATTGCTACCTCCGGACGCTCCGCCGCCACCGCCCTTGGCAATCTTTTCCTGAAGGTCCAACACGTATTTCAACATCGGCCCGCGCATGGTGGCCGGGATCTTCAGCACCGCCCAGTTTTCGCCCATCACCGCATCGACTGGATCCAAAACTTTTTCAGCCATTGCCCAAAGCCTTCGCTAACATCGCTCTGGCATCCGCCTTGCGTTTCTTCACATTGAGCAGAATTTGAACCTGTGTCTCTACCCGGGTGAACAACTTTCCAAGCCCTTTCCGATCCTCCATGAATGCAACAAAGTCCGGCTCGCCAGTCTTGTTCGCCTGTTTTGCCAGCTGATTGATGTTGGTCGCGATCCCCGAAACCTGACGTGTCAGGTCTCTCAAGACATTCGTGGTCGCCGTGTCGTAGTCCAAAAACCCGTTCGCCTTAAGAACCAGCGTGCGCAAAACGCGGTTCCGTTTCACCTTTAATTCCGCGCACAGCGCATCCAGCTCAGCCACTTCAGATGCGCGCATCCGCACGCTGAACACCATCCAATCGTCCGCGTCGGCGGTCGATTTCGCGCTGCCTTTTGTCTGATTTCCGTCTTCCGCTTCGCTGCTCATGGCTGCCTTGGTTGGGGTTTGAGTTGTTGGTGTCGTCGCCGAAAGGCGGTCTTCGTCTGCTCGCCCTCGGGCGCTGGTGGGGTACGTGGCAAGAGGGGCGCCAGCCCCTCCGCAGCAAATGTGTTACATTTGCAATATCCTGCCACGTAACACCAATAGAAAGTCTACGACACCAACCATATGCAGTGCAAGTCAAAGCTTGCGCTCTTCCGAATCCCAAACCCTCGTTCGGATTCTTGCGCTTCTACGCCCGTCTCAAATGTTGGCTTGTCAGCATATCAATGTGTCAAACTGTTTTAATGTTGAGATGTCAGGCTGTGCTTCTGTTGATTTGTTGAAACATCAATTTGTCATCTGGTCGAATTGTTAGGACGTTGGAATGTAGATAAGTTGTGATGTCTGGATTTTATAACATCTGGTTGTCTTAGTGTTGCCATATCAAGATGTGCTGATGAGCAAACATCTCGACTTTCCGAAACCTCCACATTCGATCAGATCCCAACATGAAAATCGTCACCTTCATGTCCTTCAAAGGCGGCGCGGGAAAGACAACCGCGCTCATGGCAATTGCCTCCTGCCTCATCAAGCGCGGCAAAAAAATCGCAATCTTCGAAGCCGATATCAACCGACCAATCTCGCGGTGGCGCAACAACGCCAAGGCAAAAGAAACATGGGACGACGCGTGCCAGGTTTTCATTGCAGAAACGCTGGACGCGTTTGAAAGCGCATACGCTCAAGCCGAAGAAAACGGCACTGAACTCGTCCTGGTCGACGCCCAGGGTGGCGGCACCGATCTCAACGACACAATTCTCGTCAATTCAAAGTTCGTCGTCTTGCCGACGGCCCTCACCTCCCTAGACACGGACGAAACCTTGGAGACCTATCAGCACGCCGTGAAGCTCGCGATGCGTGAGCAAATCGCCTTATCCGCCGCCATCCTCAAGACAAGGGTTCCAACCGGCAAACTGACCGTCGCACAAAACCGCACCAACGATCTACTCGACAAGCTTCCCGTCTTCACGAGTGCTTTGCACAGCCGCAATGCATTTGAAGACATGAAATTCCGCGGTCTCCTCCACAAGAGCCTCGAAAAAACCATCGCCAATCCCAACGACAAGCTCTTCGCCAAAAACTTCCAGACCGCGATAGATGAAGCAGATGCGATCACGCTCGACATCCTGGGTGAGTTAGAGGGATAGATGGCGATCAGGAAACCGACTATTTCCCATGCAGAACTTCGCAAGCGAATGCGGGACGAAGACGAAGGAATTTTATCAAGTGAAGCTGCTTCGCCATCTCAAAGCAAAACCCGTGATGGATCGGGAAACATAAAAGCGGATCCCGCAGAAGAAAACCGCGCACCCGTGGATCCGGCCCCGCCAGCCAAAGCCAACAAAAGACCCAAACAGCAGTCATCGGCACAATGCGAAACGTCAAACACCGCCGTCGTATCTGAGCGACAGACCATTGCCGTTACAGCACCAATACCGGAAAGAGGAGTTTCAAAGCTTTTCGATGCTCTTCTGAAAAACCACGATGAACAAGAAGCCCTCCGCCTTGTTCTGAACAAGGCACTCCCGCTTTACGAAACCGCTTTGTTGGATGGCTCGTTCCAAAAATCGCTGATAGACTATCCTGCAAGATCGACGACGGCGACAACTCGCCGGTCCTTGAAGCATGAGGCAATAAACGTCGCAAAGCAGGCCTTTGATCCTCTAGATGTCTACACCGCGAACAAGATTGGCAGGATAATCGCGACAGCAGCCCTTGCCGCTTTTTTTGAAAACGAAAAACAAAAATAGGCTGTGCCAAACCGCCCGCCTTTCCCACAGTCCTACGGCTTCTCTTCGGCGCTTGATGGGGAGCGCGTTCAGCCTCCGGAATGCTCCGCCTGCTTTTCCTCAAAAGCAGGCTACGGCCCTAAAGGGCTGGAAAAGGCTATTGCCATCGCCAAATTCTACGCTGTCGCGAGGGAAATGGGCCGCTCTTAAGAGCGGCCCACTGGAGTTCAGCTCCAGGGAATGATCGCCTGCACCGATGGATCGTCCTGACCGGCGGCCTGGCCGAGATTGGCCTTGAAGCTGCGGCTTGGAATATCAAGCGAGAAGTAACGCTTGCGGGTCTCCTTGGAGACGTTCTGCCAGATGGCGCCGCAGTCAATGCGGTGGCCGGCCGGGGAGCGGCCGTAGAGCCGGTGCGTCGGGGCTTTGTCGTTGCCGCTGGTGACGGGTTCCGCTTCAATTGTCAGGTCCCAATCGAGTGTTGCAATGGTGCCGGTGGCCTTGGAACCGATCAGTTCGTCGCTTTCGAAGTGAAGAATGTTAGCCAACATCGCCGTGTCTCCTTGTTTGGCGTTTCGATGGCGATGACAAGACGGGCGCGCCACGCGACGGCAACCGGCAGGGGAAGGGGCGGAGGCGGCTTTTTTGATCCGCGCGGAATTGGCCAAAGGCCAAGGGGAAAAAAGCCGCCGACAACCTTTTGCCGGAAGCGGCGCCCGTCAAATCTCCATCATCCAGAAACGCCCATCCAGGAGACACATGAATGCCTGGCCAGCCAACGGATTCGAAAGGTGAACCGGGTCGTTCCGATGCTGTCGGGTCTTTACCGATGATCAGACAAGACAAAGGGGCGTTGCCCCTCGCCCCGTCAAGGCGCGGCTCCCGTGGCTCGGCCTTCCGGCCTGCGCCCGCCGCTTCTCGCTTGACGGTGCACACCCCACTGTTCGCCACGAGGCAGGAGTGCAAGTGACTTGCACTCCATATTTCAAAAAGACCGTGACACGGTCTCGCAGATCGGAAAGGTCCGGACCTTCAGCGGGGATCCTGGAACCTCTGAAGGATCTCCTCATGCAACTCTTCGGCCGTCAGGTCTCCGGCAATGAACCGGGCACAAGAGACTTCAAGCGCGCTGTCATGCTGATATCCCTGCCGCTTGATGGAGGCAATTGCCTGCTCGACAGCCTTGCGCCGCACTTCAACGGCAGCATCAGAACGCATTGAACGGTCGGGCACCATGTTAAGAAGACCAGATATCAGATTTGGAAGGGCGATCTAACTCACAGACCGTACCCTTCCTCCCGGCGCGAGGGCCGCCGCAATACGGATTTAGATTGCTGTTCACCGGGATCTTCCGATGCAACCAGGCCGCGATCCTTGGCCTTGACCCTTTCAAGCGTCTCTTTGAAGCTTTGCGCATTGTAGATAAGCTGCTGTTGGGCCTCGTTGCCTTCCCTTGCGGCCTTCTGCAGGCGGTCAAGGTGCTTTTCCTTCAACGCAAGATCGTTGGTCGCCTCGATCTTGCGGGCCTCATCAGTGATGACCACGTCAACCGCCCAGGGCTTCGGAGACTTCAGCGACAATGACATGTCGCTTTTATCGACCACCTCCCGGATATTGGCGCCCTCGCCTTCAAAGAGCTGCACCCTGTCCGCCTTCGCAATGACGTCCGTAAGCGATTTCAGGGCGCTGCGCATCTCATCATCGATCCCAGACTTGCCGGCGAACTTTACATGAACCTCGAACCCGGCCTGTTTGGCCTGATCGATCAGATTGTTCGTCTGTTCATCGCCAAGCGCGCTTGCGATCGTCAGCGAAGTCCCCTTCCCGATCGCTGCCAACTGGCCCGGCCGGTCGGTCACCAGCTCGGATGAAGACCCGAGCTTGGTGTCACGCATGACCGCGTCACGGCTGGCGCTGTCCGGACCGGTGACCAGCGTCAGCACGGGCCGTTCATCCGGTTTGGACATACCCGGAAGCCCGGTGAAGACCTCTTGCCGCTCTGAAAGACTGAGAGACCCTTCCCGCACGAAGGGCTTGAGATAGCTGTCCAGGGCGTTGGAGCCGGGAATGTTGATCTCGTTGGTCAACGCGACCAGATATTCCATCTTGTTGGTCTTCGACCAATCGACGTGGATCCCGGCCCGGGCTGCCAACTCGCCATGAACCGCCATCAACGTCCGGCCGTTACCATCCAGGAACGGGTGCGCGTAGGCCAGATTGCCCATCACTTCACCCGGCGAGGCCCTCATTGTCTCCGGGTTGTTCCCCATGGCCAGGGCATAATCGACGCCGCGCTCGGTATGGCTCGATGGCATGAAGGCCACGGGCCCCTTTGTAATCATCCCGCCAAGGTCTCGTTTCGATGGATCGCCTGTGAGCGCAGTTTCTTCGCGGCCGACAGCAAAGCGGTCCTTGCCCGCCCACGGATACATGTCCTTGAACAGGGTCTCGTGGGTTTTGAGCACATCCTGATAAGTGAGCGGCTTGCCGGTCTGCAGATCGCCAAGCGCTTCTTTGATATTTGAAATCACAGACCGGTGTTCCAGCCGTTTGACCATCTCAGGATCGGAGACCCCTGCGATATTGCGCAAGTAGCCTTCTTCGGCGTGATCGCCGAAGGGATCAAAGGCCATTTATTTGGCCGCTAGCTCAGTCAGATACCGGGCGTGCAGACGGGTCAGATCCTTGCCGTCATAAAGGCCAAGCTTCCCGACATTGGCCAGCATTTGTTCTACCTCATCGAGCTGGACATCGTCGCCGGCGAGACGCGCCATGTCACCGGCATACTTGTCGAGATCCGAGACACTGGCACCAACACCATGCTTGGCGGCAAGCGCCTGAATGATCTGGAGCGCGGATTGCGCCTGATCGTTCCAGTCAACAGCCTGAAGCCGCTCTTCAGAAGACGTCATTTCAAGCATGACAAACCTCACTCTTCTATTCACTCTATATGCTTGTTTTCTATAGCATAAAACGAGTTTTCAGGCCAGCCCGGGACACTCATAAACCGGCAGGAAACCTTGATTTATTGCGGTGTCGCATAGGTCGGAACCGGGGCCCGGAAAACGGCATCTGAGCCATAGATCCGCTGGAATTCCTCATAACCCTCTTTCAGATCGGAAAACGCCTGTGACCGCTCCTGTTCCAGGCACAGCATGTAAGCCTCAAGCTCTTCCAGATAGGTCTGGAACTCTTCCCGGGCCGCTTCATAAAGCGGATCCGACTTGGAAAGCTGATAGTCGAACGGTTTTTCCGGCAGATAGCAGAAAGCGTCCTGCGCCAGAACAGGCGCAGGACCAAGTGCGCTTCCTGCAAGAGCCGCGGTCAGTACCAATCGAAAGATCCGCATCAGCGTTCGATAACGGTTCCGTTGCCGGTGTTGACGTAATACCGCGGCGAAGTGAACGCTGCAGCAGAGCCCGGCTCGACCGTCACCTGTGTGGTGAAGTTGACATGGGTGGCCGCGCTCTTGCCCTCATAGACCGTGATATAGTCATCGCCCTGGCGCACACGCCGCTTGTCGGTGTAGCAGAACGCGTCCGTACGATAGCGGTTATCATCATCGTCTTCCCGGTAGTAGAGCTGCTTTCCCTCCGGGCACAGATAACTGCTGCGGTCCGAAAGGCGGCGCGCATCGGCATCCACGGCTTCATAGGAGCCGCCGTCTTCATAGGTGCAGATCCCGAACGGGCTTTTGCCCTTCCTGAGCCGTTTGAACATATAAGACTTGGCATCGCCGCAGGTTGCCGGGAACCCGCCAGCCAGGCACAAAATGACTTTGCAATCCATGTCATAGTCCTGGGCCTGACCGGGTGCGGCAAGAAAGGCGGCAGCGGCGGCAAACGGCCCGGCACCGGCCAGTAAGGAAATTGATTTCATCAATCCCGTCTCCAAAAAGGATATCTTGAACTAAGCCCCGTAGGTTGAATCTATCGCACAGCACAATCTATTCGTACAGAACAAAAAAGGGGTTCCTGCTTGCGTCAAATGTCCTAC
This sequence comes from Roseibium sp. HPY-6, assembly GCF_040530035.1. Classification (NCBI taxonomy): domain Bacteria; kingdom Pseudomonadati; phylum Pseudomonadota; class Alphaproteobacteria; order Hyphomicrobiales; family Stappiaceae; genus Roseibium; species Roseibium sp. HPY-6. The sequence goes on from NZ_JBEWCD010000004.1 coordinate 239,611, forward strand.
GTTAGCAACACGGCAGACTTGGAGCACCCCCGGTTCATTGCTCTCCGCGAGGCCGTACCGGATGGCAGTGATAAGGCTCCCGCGTCCCGTAAGTGGGGCGCGGGAGCGCTCTCATTGTCCGGACCGGTGCAGACATAATCGCGCCGCCAAATCATCAACGGATGGTCAGACTGACCCCGAATTGACGTCACAAAGCCCCGACACTCTTCCTGTGTGCTCATCGGACGATGCTGCCGATGAAGTTGCTCAACTGAGTTTAAGGAGACTATCCATGTCCAAACGTCTTGCATCTGCTGTTGTCCTCGGTGTTCTGTCCGTATCCGCTGCAACATCCGCGCTTGCCGCCGACTTCAAAGAAATGGACACCGACCAGGACGGCTTTCTGTCCCTGACCGAACTGTCGGTCGCCGGCGTTCCGGTCACAGAAGAGACTTACAAAGCTGCCGATGCCAACCAGGACAATCTTCTGGACGAAGCCGAATTCGGCAGTGTTACGCAATAAGGTCTTTTAGGCAGCCGTAATCGTCCGCAAGCGTTTGTTGGCTCCTTCCTCCCGCCAATTGAACCCATGTTTGCAGGACGGTTTTCTCGGCCGGTGCACTCACAAGAGTGCGCCGGCTTCTTCATGTGGGTTGCAGAAACTCGGACGGGAGTTCAAGGCGCTCGATGCGCTGACGCGGTGGACTGGAAAGGGAAAGACATTGCCGCTCGCCAGCCAGTCCAGATGCTCATAAACCGCAGAGGGCTCCCATCCGGTATCGGCGAACATCGCGCAATCTGGCGTGGGACCAATCTCGCCATGAGACACCATGAGGGCCAGGGTCGCACTTTGAACCCCTGCTCCCAACCATAAGACACGCAAATCAGCGTTCGGGACCGTTTCACTCACACCTGGCCAGGTCAGGTGTTTGAACCCGTTTTCACCATTCACATCCATAAGATTTTCCTTGAGTTGGACACAAGAAATCGCATGGCCGCTTCGGGGACGTACCTCGAGACAAGCAAAGCATTGTCTCGTTACGGGTGGGTGGGGATCTGAAGGGGCGGGGCCACCGGGGGCGCCCCTTTTCCGTGTTTGGCGGCCGCTCGATGCGGTGGGCAAACACCCACGGCTTGGCGACTGCGGGCCTCGATCAAGAAGAAATGCCGGTCACGGGGTAGAAAACCCGCGACCGGCGAACAGCTGATTACTCAGCCGCCTCGGGAAAAGGCGTGACGGTCAAATCTCCGTCTTTGTGTTCCGACGCTGTAGGTTCGCCGCAACGGACCGGTTCAGGCAACCAGTTCTTATCTTTTAGGTACTTTTCTGCAAAAGCTGCCCCCTCTGCTTTTTTCATGGAAGCAATACCATCGGCAAAAGAGTCCCCGCAAGCCTCGGCAACCGCTGCCTGAATGCCGGTCCGGTTCAGATGGCGGAAATAGTTCTCCGCCTCCGGCTTGAAATACCGGTGCATGTCGATGCCGACGGCCGTGCCAATCTGGTTGGCGTGGATAGTTTCATTTGGTTTGTCCACCTTCCCTTCAACGGTGTTGAGCGAATGAGATGCGACCCATGCCAGAAGGGTCAAAAGTTCGGACTGACTTTGATCGATACACCAGTCCCAAAGGTCAGCCGGATTGCCCGGAATATGGCTGGTAAAGTTCTCAGACAGGGTTTCCAGCTCCGCCAAGGCCACACAGTTTTCCGGCTGTTTCATGGAGCTGGCAAGATCCGTGTGGGTCAAGGATACCTCAAGCGCCGAATGCTGGCCGATGCCGTAATGACCGGGATAAGCAAGCCGCAAAAGGAAGGCATGCACTACACTCGCCAGAGCGATATCCGCGTTATTAGCAAGTTCCAGTCTGAGAGCTGCTGTTTTCTGGGCTGTCAGGTCTTCAGTGAGGGTTGCCGAATGTTTGAGAGCTGGCGCTTCATCACAAGCGCCCTGCTCCATGTTTTCATTGGAAGGCTTTGACTGGTCCTCATCCGGTGTATCCTCTGGCTTCACAAGACCCCGCTCAACGCGCAACGCGCCACCATGGGTAAGGCTCACAAGAGCGCCGGAATGCTCAAGGTCTTCCGGGGCATAAAGTTCTTGTTCCAGAAGGCTCTCAATTGCCGTGATTTTCTCGCCAAGCTCGTTTAGCTCTGCGTCGTTCTCCGCTGATTGGTCTTCCCGCTCCAACGTCTGATAGCGGGCTTCGAGCGCTTCCAGTTCTTCGGCCTGCTGTTCCGTCAATTCCACATCTTGAGGGTAAACCCGGCTGTAACCTGACAACTGATCATAATCGAGTTCAAAAACCCACTCGACCCATTTCCACCCCTCGGCCTTTACCGTTTCCGCTTCTGCCGCCAGCTTTTCGTCCACTAGCTTGGCAAGCAGGGCGCTGTCCATGGCAAAGCCGCCTGAATGATCGTCAAACAGATCGCGCTTCACATGGCCGCCTGCCTGTTCGTAAGTCTCCAGTCCACCAATGAACCTGATCCGTTTATCGGTGCCCTTGATCCCCTCCCCTTTGAGCGCTTCTTTGATCATGTGCGCGTGGCGATGATAGCTCGGAAGCTCGTTCCAGACCCGCACCTGTTCGTCATGATCGCCGGAGATGGTGAAGGCCGCAAGCTGATCAAGGGTCATCTTGTCCTTCCGGAACAACTCCCGTAGCTCCGGGGACACCCGTCCAAGGGCCAGTCGCTTTTTGACAATGCTTTCTGTGGTGCCAAACTTCGCCGCAATATCGGCAACGGGCTGTCCATCGTCGGCCAGATCCCGGAAGGCTTCGAATTGGTCTGCCGGGTTCATGCTCTCGCGCATGATGTTTTCGGCAAGGCTGAGTTCCTGAGCTTCTTCCTTGCTGATCACCTTGACCGGCACGAGATGGTCAGGATTGATTTTATCCTGTTCAGCCAGATAGAGGGCGGCGTGGTATCTGCGGCCACCAGCGGAGACAAAATAACGCCCGTTGCCCTTGGCCCTGCGAACAAGCAGGTTTTGCACGATGCCATGGGCTGCGATGCTGCCTGCAAATTCCTCAATGCTCTTCTGGCTGTAGGTTTTGCGCACGTTCAGCGGATCGACTTCGAGCTTGTTGAGTGCGACAAAAGTGATTTGATCGTTGGACATGATGGTAACTCCGGTTGCCGTGATCGGCTTAAATGAGATGTTTGGGAAGAATGGGGGAGCGGGCTGGTCCCGCTCCCTGATCTGCGCTTAGGCGGCACGGGACCCTTTGAGTTCCGCCATTTTCTCGGTCAAAACCCAAAGGGCTTTGTTGAGCTTGATATCCTGTTCGATACCGTTGACGGTGCGGGTGCGGCTCCGGCGGCGTCTGCCTTGCGCATCCCGGCTCACAGCCCAAATGCCGCCCCGGATCATGTTCTCTTGCGTGACGTTGAACGTGGTCCAAAGGTCTTTGCTGCGGTCATCGCGGCGGCGCGGCTCTAAAAGCTGTTCCGGTTTGACAGGGGTCTTTGTTTCCCCCTCTGCATCGCCAAACCGCAGAACATGGGCGGCTTCGGCAAAGGCGTGACGCTCATCTGAATTGAGGGTCAGACCCGACCAGTCGGCGGGTGCAACAAGGGCCTTTTCGGCTTCACCCATGACACGGTAGGTGCCTTCAATCACCTTGCCCGGAACATCGCCGCTATGACGCACTTTCACGCTGTCGAAGGTCGATGTTTGAGTGACCAAGGAATTGAGGCAACAGACCCGGAACAATCCGGCCATCAGGTCATAGGCGGATGTGCCGTCATTGGCGTTCTTCAGAAGGATTTCGCAGACCGTATCGCCGACACTGTATTTCTGATCATCATCCAAGCGCCGCAGTCTGATCAGGTGTTTGGTGAAGTTGGTTTTGCTTTCATCGCGTGTGCGGGATTGCTTCGCGCCAACCGGCATGAAGCCTTCATCCATCAAGCCGCGCAGGATGTCGATGGTCGGGATGGGCTGAAAGCGGTCTGACCGGCTTTCGTGGGCTTCCGTTGTAAAGATAGACGGTGCCAGCCGTCTTAGTTCGTCTTCGTTGAGCGCACGCCCATGATCAAATCGGGCTGTGTGGGCATAAACTGTCATGTGGGTTTTCTCCTTTTCCCTATTCCGCGAAGCGGGTTCTGTCCCGAAGGGGCAGGAGCCCGGCTCCTGCTCCTGAGACTTCGGCGGCGAGAACGAAGGGGAGAGGGACAAGGGGAAAATCCGGAGGGGGATCTCCCACCGGGACGGCCGGGTGCAGATCCTCGGGCCCGTGGGGCACGTGGATCCGCACCCGGTCCTGCAGGAATGGAGAGCGCCGGCGTTGCCGGCGATCGCAATGACGAAGGATGGGGAGACCGGATTTTGCCCTTGTGGGAGAGGGGAAGCCGCGCGGCCCCTTTCCCGCCAACAAGTGACAATGACCGCGACAGCGGACCTTAGATCAGGGCAAGCGGAGCGCGCAGGACCATAGTCCGGAGACAAGAGGGATTGTGACCGGATGGCGGAGACGGGCGCTTGCGGCTGGCTCCGTGAGCGGAGCGAATAGAGCCCGGCCCAACGGGATTGCAATTATTAATTAATATTGCTACGCAAAACACGGAATGATTGTCCCCGGATCCTCTCGTCGATCCACTCATTCCCTCCTTGCGAACCCCGGTCGGCACTGACCGGGGTTTTTTCAAGGTTCCGCGGCTGAAATTAGATCAGCCTGACAGTTTTGCGAGGCGCGGTGGCGTTTCGTAGGAAAAACGAAACTTGAACGCCCCGGTATTGTCGACAAGAAGGTCGCAAATGGTCCAGGGGTGAGAACTTGGTTGTGCGGCAGCCATTTCGGAGCGCAACTCTTTGAACAGTCCGCGCAGATCGATGCCGAGCCGAATTTGTTCGCACTGCCCGCCTATATGGACATCGCCGTCAGGGCTGAGCACAAGATCACCGTCAATGGTGTCAATTTCGATATTCACTTCCGCTCGGTCAAATGCGTCTGGCAGTTCGGAAATAAGTTTGCGGGCAATCGCTTCCTGAAGAGCTTGCACCATCGTTATTCCTTTGATTTGCAAGTGTTTAGTCAACGACCTGAGGACTTTGAAACTCTGTATTTGTAACAATGTAGACAGGAGCCCCAACGAGGTTGTCACCAACCTGGTCAGGTTTCAAATGCGCGTAACCGAAAAAATAGCAGCCGTTTTCGAACAGCACGATCGACCCTAAGTGCATGCGGTGCTTCCAACCTGATATCTCGACTGGCAAGGGTGTCACACGCGCCCAGTCATCATCGAAAACAGCGCTGAATTGTGCAGTGATCTCGGCCTCGGAGAGATCTGCGTCCACAGCGAAGGGTCCAAAGACCTGGGCGTCTTGATAGTGTTCCTCGGCATAATCCCACAGCGGGCGCAAAATCTTGCGCGACAATGCGGTTGTCTTTGTGCCGAACGGGACGCGATCGTGTGACGTCAGAACGTCATCGACGGAGAGACAAGGTGCCTCCTCGCTCCAAAATCCGGATGGAAACCCGTTGCAGGCGTAGGCGGATGTTTCCCCTGCAAGTATGAAACATTGAACCAACGAAAAGATCGTCACTGATCTAAGCGTGAGTTGTCTCATTTGAGTCATTGTGGACTTCGCTCCATCAACGGGCTGCCAGAACGTCTTTCTTCCCAATGGATTGTTGCAGCCGACCTGCAGCGCAATTTTCATTTCAAATAGTCTGAGGATGGTACAAAGGTATGACGCCCACTCAAGCTCGCACTTAGTGGAACGTCCGCGCAGCGGAAACGCCCCGAATTATGGGGCAATATTGCCATGGATGCCTAGAAAAATCCGGTGAAGGAGGTGAATTCACCATCGCTGTTCAATGTTGCGTGGCTGGTACCCTGCATCATTTCAGCGCCGTTTTTGCCGCGCAAGGTCCAGCGCGCCAAGGTGTGATTGTGATGGCTTTTGACATCAACAATCTCGAAAAATCCGCCCGGAACGTCCTTTTGAAAGTTGGAGATGTGCGCGGAAAATGCAGCCCGACCTACAACCTCCGCTGTGGGGTCAGTGTAGGTGACGTCTTCCGACACAAGTGTTGCCAGAGTGGCGTCGCGCGCTTCATCCGGCTGGGACCATGTTTTAGCGTAAATACCCCATTTTTCATCAAGCATCGATAACTCCTATGATCGCTGTGATTTCGTCTTTGATAGTGGCGCGCAAAGACGCTTTGTCGTGGCCGTGCCGGATTAGTACCAGCAAGCCCTGATAGTAAGTGAGCAGTCGCAGCGACATGCCGTCCGCCTGAGCTTCGCTAACATCCTGTATTGCCAATATCGTAGCCTTGAAGGCCGTTAGGAACGCTGCAAAGCCATCGTCAATCGCAGTTCTTGCAGCTGTGTCCTGCCCTGCGAATTCAATGGCGCTGTTCGTCAACAGACAGCCAAATGCACCATCATTCGGCTCTTCCAACAAAGATTGAAAGAGCGAGATCAAGCCTGCAAGAGAGTTTGGATTTGCCAGATGCGTACGAATGCGGCTCTTAACAACGGTCTCGTTGTAGTGGTCTAACACTCGCGCGAACACGGCATCCTTGTTGCCAAAGCTGTTGTATAGACTACCGGACGACAACCCTGTCTCCGCTTCCAGTGTTTTCACGGAAACCCCGCCATATCCATACCGTCGAAAGATATGGCTAGCTGCTGTCAGCGCTTTTCCTTCGTCGAATTCTTGAGGACGTCCCACGATTCATATCCATTTTAAAACAGTCGTTTTAAAATATACATTTTAGAATGACTGTCAACCACTGTGATGCGGGCGGCTTGTGAAATCCCGTAGGTTCTAAAGTCCGCACCGATGGACGGTGTTTACGACAGATTGGTGAGAGCAGCGGCGTTCATTTCAGCTCCTCCAGGAGGGATACTGAAGGTTCGTGACCCTGATCAGCAGCCAGGTTGAGCAGGACCTCCGCCCAGCCCCAATCGGTGTCGTTTTCGATGAGGTAGATTGCCAGATTGTAGCCGCCATCCAGATCACCTGCCTGGAAGGCCTTCATCAGCCAATAGATGCAGTCATTTTTGTTGGCTTCGAAGTCGGCCTGGCAGAACAGATTGCCCAGGTTGAAGAAGGCGGGCACGAATTCGGCGGCGGCACTTTCGCCATAGTAGTCCATGGCGGTGTCGAGGTCCTTCTCGACAACCTCTCCCGTTTCGTAGAAGACGCCGACGTTGTAAGATCCGGCCGGACTGCCTTTGCGGCTTGCGAACTCATAGAGCCGAAACGCGATTTCCAGATTTCCGCCCTCCTTGGCTTTCTCAGCCGCGTTCAGAATGCTCGGGATCCCCTGTTTCTCAAACAGGCAATTGATTTTTCGGGAGTCGTCGATCTCGATTTCGCATGCGTCGGGAAACAACGGGTTTTCAATGTTCGATGGATTGGCCTGAAGTGGTGTCGGCGAGCTAGACAGAGCGGCGACGAGACACACTGCATAAAGAGGCTGTTTGGTTGACATTCGGCTGGTTCCGTTTTCCCGTTCGGGAATAGAGCTGCAGCCCCCAGAGCTCTTCCCGTCACACGATCATCTGAACGTCATAGGCGATCAATCGCCACGCTTTCAATCCTAGATTATTGCTGCTGTGCAAAAACCCGGAATGCTCGTTTGCCTCGACCATCTCTCTTTGATGGTTTTGTTCCCGTTTCAACCGCGGTCGGCACTGGCCGGTGTCTTTTATCGCGCCTCCAAGACATTGGATGTATTGATAGTGTGGCACCACTTGGGCACGTCACAGGCGCATCGGAAAGTGTGGTCAGCGCCACGTGCATTTGACGCTCGGCTCCGTAAAGCGGACTGTCAGGGCTGAAGCCGGTCTCTTTTGGCCCTCTGATCACATCGAATATGCCGACGATGGACGGTACGGCCTTGAGGGTCGGCGCAACCTTGTGCTTCAGGAATGTCCCCGCCCGGATCCAAGATCCCGGCTCCTCGCGGACCAAATTCCTGATCACTGCGGTTCTCCACTGGCGTTTCGATCCGGACGGGATGCCCCTCGCCTCTTGGCGGCCGTTCTTTTGGTCCATCGGCAATTCGAACAAGAGGACCAAGACGATGACCGACACCAACCTGACCAACTACATTCAGTTCGCCGGCGACAAGCTGACAGGCAACATTGCAACACTCTCCTTTGACGTCGATGTGAGCGGCGAGGCCTTTCACAGCGACAATGACAAAGCCCCGAAGTTCCAGCTCTTTGCCAAAAGTCCTGCGGGACGCCGGATCCAGATCGGCGGCATTTGGGAGCGGACCAACGCAAAGGGAGATCCCTTCTTCACTCTGACGATCAACACCGGTCACTCAAAGTTCTACGCGAACCTTGGCCGGTATCCGGGCCAGGACGATGACACGCTGCAAGCGGTCATCCCGAATGACTATCTGAACAGCGATCGCCGGGGGTAACCCCGGCGAAAGCCGCCGCATGGCGGGGGCGCATTAGGCCCCTGCACCCAGGATTGGATCGCACTGAACTTTGTTGACATGCTTGATAGGTCAAGACATTGGACAAGCGATCAACGCTGCATGGTGCAACTGACATCGAATGATCCTAAGCGACCAGAGTTAGAAGTCCTTATGAATGCAATTGATATCACCTACGACATTGATCCAGCGCTCTATCGACGCGCGGTAACGCAGCCTCTCAAGGCCCGCAATCGCACAGTGACGGTGGCGCGCAACCTTCTTGCGACAGCCTGCGCGTGCGGCGTTTTAGTGGCACTTAACTTCTTATTGTTCGATGGCGTGTCGATTGTGCCTCTGAGTGTCGGGTTTACACTCGGAGCAAGTATTGTTTTCGTAACCTGGTGGAAACAACACCGCACATTGGTCAAGATCCACGAACAATACAGTGAAAGCGGCGGAACTTCTCGTTTCACTGCAGATTCCACGGGGATCGTGGTTGAGCGCCCCGGCATCGAGAGCCGTATCGCATGGTCTCTAGTGCGTGATGTGCGCCGTATCGAAGGTGCCGTTTTGATCGAATTGCCAACCGCACGCGTGATCTTACCGGAGACTGCTTTGAAGGACAGAGACAGCGCGGATCTTGTATCGCAGTTAAATGCGTGGAAGGGTTCAAATTAATCTATCCTGGCCAGGATCATGGCAGTCTGCAGGCGGTTATTCCGAACGACCATCTGAACAGCGATCGCCGGGGTTGATCCCCGGCGAAAGCCCGTTGTGAGCGCATGAAGCCCCCCGCATTCCGGAAGGGATGCGGGGGTTGCTCTTGTCAGCCGGTTTTGGCGTCTTTCGTGTTGTCATTGTCGGATTTTAGTGGAACGCTCACTCCGAAGCGAATGCTGAACAGTGGCGGCAGTCCGAGTGCTACGCTGATGCTTAACTGACCGTTGGTGCGGCCTTTCTTCAGCAGCTTGCCGAAATAAGCGTAGGCGTTGCGGCTGGTGCGTTTCAGGTAAGAAAAGATCTTTTTCATGGGTGTCTCCGTTTTGTTGAATTTGCCTGATTGCAAAGCAACGAGACGCGGCGGACAGCGGACATATGCACCGCTTGCGGCCGCAACGAAGTGGAGGACCCTTCAGGGTTGCAGATATCCGCGAGCCGCGTACGTTCGCGCCGCAAATCATCAAAGTCTTCAACAAACGAGATGCCTGAAAGTCTTCTCCCTGGAACGCACCAGACGGAACGACCGCTTCCGCTTGGCAAGCTGCTGAAGAAAGGCTGCGGGCCCAAACGCATCGGCTCATATTGATCTGACTGCCGCCACTGTTCGGTATTCACGGGCACGGCGTCTTGAGCTTCTTGCATCAATGACACGAACAGCCAAAACCGGCTGATAAGAGCAGGCCACCCTCCGGGTGCTCTTCTTCATGCGTGGGGGTGGGAAGTATTGAGGGGTGGGGCCGTTTGGGGCGCCCTTGATCCGTTTTTCAGGCGTTCGATGCGCCTGAAAAACGGCCGCGGCTTGGCGATTTCCGAAAGATGTTTTGTGTTGTCCGTAGGTTGTGAGCAAGCCTGCTTAGGACGAACGGTAGTCACGCCTCAATAGTTCAAACTTGGCAATAAGGTCGTCGATAAGCTCAAGTTCTTCTGGCGTCAGCTCAAACTTTAGACCGGCAAAAACCGTTTCGACGCCATTAATTCGGATTTGTTCGCTTTCGCTCAAGGGCTTTTCGAGCGTTATGAAAAACCTATACCCTTCAATAAGTTCGTGCAGGACTTCTCTAACGTCCCGAACGGGTTGCATATTCATTGGCCAATTCCTCCATATATCGGCCTCACGATTCTAGGGATTGCGAGCCGGTATGCTTTGCAAACTTGGCGATTTCGGGAAAATGTCTTATATTAGGTTCCGGAGTGGGATGGCAGGTTTCCCCGCCACCCCGTTTCCTTACACTATGAATTGGACCCGTATTCGCACTGTCCAGGTGGTACGGGTCTTTTTCATTGTAAGGGAAACGCTAATGGGCATGAACCACATTGCATTTCCTCCGTTAGAACGGCAAGGCTGTTGCCACAGCCGGGCTAGCCTATCTGGCCCGGTCGCGCCGCTGGACCGGCGCTGCTGCTTTTGCCGCTCAAAACTGAATCAGTCTTTCGATGTCTTAAACCGAATGATCTTGGTGTGGACCCGGCACGTTGAGAAAGTGTCAACGGGCAGGGTTTCCAGCGTGTCCGCCTCCTTGTGAATGTAAGTGATGGGGACCAGCGCAACAAGTGTGGCCGGTTCCGCGTGACCGTTCCGCCCCAGGAGCGACAGAGCGGCGCGGATATGTTTGCCTACCTGCGAAAAGGGCGGGTTCATCAGGATACGAGGAAACGCAACTTTGCCTTTCGCCTCCTCTGAGTAGTCCAGAAAACAGGACTGGATGACCGGCACACCGAGGGTTGCGACTTTGGCCGCAAGCTTGTGGTGGCGCTCAATGGCGGTTATTTCGGACGGGCTATGACCGGAAGCGAGCAACGCGCAGACAAGCGCGCCCGTCCCGGCGCTCGGTTCCAGAGTGTTGTAATCACCAGCTGACCCGAGATAGCCCACCATGCGCCGCGCAACGCTTTCCGGCGTTACATGGCATTCGCTGAATTTGTCGATGATAAGGGGCTCTGCAATTTCCAGCGTTTTGGGGATGGCCCGTGGGCTTCGCTGCTGAACGGGAATGAACATTGGTTTTTTGGGACGGGCATAGACGGATTTTTTCATGAGCCTTGCCTTTTTTTGAAGCGTCTGAGCTGCTGCAAACAATCTGCGGCTTCGCAGCGGGTGATGTCTTTTGAGATCATCAGGCACCATTTTGGGAACAGCTTCACGGTGCGGTTTGGATAGATCCGCATGATTGCATTCGGAAAGTCGTAGCTTCTGAAAGCGTCAAATCGGCACTTAAGCATGGGGTTGCCTCGTGTTTTCGCGTTCGGATCGATGAGAAACGAGGGGGCCAAGCCCCCTCCTCCCGCCGTTCAAGCAGCTTCCGGGTTGCCTTTGAGGCTTTCCGGTGTTTCGTGTGTCTTGGAATCGGTGAGGAACACGGCAACGCGCGGGCTGGAATAGTACGGGCCTTTGTGGTCCGGATCGGGAGCAACCTTAAACCGGAAGGTTCCGCAAAGGCTGGTTTCCACCCACCGGGCATCGCTGTGAATGGCCGCGTATTGCGCCTTGGTCATTTCCACCTGACGGAATGTGCGGGTTTCGCCGGCGTGGTAGCGGTTTGGCGCGACAAGCTCCCCTGCCCTGAAATTCAGGATCGGCGGCAAAGCCGATTTCTTTTCCGGCACCGAATAGCCGACGCTTTGCATCAAGTCCCGCCATTGATCGGCGGTAAGATCAAGGCTCTCCCCGTTTGCAATATGAAGGGGGAGCGGTGCGGAACTGGTCAGTTCAAATCCGGTTTCGCTTTTCTTGGCCGCTGGCTTGTGGGCTCCATGTTCGCGGGCGAAAGCTTGCAAGATGACGGGTGTCAGTTCGCCTTCGTATCGCTCGACCGGTCCCAACAAATCCCGTTCATAGGCGAGCCGGTTCAAGATATGGTCGATCCAACGGCGGCGGGAAGGGTTTTCCAGGATCGCTTGCGCATTTTTCATCGAGATGTTGCGCAATTCCTGTGCGGCCAACTTTCCTTCTCGGAAGGCGGTCGCATGGTCCCAATAGACCAGATCTCCGGTTTTCAGGCGCTTGTTCGACAGGGCTGTGATGGCTTCGTCGCTTGTGTTTTTCTCCCAGACTTTCAGGCAGAGCCCGGCATGATTTAGGGACCGTTGAATGTCCCTGAGGTCTGCGAGCAGTGTTTTGATACGGTTTGCACGGGTCCGCGGACTGTTTTTCATGTTGGCGAAGCGTTCGACGCCTGCGGCTTTCCACTGCCAATACTGCACGGCCTTTGACGCCCTTACGGATTTATCCATGGCGTTGTGCATGCGTTCTTGTGTTTTGCGGGCTTTGCGCTCCGATTGATGGCCAACAAGGATGGGTTGGCCCATATAGAAAGCTTGGCTTAGATCGTCGGCGACACGCGCGAAGGCGTTTGACTGACGGTCGCGTTTCTCTGCCAGCGCGTCCAACCGTTCGGCTTTCGCTTCGGCCCTTTCGGCGAGTGTGGTCAGTTCCGGGTCTATCTCGCCTGCGAGTTCCAGGCAAAAGTCTTCGCGGGCGGGCGTCCACTTTGGTGCAACGAACAGCTCCTGTTTGGGCGCCCATTTAAAACCCATCTCTTTGACGCGGGCGTATGTTTCTGAATCCAGCCGACGGTCTGCATAAAGACGCAGTTTGTTGTCTTCCGGGCTATAGGTTGCGCTGAAGATTGACTGTTCCATGATCTCCCCTCCCCTTAGTTCGCAAAGGCTAGGCAAACGGCGAAAAGGCCGCACAGGAACAAGCCGAGCCCGATCAGCTCACAGATCATTTTCAAGACCATCATTTGGGTTTTCTCCTTTTCCCTTTTTTCCGCGGAACGCGGGTTCTTGCCCGATCAGGGCAGGAGTCCGGCTCCTGCTCCTGAGACTTCGGCGGCGAGAACGAAGGGGAGAGGGACAAGGGGAAAATCCGGAGGGGGATCGCCCACCGGGACGGCCGGGTGCAGATCCGCCCATGCGGATCCGCACCAGGTCCTGCACGATTGGAAGACGCCGGTTCAGCCGGCGGCTGGAATGAGGAAGGATGGGGAGACCGGATTTTGCCCTTGTGGGAGAGGGGAAGCCGCGCGGCCCCTTTCCCGCCAGGTCAACGAACGACGGCGGCAGCGGGCCTTATCTCAGGGCAAGCGGAGCGCGCAGGACGAATGTCCGCAAGGCAAGAGGGATCGTGACCGGATGGCGGAGACGGGCGCTTGCGCCTGGCTTCGTGCGCACAGCGCGTAGAGCCCGGCCCAACGGGATTGCGCATAATAAATTGATGTTGCTCTCAAAAAACACAGAACGATTGTTTTGCGAACCTTTTCGACATGCCCTTATTTGTTCTTATGATCCTCGGCCAAAAAATAGGCGGTGTTTTTCACGACAATTCAACGGATGGCACCTGGCAACATTGGACGACCTTAATGAAGACCAAAGCTGATCTATTCACTCTGACGTGCAACACTTGTGTAAATTGAAGACGATAGCTGAAATGAGCCGGTGTTTCGCCCGTAAACCGCAGCGTCCCATTGAACCATTTGTCTTGTATTGGACTGTCGATAACGGGCAAATTCGCTTTGTTGCCAAGCGTTCTGTGGTATGATTCGTACCTATTGGGGCAAAGCGGTATCGGAGCAGGCAATGGCGGCGGTGAATTGCCGAAGAGATGACGAGCAGCCTGCACAACTAGAGCTACCTTTCTTCGCGCCCCACACACCAGCGTCTAAGGTTGGTCAACCGGAAAATTCGAAATCTAATCGCATCACGTTTCCGCAGACATACCAGCTCCCGCTTTTTGACTTTAAAGAGCTGCGCAAAGCACACCATCTTTCAAAATTGCGAAGATCAAAGAAGCCTTCTGAAGGTCTTGGGACCGAGCATGAAATTCAAGTATGTCCGTTTCATGCAGGTCTTGGGCGTGAGGTCTGTTTTGATGAACTAGACAACAGGCCTATCAGGTTTGTTCCTCGAAACCTACACGGTTATCTTGATCGCCACTTTCCGTCATTCGTGGTGAAACGACTTGAACTGTTCGACTTGTCTATTGCGTTGGCCGACGAGGGAAAGACGCGCGTTGGGGACGTGGTCCAGATGCGTCACGCGGAAATCGAGGAACTTCTAAACGGCTGCTCAAAGCGGATGGAGTCGCTTTTGACACTGCTTAATGAGGTCGGCCTTGATTTGGATATGAAAACGCCAGGTTGGAAAAGCCCAGGTGGATTGTTCCATTCTCGCTGGTGACTAGCCGCAATCACACACTTCGTAGTCAGATGTGCGTTTGTGGCCCAGCTTCTGCTTGCCAGGTCGAGCTCGAACGTCACCGACATTCACATTGTCTGGCAGATCATCGTCGATTGAAGATTTAATCGCCCTGGCTGTTTCGTATGTAACAGTGTGGCCATTCGCGAGTTCCGCAATTACCGTCTTCTGTGATTGCTTTGACGCCCTTCGCAGTGTTTCTTGGGCGGCCTTGTCCTTTGCAATATGTTGGTTATAGAAATCCGCATCGAAATCGTTGATATTCCAGCAGGCTGGAATGATGGACATGAAACGGTAGATATCTTCTGCTGCGTTAATGTCTTGCAGAGTACGTCCACTCGCGAGCATCTTTTCGGCGGCCAGTTCACACGCCATGATGATAACGGCAGCTTTCTGAAAAAAGAGCGGCTTATGGTTGCGTGCAGCATTAAACTGCTGGCGCGCGATTTGACCGGTCCAGTTGTTATTGGAATTGGGCATATCAGACCAGTTGGTTCGATCTGAAACGGCTTGCACGGCCTCTTCTTTATAGCCAGCGAGCGAGTTTGCGTTGAGGCTTGTCGAACGCATGAACCAGAGGACCCCACCAACATAAAAGCGTGGTTGAGTTCCGTGATCGAATTCCCAGTTGCTATAGCAACTGGCGCCACTTGTTGTGGGATCGTCTGCTATAGGATGGAACAACAAGTCCTCGTAGTTGGCCGGTCGAACTGCTTGGCGTTGCTGTTGGATAATGTTGGCCAGGTAGTCCACTCGTTCCTCCATAGGGTCATGTGTAGCGCAAACAAGTGCGTTGCTTGCCCAAAAAAGCCCCCAACAATTTCGTTCGAATTTAAGACCATCTTTCTGTAACAGTCGTGTGACAGGGCAAACTTACCCTTTGTAAGGGTGACTTGCCCTTACACGACCCATCAAGCACAGACATCGCTGAACTTGCTCTAAGCCAACTTTGATTTTGTCAGGGTATGTGGGCCTAACACAGGGCGCAGCAGCACAATGCGCGGCCTGTTTGACGACATAAGTCTATGATTTTAGGTAATTTTGTGGCTTTGCAGAAGGCTATCGAAGAGGCACTATTATCGTATGCCAACGGGCCAATATACGTTCGGCAAGGAAGGATTTGGGCGACGCCTCGGTCTGCAAACTAAGTCCGCCGCCCAATCTCTCCGACTAAATGTGGTCGTACCGAGAGGACTTAATAATGCTCTACAAGGCGCTGACTTGCAATGTTCTGATTGTCACAGCGATGGCAGCAGCAATCCACCTTAAGCTGTATTACGCCATCGACACGGTACTGTATGTGAGTCTCAATATCGCTTTGTCGGTGTGCTACGGCATTCTGGCCGTCGCTGTGATCCGGCATCGCAAGGAAATCGAGGCTCAGGCAATGATGATGCTGATGGTCGTCTATAACAGCACCGCTGTCTTGAAAATCTGTCAAATAATAATGCTCTACTGAGGGTAGAGATTACCTAGAAAAAGGCCGGAGGACGCTCCGGTCTTTTTTGCGTTGTAGGGTTGATGCAAACGGTCTGAAATTTGAAGTGGATCTGTGGCTGGGCCTAGAAAACGCATACCAATGTGACCAGAACGAGAGCACTTCTGACGATAAGTTGCCAAACAAGGCTCCGCTCGACGTTGACCCCAATCGAACGGTGTTCGCGCCGAGCCAGACGATGAGACAAGTCCTGCGCATTTGCACTCTTTACGGAAAGTTGGGGCTTTACCACACAAGATCTCCTTTGTTTCGAGTACGGCAAGACACAATCCAGCGATACCGATCGCAGATGACGCCTACAGTCTCCCCCACTTCCATCGAGGCTTACTTCGCGGCCAGTCCAAACAGCGACTTCGCCAACGCGAGTTTTCCTTCCGCAGCCCGATCGCAACACGCGCGGAAGTATCCGCCTGGTGAACTAATTTTTTCCGGATCGCGCAGGGCCTTTTCAGTTACCATTGTCAGAATGGCGGCAGCCGCCTGCCTTCCTAGCCGGCCGCAAGCCTCAGCGTAGGCAGCTTCGCTGAGGCCTATCCCAACGCGCATGACCTCCGCCGCTGACATCAATTCCGGCCAGTTAGCCAACGAGAGCCCAAAATCGCTTTGAACGGTCTTGGACGCGCTTTCCAATAAGGAGATCGAAACTGCGTCCAGAAGTGCTTGCGGTCGGAAATCCGCTCCATTAGAGGGGTTCTTCGGGTGTTTGGAGGCTGTTTTACCCCCTTCCGGCTCCGCTTGCTCCTTTTCAGGAGCTATTTCGACGCTGTAGGCGTCGTTAGATTTTAAGTCAACTTCATCCGCGTTAGCGGATGTCCGATTATTTAAGTAAGAGTCAAGTGAGCTTGTATTAGATATAGGGGTGACACTTTTGTCATGCTCGCCTGACTTTTTATTTGTTTTTGCTCGGTTTTCGGCTGCCTGAGCCGCGGCAACATCTTCAAGCAATAAATCGTACAAGTCCTGCAGCGCGACAGCCTTCTCCTGGATATCCCCCTCCCCTGCAAAGATTACGTCCATCTGGCATTGAAAATCCGAAAGAGACAGATCGGACGTGACATTTAGGATATCGATTATCGCTCGAGAAACCCTGGCAACTGTGCGTTTCGCTTCCCGTCTGGCATTTAGTTCAGCCTGCCATTCATCTGCCATCCGCTTGATTTCATGATAACGAATGCGTGCCGGCGTAAAATCGAGACCGTAAGCAAAAGTAATATCGCCTCTTCCGTTCCGATGCACCCAACGACGACCTGTAGAACTATCTCTGTAGGCGAGCACCTGCGCTTCAACGAGCTGCTTGATGGCGCGGATCACAGTGCGCTCGCTCCGGCCGACATAAGACGCCAGCTTTTCGTTGGAGATCGCGACGATCGGTCGGGCTGCGCCCTTCCAGTCTTCTGACTTCGACAGCCCGAGCAGAATGTCGAGCACATGATATGCTGTTGAACTGAGTGCCAGCGGTTGAGCAGCTCTTTTGAGAGCAATTGCGACTTCTGACTTTCCGACGTCTGGAATGTCGTTTGACATAGCCAGGCGTTGAGATGCAAGGATCCCAGGCGTTATCTTCCGGAAGGAAGAAACGTTCGAAACAGTAGGCATAAAAACCTCCGTTCGCCGTAGCCAAGTGGACTGCGGCGCTGATTTATTTGGGAGGTTCAGTGATGGGAAATCGGCACAAATCCACTGTTCACACAAGATCGATCTTGCGTGTGATTCGGAATTCGCCTAAAACAAGGACGTGTTGAGGTTCCTGTTTGGGTTTTCCCGGCTGAACCGTGATTAAAGAGATCGAACGGTTGCCGCCGTTTCGGTCTCTTTTCATTTTGCCCTAACTTTTCACCCGTTCCTCCGTTTTCGTTCCAGTGTCTTTACCTATCGGCTGTAGGCAGCTTACGGGTCTCGTAAAGACCGCTGTCCCCAGTGTTCACCAAGCGGGTCACAACGTCATGGTGCCCACAACTATTGCCTAGCCTTTTTTGTCATAGTTTCGTCGTTGCGCTGCCGTTCGAAATCCTTGTAGAGATCCAGCAAATTGTCGCCAAGCCATTGGCCAAAGGCCGATTCCACTTTCGGGATGGAAATCGTCGTCGCCGAAGCCGATGTTTTTATTCTGGCAAAAACCTTTCCGTTTGAATCGACGTCGACAATCGAAGCGTCAGGGCGCACGACATTTTTGTCACGTGATTTGGCAGCACGCGTTGCCATTGAAATCCTGTCCTGCCCGGAAGCCGCTTTAAACTCGTCGCTTTCCAGGAGTTTACGGACTCGCTTTTCGGCATCTGGGTTACCAAATTGCTTGGCAAGGTCCAGCCAGGCGGGTCGACCCACATTTTTGGCTCGGCCGATCGCATAGATGATGTCATGCGGAATGCTGTCGGCAATTTTCCGCATATTTGAAATCACCGTTTGAACCTGCCCTAGAACAGGCTGCATTTCCCGTTGCTTGAGACCCGCCTTGCGCAGCTGCTCGGCCCACAGCACCATTTCGGCAAAAGTCAAGTTCTCACGCACACCGTTTTCTAGGGATTGCTCCTTGATCAGCTCCGCATCACTTAGCTCGCGGACATACGCTTTGACCTTGAATGTCTCAGGTCGAGCGGACTCACTCATCAGTGATTGAATGGCCAACAAACGCCTATGACCGTAAGCAAGCTGGTACCGGTCTTTTTCGCTCGCGTGCGGTCGCACAAGGACGGGGATTTTCTGACCTTCGTCGTGAATGGAAAGCTTCAGTTCCTCAAGAGCGTCGCCAGCCTCTTCATCCGTCTCAAACCGGTCGGAGAATGGGCTCGGATCAATTTTAGAAGGATCTAGCGATACTATGCTGTCCTCGCGCATATGCGACAGAGCACGCCCCATGGAACTCACCACCGGCGCCGTCGTTGCCTTTTGGCTCCGCGCCGGCGCGTCGCTATTTTCACCTGCTGCTGCAGCGGCATCGGACATCATTTTGACGATAGACTTCTTCATCATCAAACTTCCCTATCCCAGACACCCTTGATTAAGTCGAGAATTTCCGCATTCACACGGTCAGCACTTTCAAGAGCTCGTTTCAAGGTTTCGCGACCAACTTCACCTGGCTCAATCTCATAAAGGCTCTTTTTGGCAACGCCAGCCGATGCGATTGCAGTAGACTCAACTGCTTCGGCGACAAGAACATCTGTTCCGAAAAGATCCCGCATGGTGCCAGACATGATTTTTTGCGGACCGTCATTTGGATTTACACGGGTCAGCAGGAATTTCGTGAAGTCGTGTTCGAAGACAGCTCCACCTTCGGAAAGTGTATGTGTCACATCGGCAATCATCTTCAGAAACTGCGAACAAGACGACACATCGAGCATCGCCGGATGGACGGTGATGATAAGGCCTGTCGCTGCATAAAGAGCCGCCATAGTGGTGTAGCCAAGCGACGGCGGCGTATCGAGAACCACGACGTCGTAATTGTCTTCGACTGACTGGATGACTGCGTCCAGACGCTGGAAGAAGAGACCGTGTTCATCGGTTCGCCGTTCTGCTAAAGCGGTTGGCGTATCGTATTCAAAATCCATGAGACGCAGATTGCCACAGGCAAGGTGGATCCCCGGGAAGTAGGTTTCACGGACGACCTCGGCAAATGGGATGCGATAATTGTCATAACGCAAAGCGTCGTATGCAGTGTCCGTACGTTCGTCATCCCCCTCCCCTGGTCTCAGGTCTCGGTCCGGCTGTATTCCGAACGTCGTCGTCATTGAAGCCTGGGGATCCAGATCGACGCAAAGGACCCTATAGCCCTGTAGGGCCAGGTAATGAGCCAGATGAACCGATGTTGTCGTTTTGGAACTTCCGCCCTTGAAATTTGCCGCAGCGATCACTTGCAGCTTCTCGCCACGGCGACGCTTGGGCACCAGACGCAATGCATCGTCTGGACGCAGGTCTGCAAGGAAGCTGCGCAGTTCCCAGACCTGGTCAACGGTATAAATCCGGCGATTGTTTTCAGCCCGATGCGGCTGAGGTCCCCTCCCCTCCAGCGTCAAAGTTCGGAGCGTGCTTTCAGGAACGCCCAGCAGACGCACCAGGTCGGTGGTTGAAAACGTCCTGCCAAAAACCTTGCGCGCTTCCGGCGGATAGGTCATCTCGCGCATGGTCTGCAAACGATCTGACAGCCGATGCGTGAAATTCTCGATCTTTGCGGTCGTATCGCGTTCACCGGATATTTGCTCGATAACGGCCATGAATGCCCTCTGACGGTTTATGACCCATAGTGACAGATCACTCCGTCAGAGTGATGCCGGATTCCCACCAAACCTGCAAGGCATTTTTCGTTAACAAATACCTAACGGAGTTATCGTGGGGGCAAAACGGCATGACAAAGAAGCGGCAGCATGTATGCCGCCACGCATTTCCCGTCCGAAAACGACACCTAAAGAGGCCGAAACAAGCAATTGAGTCGGCGGAGCCTGCTTCAAAAAGAGGGCGAAATAGCGTCCGAATTGACAGCCTTGGAAAATCATCAATAGTGCTTAAGAAGAACAGAGTCTGATTCTATAAGATTATTGTGGCCTTTGACGGTGTGATCTCTTTCAATTCAACACAACAACACTGGGGAAACCATGACTGACAATCCGATCGAGACCAACATCATCGACCTGACCGCGGATGTTGTCGTCTCCTATGTCTCGAACAACACGGTTCCCGCGGCAGAGCTGCCTGCTCTGATCCAACAAGTTCACACCGCGCTTCATCAAACGGCCAGCAAAGCCAACGAGCCGGAAGTCGAAGAGCTCAAGCCTGCTGTTCCGATCAAAAAATCCATCACTGATGACCACATCATCTGCCTAGAAGACGGCAAGAAATTCAAGTCCCTGAAGCGTCACATCAGAACGCACTACAATCTGACACCAGATGAGTACCGTGAGCGTTGGGGATTGGGTGCCGACTATCCGATGGTCGCACCGAACTATGCGGCAGCGCGATCGGAACTCGCGCGTAAAATGGGTCTTGGGCAACAGCGCAAGAAAACTACGAAGAAAAAGAAGTAATTCACTCAATCTGAATTTTTGACAATAAAGTGTCGCCGTGGGTGCGCGTCTGCCATGTTTGGGAAAGACAAAAAGGACGCTTTGGTTCGTTCGTTGGGGCGGCGCTCTTGCGGAATTCAGCTTTGCTAAGTCGTAGGCCCGCGCTGCAAAACTTTACAACAATTTCAGAGGAGCTCTCCAGGCGACAACTTGCTTCTCAACTTTTGGCGGAACCAGTGTAGCAAGAGCGACAAAGCGCTGTGCAAAGGTCGCGATGTCCGGACCCGAAGATGCTGCGGAGTGTAACTCGGTAGCGTCAATAAATTGAGTGGCAAGTACACTTTTACTAGTTGTGTCGATTGACTATCCCTCGCTCGGAGGTGGTTCATTTTCTTGGGGGCCTCGGGCACAGGCAATCCCATCTACCACTGAGTTCGGCATCGCCGCGCTGAAAGCCGGCAGGAGCGCTTACCGAGCGACACAAACAGATCACATCGAGGCACTCTCCATGGCTTCACGTAAGGGACGCCTGATCGACAAGAACTGCCTCCTCCACACTCAGGCCCCGCTACTGATCATCGACGAGACCCGTTTGGGCTAACCACATCACAGAACGTCAAATACACTACGTTCTGCCAATGAGACATGGCCTGTAATGTCCTCGCACCAAATCGACAAACCTCGCTCGAACTGGGCCTGAGGGTTGCTGATCAGGTCGAACAACTCTTGTTGTAGACCTGATTGGCCGATCTGTAGTTTGCAATAGGCCAGGTAATGCGACAACCGTGTCAGCTTGAAGATTCTTTGATTCTGGTCATAAAACCTCAGGTCCAGATGGTTCAAAATGGTTTTGTTGTCTGTGGCGATCGACGCGATACGTAGCCGCCAGAGATGCGGGTCGAATATGTCATCCCCGTCCTCCACCGAACCTGGGTTCCAATTCGAGAAGCGGGGTCGCAAATAGGCTTCAAATGGCAACAATGCTTGCGCATCGGATGCATATCCAGCAGCTGCTACAATGGGCGGCAGCCTTAAAGAAAGCGCTTTGTAATGCGCATCAGGCGGAACGCTGGGGAACGGTGCCCAATTCCGGACGGTGCGAATAAGGGACAAGTAATCGGGATGTGGCAATATGTCTGTCCACCAATCCTGCGTGCCCGACAATGCCCTTCGATCTGGTCCTGCCATCCTCGAATACAGAAAGACATGCAAACTGCCAGTTGCGGGCTCTGCGACGCAGCGAACCATTTGAACAACCGGTGGGGTAAAGCGCCGCACGCGTTGACCGAAACTGAAAAGCGCATTTGGTGTGGTTGGTATCCCTCCCCCACCACTGATCACCTGCATCGTCGCCTGCTGAGAAGGCCGCAGCGCGCTGACCTCGTCACCGCGCTTGTCAGCAAATGTGGCGATCTCACCCCAAGGGCCCCTGCGCCGAACGTGAAAGGCCAGGCGTTCGTTGTAAGGCGAGCGGACAGTGGTTGTTGCGACATCCTGGTTGTTGGCGAAGGCGAGAGACTGGCTGGTTTCCTCCCAGATCATGGGGCTGTCTTCCGCGAAAATCGCGTCAAAATCCTCGCGTCGAAAGGTTTCAGGCCGGATGTCTGGCATTAGATAGAACTGGCAGCGGCTGTCGACACGGTCGTAAATTCCAAGATGCAGGAACCGTTCGGAAACGTCCCATGCTGTCTCGCCTATAAAACGCCAATCATGGCGGTAGGCTTGCGCTGGAGCCTTGCGTGAACTACGTAGTGCGCGTGCTTCGGGCGCTTCGATGTTGTTGGCGGGCAGGTATTTCTGGACCCAACGCCCCGGCACTTTCTGGCGGGCCCAGGGCATCTGCGCCGTACCGAGAAAAACCAGGCTCATATCCTCGCGGAATTGCAATGTCCGCGGCAAAATTGTGGATCCAGAGCCGGTGATATCTGCCCATTGGAGCCCTGCGGAATCGACCATCACACCTGGCGGAAAGTCTCGCCAGCGCCATGTGCGATCCATTGTCCCAAAACTTGCGTTGATCGTGTAAAGGACTGGTCGTTCGCGGCCATCAGGAGCATCACTGGCTACCAGCTTCCCGGTAACGGCAATGACTTGACGGGAGACTTGCATGCGGCTGTGATCATCAAAACGTGGCGCACCATTGTACCAATGCTGACGGAAGGGACACCACCACTGTCGGATATCGAATGCCCAGTAGCGCTCGTTAAATGTCTGCGAGGTTTTACCCAGCATGCTGTCGACGAGCGCATAAAAGGGCTTGAGCAACGCTCTTGTTGTGGCGCTCAATGCACCTCGGACCACCTGCCCCTGCGCCGAAAATCGCTTGGCCATGGTCCAGTAGTCGTCTTCCATCGACAGCACATGCCAACGGTCTGTCGGATAGGTTTGTTCGTCGACCCATAATACGCCATAAGCGTCGCGCGGATCCTGCCCTTCAAACCTGATTTTGATCTTTGCCAGCATGTAAAAGTTGCAAGTACCGTCGACATAGCCTCCAGCATCCTCGATCGGGCCAAAGATCGCTTGATACATGCGCATGATCCGAGGTCTGAGCGTATCCAATTCGCCGCCGATCGTCTCGTCGTAGGCCCGGTGGCGATATACATGGCCAACCCCAATATCCAGAACGCCATCGATCGCGACGCCCGGTTCAGAGACCTCCTTACCCGTTTTGTCGTCCCAATAGGTGATTGCATCTTCGGTCACAAAGGGCATCCATCGGCGGGACACCCCGCTTGGGTCATAGGGCGGGCGTGGATCGAGCTGATACCATACGTTCTTGTGCACCCGCATCATCATCACGTCAGGAGACAGGCCAAGCTCTTTGAGCGTGCGTGGTAAGGATTGGCCGCCGAGGGTCACAAGATATATCGATATGAAAGTTGCTGCCGCAGCAATCAGTCCGCCGAATATCAGCGTTAATACTGCCAGCGCCCAGCCGATCACTGGCAACCAAACGACGGCCCCCGCAATTGCCCCGGCAGTTACACCCAAAAGCCCAAAAAGAATGACCAGCACCTTGGCAAGGAACCCGGCCTTGATCCTGGGGATGGTGAAGGGTGCGGCGGAGGGGTGATTGTTGAAGTCAGGCAGCACTGGCCACGCCATGCCGGGGGTAACAGTTTGCTCCATTTGCGCATCAAGGCCGTTATAGTAGCCGTCGATTGGGACATCGGGCCCGCCCCGTGGCAGGGTTTCGCTGTTCGACGGATCGACATGCAGAAACTCGTCGCCGATTGACATAAAGAAAAACCTGTTTTTGTCCTTCTGCTTGACAAAAACACGCGCGCCATTGGCAGCAATCAGATCAAATTCCGGCGCTTCCTTCCATTCGCCTTCCCGGCGGCGCTGATAAGTGACGGCGATCGGAACACCTGCGGGCACCGGCGGCTCGCTCAGACCAGCAACGTCCTGGTCGGGGAGGGGATCGAATACAACCTCGTTTGCTGGATTGCGAACCGTCAACCGATTCCCGGCCAGAAAGTACTGACAGGGGCCCGCTGAATCGTGATAGCTAAAGCGGTCTGCGACCAGCGAGGCATTAAAGGCATCGGCCCTGTCCTTGCGGTCCGTCTCAATAGATGGACAAGATGCACCTGAACGCTGGAAATCCATGCCTTCTGGCGACTTTCTCAGATCTGTTCGAGCGCCACCCAGGACATCAAGGTCGCGGAGAATGGCGATCCGTTTTGTAGCGTTAAAGAGTGTGAGCAGCGCCAATAACAGCGCCCTACCGATTTTCGCAGCCATACCAAATCCCTTTATAAAATAACTTTGAGAAAAAGAGGCTGAGTCTCTTTACATATGGCAACCCTAGCTGGTGTGGAACTACTATATCGCCCACATTACGCGAACAAGACATTCAAAACAGAACCCAATCCCCGCTAACAGCCCAACTTGTGCGACATTGAACCCTTCCGCGAGCTGCCTGCCGGCGCAAAACGTCATCTCTTACAACCGTTTATCGAATATAGCAGTTGCTATATCGCACCTCTCAGCGCCGCGATGCTCAATTCGACCAAGCGGAATTTCCACCTTTGATCGGTTTGCGAAGGAGCATTGAATTGATGTTCGGCGACGCGAATTTGGCAAGCATTTGGGACATCTGCAAGGCAAGGGAAAGTTCGCCCTGCTTGAATGCCCACCGTTATAGGCATGTGAAAGACAAGGGTTGCTGTTACGTTGAGCCGGTTACTGCCTTCGCGTTCTTCGTCAAACAATTTGCTTACAGCTGACTGACCTGCATGACTAAGAATCCTCATCAACCCACTCGTAAACTGGCGAAGACCAAGCGTCGAGAGAAGCTTCAACCCAATCACAATGGTTCCTGTTTACACCCAAGGGAATTAACGCGGCCTGCTCGGCGTCGATACGAACTACGATTTAGCGGCCTCTCGCTGACCAAAAAGGTAGGTTAGCAAATCTAGGTATACTACCGTCTCTAGTCTTTCCGCTTTTAGTCGCTCTTCCTAACTGGCGCGCACATTGAAATGCGATTTTTGGCGAAAACGGCAACCAACATCCTTTGTTCGGCAGGGCAGCGTGAGTTCAAACATCTTTATTCAAGGATCCGTGCCGACCGCCGGCGCTGGCAGTTGCCATTGTTGTAGTAGGCAGAGGCTTGGGATAACGATCGATGCCGCGGCTGTTGCATGGCATCATGGAGCGGGATTCCCTGGTTCGCTGCTTGTGTCAAAAAACCAGTGCCCAGTGCGTGCCCACTAAAATCATTGGGATCCAGATCTGCGTCCTTGCAGAGTTTTTTTCAAAATCGCATAGATGGACTGCGGAGACAGCGCGCGCGTTTTAACGTTGCCCCACTGATCGATCGCCCGAAAAACTGGGCCGTCATCAATCCCGGAGGCGTCCAGCCAGACTTGTAGAGCATCGACAGGTTCTGCTAGCAGCAAAACATGGTTGTCGACTTGAGATGCGTCTTTCGGTTTGGGCCGGCGAAGGTGGATGGTGGCACAGGGGAGGGGAGGGCTGTTCGGCTGATCCGGATCGCTTGGCAGCGGATCCTCGAATTGGACACGGTCAATACGGCGTCCCGCAATTTCAGAAAGGCGCCGGCCGCCAGAAGCGAAGTCGAACGTCTAAAGGGTCCGATCGTACGTACTAACAGTTCAAAACTTGAAGGGCCGCTGGTGGTACGAGCACCACGCGCTTGTATAGAACAATCGCCCTAAATTACGCGGCCATCCTGACAAAACCTTTCTGAACGCAGCCACTATTAAAGTGCACACTCAGCACCGGTCGGGTAGCGCCGTCCTCATCCACGCAAGTAAAAAATCGCACCCGAATGAGACAAAGTGGTCAATAAGTCTTTGATTGAAAATAGCAGGTTATTTGTTCCCTTCATTTTCACCTTAAAGTTGATATAACCTAGAGTTGTTAAAGAAGTTGATCAAATCCTTTATAAAATTCGGAGATCGAAATGGCTATATCACTGCGAGTTGTTGGAATTTTTTACCGTTCTGACGTAGAGTTGCCATCAGGCGGATCTGTAAAAGACGTACTTGATGCGGCAAGTGCGCAAATCACACCCGGCAATTCTTTTTCGTATTCAACTGTCACGACAAATGGAATGACCTCTCCCAACATGTTTCGCGCATTTTATGAGGCGTCGTTCAAAAGCGGGTCCAGCGGTATTGAATACCCGAGCGGTGAATACATGCTCGCGGAAGACCTTTTGGCGCGACCGGCATACTCGGTTTGGCAATACTATATTTTTGACGCAGATGGGAAATTTATAAATCGCGACAAAGGTTTCGTACCGTTTGACGACAGTGCCAACGCCAGAGTTGAGGACGGGCAGTCCGTAACATGGCGACTTGTAAACGTCCTTGCCGAGCCAACCACACGCACAGCGCCT
Source organism: Roseibium sp. HPY-6 (assembly GCF_040530035.1). Taxonomy (NCBI): domain Bacteria; kingdom Pseudomonadati; phylum Pseudomonadota; class Alphaproteobacteria; order Hyphomicrobiales; family Stappiaceae; genus Roseibium; species Roseibium sp. HPY-6. Next base: position 266,267 of record NZ_JBEWCD010000004.1, read on the forward strand.
AGATTGGTTCGCGCTTTGACTTCCTAAAGTTGCAACCCTGTCTTTAGAAGCAGCACTTAGTGGGCGCAATGCGCTTACTGAGTGCTCAATTTATTGCTGCAATTTTAAATTGATTGGAACCGTCATTAGATATGCTTGGTGATTTTTGGGATGTTTTGACAAACGCGGTTATGTTGGTCGGGGTTGGAGTAACAGCCGACACTCTTGTCAGAAACTCGATAAGACAAAAGTACTCCGAGCTCACATTTCAGTATAGGGAAAATTTTGTTTCAGAATCTGCTCAGGTTATTGTTGACTTGTTTTCAATCGTTTTTGAGGGAAAAAACGGTCGTATTTCGATTCTGCGATCATTGCTTGCTTCGTTGGTTTTGTTCCTTACGCTTTCAGTTATTGTTTCTAGTGTTGCTGGTCGAAGTTTAGTTCAGCTCTTCACAAATGCGTCTCCTGAAAACTTGATTGGTCTTGGTGCGGTCATTGTTGCCAACGGAATTGGTGACTACCTGTCGCTGATTCAGACTAAGTTCTTTATGAAGAAACTGATTGGATCGAACCGAATTGTTCAATTGATTGGTTTGTTAGTCGATATCGTGCTCACGTTCATCATTATCGCAGGTTTCATAGCGATATTCTTTTGGACCCTTGCAAAGATAGATGGACGAACAAGTTGGGAAGGTTGGAGGCCAATTCTTTGGCAGATGTGTCACCAAGCAAACTCTACGTTTATCGTATTCGCAGAAAACCCTAAGGACTATCTCGAGACTTGTTCGCCGATTATGCGAAGCGATCCAAATATATCCGGCCCAGCTCCGAATTTTGAGCACATTTTCAATGCGACCGCGCTCTTGACAACATTCGCAACAACCGCATGGCTATTGTTGTTTTTTGTAGCGCAAGTCTGTTTGGGCCCGCTTCGTTTTTTGTTTGCAAAGTTCACCAAAAGCATTACCAAACATATCAACTACAAACGATTTCCGTTCTCTATTACATCGTTGTTTTTCGGTCTTTTTTATCTTGTACTGGCGCTCTTATCGACATTGTTGACTTGATGACGCTTTGCCCCACTCTGACACCGTGCCTTGTAAAAAAGCGCCAGTCAATCGACGCCTGCGACGCCGAAGCAATCCGCCCCAAGGGAACCTCCAAGCGCTTCCGCTATGCAATAAGCCTTGCCGACTTCCGTTTCCCATTGTTCGCCTCGTTGTAGTAGGCTGACGCTTGGGCAAGTGATCGGTGCCGCGACTGTTGCATGGCGTCCTGGAGCGGAATCCCCTGATTGGCCGCCTCCGTCAGAAACCCGGACCGCAGACCATGAGCACTGAACTCTGCAGGATCCAAACCCGCATCGGCACAGCGCTTCTTCAAAATCGCATTGACAGACTGAGATGACAATGGCCTCGCCTTAAGGTTCCCCCATTGATCGATCGCCCGGAAGACGGGACCGTCTTCAATCCCGGCGGCGTCCAGCCAGGCTTGCAGGGCATCAACCGGCCTACCGAGCAGCAAGACATGATTGTCATCTTGAGAGGCATCTTCCGTCTTTGTGCGGCCAAGACGGATGGTCGCACAGGGCAGGAGAGGGCTGTCCGGCTGATCCGGATCGCTTGGCACCGGCTCCTCAAACTGAATACGATCCATACGAAGCCCGGCAATTTCAGAACGGCGCCGGCCGCCAGAGGCGAAGCCGAGCAGCAAAACCGCGCGATCGCGCACATCCATAAGCGATGGCTTCTGGACCTCCGATCCTTCGCAGGTTGCCAAAAGCTGTTTCAGAACATCGGCCGTGACGGCTTTTTTGCTTTTCCGGACCCTTGGCCGGTCCGCAGTTCGAACGGCCAGTCGCTTGGCCGATCGAATTTGCGGCGACGAAAACGCGCCGTCCAGGCCGCGCCAGCGGTGCAATGTCGACCAGGTCGCCAACCGTCGTTCCACGGTCGCCGGCGCATGCGGCCGCCGGAGGCGGTCTGACTTTGGCGCTTTCAAGACTCTCAGCCTCTCGAGTTCTTTGGCAACTTCATCCGGCATGCCGTGCGCCGGATCAATTTTTCTCTTCTCCGGGTCCCATAGATGATGTGCCAAAAACTTGAGGATCAGAGATTCCGGCGCGGGCCAGGGCAGGGGAGCGCCGGTCGCTGCCTGGCACCAAGCGTCCAGATACGAAAAGTCCGAGGTGAGGGCGCGGAGCGTGTTTTCGCCCATGCCTTCCTTGGCCAGATGCCGGAGAGTGTCGACGTCGTCGTCTGTGAGGAGGTGAGCCAGCTGCTCGCTACGATCGGCCGGCAGGATGGCCGCTAGAGAGTCGAGTTTTTCCAGTTTTCCGGACAAAGCGTCGCTGGCAATGAGTGCAGGTGGGTTTTGAGACATCGTTTTTCGCGGTGCTGGGCTGTATCTGAGCCTCATTATAGCGAGAAGGGCGCTGAAATCAATAACCATCGATAAGGGTTACTTATCGATAGTCATAGACTGTGTTTTTGGTGTATCACTGTACTGAAACTTTTTTGCTATATAGCGTTCATTAAGCAAATCAAGTAACAAAAAATCAATGGCTTACGATCTGACTAAAATTCCGGTTCGCGCCCTGCTGCAGCCCATCGCCGAGGCAACCGCCGCACTCGTCCGCCTCGACGAGCGCCTCAAAAATTCACCACTCGGGCCCGGGTGCCTCGAACGGCTGCACTTCGTTGACGCCTGCGCCTCGCTCTGGATCGACGGCGAACTGGTTCATATGGAAGACCTGGTGCTGCACGATGCGTCCCGGGACATTCGCTCGCCAACCCATGAGCTGACCATTGCCCACGCGGTGTTGCGCGCTCGCAAAAAGATCTTGCGCCATCCACCTACTTGGGCCCTCAGCCCTGAGGGGTTTTTGGCGCTGCGCGGTGCCGAGGATTTCCAGGAAAAAGAAGAAGAGGGGAGGGGGGGCACCGAAGTTTCGACGCACTCGGATCCGCAGGTCGAAACGGCATCTGATCAGGTCGATCCGCTGGCGCAGGACCTGGCAGCCCTGGACGCGGTGCTCGAACGCAGCACGGCGATTCTGTCCGGCGCACCTGTTCCCCAGCGTGAATCCCCATGGCAACGTGCTGAAATCGTCTACGATCCGGACTGGAATGAAGAAGACCGTTTGGCCGAATGGCGGGAGGTTCTGCGCAGAACAGAAAACATGCCGCCCGTTCTGCGCGCTGTCCTTTTGCTCGACGCCTGGAATTTTTTGGATGTTCTGGAGCGCACGCCCTGGCTTGGCCGGCTTCTGGCCGCCAGCAGTCTGTTGGAAGCAGGCCTGACATCCGCAGGACATCTGGCGACGGTAAATCTCGGTCTGAAGCTGATCGAGCGGGACAAGAGAACCAGCAGAAATCTGGAGACCCGGCTAACGGCGCTCTTATCCGCGCTGACCGCTGCGGCCGAGTTCGGGCTCAAGGAACACGACAAGCTTGTGCTTGCGAGGCAGACTTTGGAGTATCGATTGAAAGGCCGGCGACGATCGTCAAAGCTGCCGGCGCTCGTCGATCTGGTGCTGTCGCGACCAATGGTGTCGGCCAGCATGATTGCAAAGGAGATAGGCGTGACGCCGCAGGCCGCGCTACGCCTTGTTGAGGAGCTGAATTTGCGAGAGCTCACAGGCAGGGGGCGGTTCAGGGTCTGGGGAATCGTTTAGACAAATTGCCTCGGCATTCGACGTCTACTTCGCGCCGACACTTCGGAAATTTGGTGCTTTCCGGCCCATCCCCAAAAGCATACGTTTCTTGAAGCTCGAGTAAGGGTCTGGGAAGGGCGGCAAGCGGACCTTCGTTGCACTCGGGGCGAAGGACCGCTTAGCGGGACAGAGCTGCTGGAGTTCATCCGAACACCCATTACTTCGGTTGCAGGATCCCCGCCCTTGTAAAAGCGCGCGACGTAATCGACATCGGCCGCGTCCACCTCAGCCTCCAAAGCCGCGACAAGGGTAGGGACGCCATATGGGGCTCACGATGTACTCCCAAAACAGCCTCCATTCCCAAGTACGCAATGGGCATGAAATCCGACATAAGGACAAACGTGTAAATGTGAGGCGTCCTGAAAAAAGCTGCGGGTTCGCTGAACAGCGACCATGGCTGCACTGTAGTGATCAGGCGACAGTGCAGCGATCTTCGGCTTTTTCATCGGCTTCAGTGATGAAAGCCCGCTCTCCACCAAGGTCGGAGAACGCCCGCGTGCGACAACTCAGAACGATGATTTGCTGATCCCGCGCAACCTGGGCCAGCATATTGAACATCGTTGAAATGCGTTCGTCATCCGTGTGGACGATGGCGTCATCGAGAATAATGGGAACATGACTGCCTTGTTTCGCGAATAGTTTCGCAAAGGCAAGCCTCGTTAGGACAGCAATCTGTTCAAATGCGCCACCTGAAAGAACATCTACCCTGTCCGTCACGCCGTTCCGGGTGATCGTCTCAATCAGCAGTCTTTCAGCATCGATCTGGAACTCGGCACCCGCGTGCAGTTGGCGCAATAAAGGCAGCAGTTCGTTCCGGATCGGCTCAAAATAGGTCTCCTGCGCGTCCGCCCTGGCCGCCTCGAGGTGATTGACCAGCAATTTTAACGCCTTTGCGTGGCTAGCGAATTGCGTTGCCCTGTCCTCGGCGCGCGCAAGCTTGCCTGTGACTTCAGCGAGCTGTTCCTCAACAGCACCCTCTGACTGTGTTTGGATTGCCCCATTTAGTCGAGCAAGTTCCTTTTCGTGCCGATTGATCTCCTTCGCGTCTTGCTCGTCTGCCTTCTGCACCCGTTCATACGCAGCCTTTGCGGCAGTAAGATCGGGAGCGCTCTCTCGGAGGACCTTGAGTGCCTCGCGTACCTCTGCCACTTTTTTCGCCTTATCAATCTTGGACTTGTTGAGCGTCTGAAGCTGTTGTTCTTCATCAGCCGGAGCAACAAGCTCTGCCTTGTCCGTACGCAACCTTTTCAGAAGAACTGCTTCTTCTGTCAGGGCTCCGGTTACTTCGGTCAGATAGCGTTGTAACGCCGGTAGTCCGTTGCGAAGCTCATCCAATTCGTCTTCAAGGTCCGCGATCGCCTTCTCGATCGCCTCTGAAGTGGGCTCTCCATCTATTAAATCATCGGACACCGCTGGTGCCGTTTTTTCGGTCGGGTGCCCAAGCTCCGAGCAAAGTTTACGCCACTCCATTTCAAGCACTTCCACGCCATCAGGCGCCATCGCCCGCACTTGCGCTTGTGCAGTCTGTTTTTCCTGCGAAGCCCTTTGACGCGCTTCATGGGCCTTCCATGCTGCCTTAACGTCATCCAAACCAAGTGTACTCAGACCTGTTTCCAATTCCTCTTGCAAGGCATCGGGATTTTCGAGCCCCTGTCCCGAACCTTCGGCAGGTCGCAAAAAGATCGAACCAAATCCCGGTAAAGACACATCCAGGGGGTGGTCGATGAGGCACGGCTCGCCGTTTGGAAGCTCTGTTCCCTCGATGCTCGCCGTTGACTGATCCCCTTTAACGACAAAGCTGGAGAAGTGAATCTTTCGCTTTTCGATAGCAATGTCGCGCCGCCGCTCCAGGTCGGACAACCTGTCCACAACAGCCTTTGTCACTTCGACACCCTGCAAGATGTCCTCGGCCTCTTCGAGCCGCTTTCTTGGTTCCTGCAATTGCTGTCGAAGATCATAAAGTGCTGACAGTCGTTTCCGTTTAGCCTTCTTGCGCTCGGTCTGTCTTGCCAACGCTAGAGAATCAATTTGTGTGCGTCGCTCTCCCTCTTTATGTGAGATAACATCCTGCGCCTTATTTAAGGCGTCTTGAGCCTCGGATCTTAAATGGGTCGCTGCGCTGACAGCGTGTTCCTTTTCCTCGATCGCTTCTGCAACGGATTCGCGTCGCTTTTGCACGTCGGTGATAATCGCGATATCGCGGTCAAGATCCCGCTCCTCACCCAGCAAGAGCTGAAGATCTTTATCGATGTCCTGAATTTCCCGGTCGTGTTCACGCGCCGCATCCAGCGCCTCAGCTGCGTCCTCAATTTCGCCTTTTCGCTGCTGTCGCAATTCCGGATCGTGGAGTTCATGCAGGCGAGCCGTAACGCGCTTCTTCATATCGAGATCGTGCCTTAATGCATCTACGGACCGAGCTAGCTTCTCTCGCTCTTCACGAAGAAGCTCCACCCGGTCTTCTGCCTCTTTCCACCGGCTGCCGGCCTTCGGCTTGTCCTGCTTGGTACTGATGGCATCAAACTCTTGCTTGCACCGCTGTAGAATGTTGTCCATCTGTCGTCCGCCGGTGATGGCATCAATCTGACCACGAACACTGGACATCACGTCCCGCCGTGCATCAATGCCTTCCGCTGCGTTCTTCGCGTCAGCATCCACCCCGACAGTACCCTGCCGTACCCAAAGAAGCCCAACAGGGCCCTTTTTCGTGGTCAGGATGTTCTGTTGGATCCACTGCTCTGCATCGTCTGCCTGTTTGAGGACCGTGCCGGTGGCCAGGGCGGTGATCATCGCCGACGAACCCGCCTTCTTCAGGTTGAAGACCTTTTCAATCAGGTATTCCGCGCCGTCGATTTCGACCTCGGCTGAGATCCGCATCGCTCCACCCGAATAGGGTTGCATCTCTTTCAGCTCTCGTTTCCCGGATCCGTAGTCATGAAAAAACAATGCGTGAAGCGCATCGAAGAACGTGCTTTTCCCGCTTTCGTTTTCCGCAGTTATCGTCGTCAGGCCGTCTCCAAACGGGCCGAGGATAGCCGTCTTGCCGGCGAAGCGACGAACATTTCGAAGCGTCAATTTGCGGAGCTTCACTTCGTCACCTCTTGCGCCAGGTGGAAAAGGTGCGAAAGGGCCAACCGCGCGATGCGGGCATCATTTTCTGTTCGCCCCTCGATAGAGGTCTCGGCGAAAATATTTTCTGCGGCCACTCGCAACGCACCGCCTTCCGCGATCAGGTTCAAATCATGGGCATTCTGCTCGATCCCCACATTCCTTAGATTGGCTTCGAAAAAGTGGAAATCGTCCGCGACTTTGTCGCAAGCCTCTCGCAGAGCGGCGAGTTCAGACAGTCCCAGACGCCCTGTTCCGACGAAACGCACAAGCACAAGCTCGCGATCGAACTTGGGGAGCGTCTCTTCCAGGACTTCGACGGGGTCGCTGCCGGCAAAGAAGTCCGTTTCAATTCGATGCCATTGGTACTGTCCAATGGGAACTTGCTCAACTCGCGGCGCTTCACCGGGCGCATCGACTTCTACCAGCAAAACTCCGGCTGCCGCTTGCCCCTTAAACCCATCCGCTTCCGGTGCTCCTGAATACCAGGTGCGTGGGCCAATGCGCATTTGACCGTGCCAGTCGCCGAGGGCGAGATAATCCAAATCTGACTGTTCGGCTCGATCGGGAGGTATCGTCGCAAGCCCACCATCCTCTGATCCGAAATCGGTCACGCCACCATGTGCGAGGCCAATTCGGATCCGATTGCCGGTGTCGGCGGAACCCATCCAATCGGTCAGATCGTATCCTGGAGCCTTGACCGATGGCGGTGCTGGGAGGATTGCCACGTCTTGCCCGATATCAATCACCTCTGCGTAGGTTGCCAGAATGACATTGTCCGGCTTGTCCCGCTCAATGCGTTCCCAAAGGTCGACCGCAGCAAGGGAGTCATGATTTCCAGGCATCCAGACCCAGGTCACATCCGGAAAAGAAGCCATTGCGTCCAAGACGCGTTTCACAAGCCTAGAAGGTGGCGCGCCAGCGTCGAAGGTATCACCTGCAACGACGACAAAATCCGCACCACGGTTTACGGCAAGCTCACCGGTTGAACGCAAAGCCTCCAGACGGGCGGCTTTCAATGCCGCGCGCGTGTCTTCGTCAAAGTTTCCGAAGGGTTTGCCAAGATGAAAGTCTGCCGCATGTACGAAGCGCATTTGGAAACAACTCCTGATAATCCATGGGCCACAGTGCCTTCGCAGCGAAAAGTTGTAAACAACTGCAACTTTCGCTCGTCATCAAAACTTTGGCGTTCCTCAATCTACTGGCCGTGCGGAGTAACCGACGTTCCGATTAAGTTAGTTTGGATGAGATTGAGCGGATCGGCATCTAAAAGCTTTCACCGCTGGAACCAGCAAATAATGCGGCTCAAAAGAGAACCACTATTTAATCGTTCGACAGCAGGTGACGCGGAATTCGTATCATCTTTGGCCACAGTTTGCATCTGATGACGCTTTCGGCGTCGGTCTGCTTCTCGTCCTAGTTGAATTTGCTCGTCGCTCCAAGCACCAGCCCACCGAATACGCCCATCGCGGACAACGTAGTGCGAGCGGCAGGGCAATGACCAACTACCGATCGAGGGATGCAATGATACGGTTTGCCCGTTGAAAGTCATTTTCCAATCATTGGGGGACAATGGAGTGACGACTTTTCGACCGCACCCGCAAGCGCATAAATGAAGGACCGTCGCATACTCAAACGAGACATAAAGAATCCCGGATTCAAGTTCGCGGGGCGCACTTTTTACGAAGCGGTGCTCCAGTCGATCAATCTTCGTCACGCCATATCCTCACTAAGAATGTGGTTGTCGGCCACGCGAAAGATCGAATGAAACTCGTGCTCAGTATCGCGGTAAAAACCACAGAGCTGCTTCCACTGGATTACGGCATGTGCCGCATTGACCATGTTTAGTTCACTGACCTGGATGTTTCGCGCATATTCGTTGTTGCCCGCTGCATGACGCATCGGGATACGACATCGCTTATGGACATGAGCGCGATTTGCAGGCGTACTCGTTGTTGTCCGGACAGCAGCGGTGAGCCCTTCGTCAACCAAGTTTACACCTATTCCTACGTCAATGAATGACGCCTCAAAGCCTTCCAGGCCCGCAATTATTGTGGCTTTGACTTCATTTGCATCAAGACAGAGAAATACGATGTCAAACCCTTGGAGCAAGTCGATATTCTCTGATGTAATGAACTCACCATGTGCCACTATTCCGCGATGCATATTTCGGTAAATTGATTGCAGATATTCTACCTTGAGCGGCTGCTCTTTGAGCTGGTGAATAGATGCAGCACCTGGTGCGCGATAAGCATTGTGTTGTTTGAGCACATCACCGTCGAATAAGTGAATTTCGTCGACTGGCGTCTTCGCTACCAAGTCGAGCAGATAGGAACCGGTTCCACCCAATCCGACGATTGCGACCCTTTGACCTGCAAGTTTTCGACTGACGGCACTAATTCCAGAGCGACCAGATGCATTGTCAAAATAGACGAAGGGCGAATCGTCTGACATTTCGATTACCCGAAAGCTCTTGGGCGTTGATGTTGGATCCAGCGCAGCTGCTTGGTTACTCAAAATTGCTGCGTACGTTGACATCTTTTCGTAGTAGTCGGTGTAGAACCCTCTCTTTGGCTTGCTTGAAAAGCGGTGATTAACAACCCAGCGACCAGCAATGTTTTCGTCTCGAGTTGTATTTCGGATCGTTTCAAGTGGACGACCGTTGCGATCACATGGATATTCACCCGCGAACATAATCACATGGTCACTGACCCGAAGGGTCGTTTCAGCAAACGATCCTTCGAGTGTGCTAACCAGAGTTCCCTTCTTTACGGCGCCAGATGAGTTTACATATGGCACGTTGTAAAGAACGAGATGCTGTTGTTCGATTGAGGCCTCATAGCCCTCATCGATCAAGCGTGTGACATCCGCTCTAAGATTTGTCGGTTTCCGAGACATCGAAGATCATCCCTTTCTTCAATTTGACGCTTTCACCGGCAATCAAGGAGCCCTCTGGCTGGTCACGACGCCCTTTGCGATAGCTGACGGTGTATTCAGTGTTTGGAGTTTCTTCGCTGTCAGGAAAAGCGAGCTTGGCCAACTCCTCAAAACTAATCTTTCCCGGCTCGACATACTCTTCTATCGTATTGACAATGATGCAAATTATCGCCGGAAGTCTTGACAAGACCCGTTCGACTCCTTTGCGGCTCAACCTGATGATTTCATCGTCTGCGATTGGCTGATCGCGCTGGCTATCAAGGATCAGTTCGTGATCATCGGGAACACCTGCATAGCGGCGAATGTCCTTGGCAGAGAGCTCTTCAGCACCCCATTCATAGCCACGTTCGTTGATGGTGAGTGAATAGGTGCGATCTCCTTCAAACGAAAGGTAGCGAGCATTCTGCGCCACCCGCAGATCAACCCATTCTTCCAGCCCCAATGAACGAGACGTCGCAGAGCCCAGCTCAATGATCACATAGTCACTTACGGGATTTAGCCCCGCGCTCGACCGGATCATGCGGCCATTAATGATGGGATCGTTGGTACTGATGGTCTGTCCATCAACTTCGAATGCGTAAATTCCGCTTCCTGGCATTTCAACCTCCATTTTAAGTGGCGCATTCATCATATATTTAGTTTACGGCTAATTTCAAGCTATTATTTAGCTATTATTTGATGTTTTTTTATTTGACAAATATGGTGATAATAGCTATAAACTATTGACACGTTGGGGAGACACATCATGAAACGAACAATGACGCTCAATCTTTCGGAAATGGAAATGAGCGTTTTAGAAACAATGTGCGAAGAAAAAGGCCTGTCAAAAACGGCGTTAGTCCGACAGGCTCTGCGGCTTTACAAGTCTGTTGACGAACGGCTTGCGCGCGGTGACAAGATTTTTGTCGAGAATTCGGACAAGTCCGAAAAAGCAGAGTTGATGGTTTTATGAAGAAGCTAATCGACCGCGTTTTTCTGCTGAATCGCACAACGGGACAATACGAAGGCGCAGAGCTTTTTCACGGCTTCGATATGAGCAACCTTTCTCATATCGAGGGGCGGTGGCGTCCCATGTTCGAAGTCCGGCGCAACGAGGCAAAAGAAACAAGACAAACGTTAGCAAGCATTAATGCTGAAGATGCCCACTGGGATTGGGGTAAGAAGGCACTGGCAGCGATCAACGATCCATTTTTGTTCGACTTCTTTGTGCTGGAATGCGGTGGCAACACGCAAGCGATCATGATGACACGAAAAGGTGGCGTCGATTGCTTTAGCCGCCACGTAGAGCATGAACGCAAACCGTTGATTTATGTTGAGTTCCTCGCGACAGCTCCGTGGAATAGACCCGGTTTTGTTGCTGAACCAACCTATAAAGGATCTGGCCGAGTGCTTATAGCGACAGCGGTCAGCTTAAGTCTGGAAGAGGAAATGGGAGGCCGTGTTGGCCTGCATTCACTTCCTGCCGCAGAGCAATTTTACCGAGATGCGATCGGCATGAGCGATCTCGGTTTAGACGAAGAAGGAGTGCATGAGGGGCTACGGTACTTTGAACTTCCGGCGAGCCAGGCTGCAATCTTCTTATCCGTGCAACACTAAACAAGAGGAGTCGACTATGAAGCTTCATTTCACCCATGACTGGCTGCGCAGCCATATTGAAAATGACCCGGATGTTGATTGCGATGCGGGTCTCCCACTTCGCGACACGACTCCGCTGCATCGATTTGTATCAGATCAGACGGAATCCGGTTCAAGTACACCGCAGCAGGCCGACGCTACAACCGGGCAAAAGTCACTTGTGCTACATATGCTCGTCTATCAGTTACGACGCAAAGAGGGCCTGAGCATTGCCAAGCTTGCTGAGCAACTTCGTGTGGATGAGGCAGAACTAAAGCAGGTCGAAACAAATCCATCTTATATTCCAAAACCTAGAACCATCCATCAACTTGCGATACATCTTAAAGTACCCGCAAAAGCGATAGAGCTACTAACGGCTGCCTCAAGTGCGCAAAATGATAACCTCACAGCTGCCGCACATCGCTTTGCGGCCAGATCAGAAGACCTATCGAAGCTAAGCACATCGGAACGCCGAGAGTTTAACGATTTTGTAAAGGTACTGGCTTCGATGGATAAGGATAAATGAGGAATGGCAGTATTAGAGCCAATGATCGGCGACTATGAACGACGTGACATTCATGATCACGTCGCTCGGCTGCTCAGAGACTTGGGCAATCCAGAGCCTCCCCTGCGATTGGAGCAAGTACGGGAGTTGCAGAAACTCGATCTCACCTACTATAGCAAGGCCGATCTTAATCTCTTAGATGAGATCGCACACAAAGCTCGGATGGCTGGCCACGTAATCTCTAGCTCCGCAAAACGTATGGTTGATGTCGTCAGCGAGCATGGCTTGCGCGGAATGCTAATGCTGCAGGAAGGTGACAAACGCATTTTCATTGATGATGATGCTGTGCCACCGCTCAAGCGTCGCTTCATCATTGCTCACGAAATTACTCACGATCTGTTACCGTGGCACCGTTCGCTGCTTCTCGGAGACAACGAGTCAACGCTCAATCCGACCTTTCACCAGACAATGGAGGCTGAAGCCAACTATGGTGGTCGGCACCTAATATTTATGGGTGAACGTTTCCAGCCAGAGGCACTGGACCATACATTTGCTTGGAAGACGATTGATCAGCTCCGAAAGCGCTACGGCAACACGTTGACCACGACGCTCTGGCAAATGGTGTGCGAGCGCGATCCTTTATGCCCTGCGTTTGGTCTAGTCAGCCGCCATCCTTATCACGCTGAAATCTGCGCAAAGGCTGGTGACGAAAAAGTTGCGTATTTCCCGAGGTCAAAGGCACTCATCGAACGTTTTCCTGGTGTGACCACGGAAAGCGCCTATGCAGCTGTTTGTGAACATGCCACAACTCGCAAGAGAGGGCCCGTCGGCGAAGGAGAAAGTGTATTTCTCGATGCCAATCATGATCCGCATTTGTTCGAAATTTCTTGTTTCTCTAACACTTACGACCTTCTGACCTATGGGATTTATAAAGGGCCTTCGAAACGTATTTTTGCCTACAAAAACAGAGCTGCCTAAATGATGAGCGCCGCTGCCAATGCTAGCTTAGCCCGAAATTTTCAGTGATCAACTTTAACTACAAAGAGTTTCTATAGACAAAAAGAGCATAAACTTAATTCATGAGGACAGACCCCATGGTCGTGACCTCCGAGCGGTACCTCCAGATTTTAAATTTGATCGACCTGCGGACAGTTGTTAGTTTCTTTGACCGCTCAAGGAATATTACTCAAGACGTGGTAAGCTTGCTAGTCTTGTCAACTTGTGAAAACAAAGAATCGGCAAGCGTCTCACAGACAAAACCATTTTGCAGACCGACGAGAGTGAGGGCCAATATGCCTGCGAGGGAAATATTTTCTAGATCGACTGCTTGAAGTAGAACAACATACACAACCGGGGAAGCGAACACACCAATCCAAAAATCGATTTGTTTGAAAGCCCCCCGGAGCACAGACCAAATATTCACTTTGGTCTTCCCCCGCGATCTTGCCGCCTTCAGCTCCTTATAGACAACTCCCAGAAACACGCCGCCAAGTAACGTAACATATCCATAAGTGAGAAAGGCAATTTGAGCCCCAAGACTCGGGGCACCACCATCTGCCAAAAACAGCGGAACGCCGAATACGTAGCGAATGACATAATAGGCCCAAAAGACCAGTCCGAGAATCGCCAGAACACGCGCCATATTAATATTCAGAATCTTACCCACGGTCGCCCTCCCTAAATACCAAAATTCTGTTGCCGTATTTTCGATACAAGATCCAATCTCCCCTCTCGTTAGAAAGAACTTGCTCCATCTGGCTAAACCCTTGACGATTGAGCGGAGCAAGCATCTTCGCGTTAAAATTAATCAGGTAGGCGCCACCCTCAACCAGATTTACAATCATCCTGTTGCCACCTAACAGATGAATACTTCGTATCGATACGATCTGCGCCAAGCGCGGTTCATCTATTGAAGGTGTAAGGTCGACCGCGGCCCAGGCCGCGGCCTTCATATCTCCAGCATCCAACAAGTCAAATTCTCTGAAAAGTGGTGATCCCCTTAGGAAAAATGATTTGCCGGCATCGTCTGTGACAAAAGTTTTGGGAGTGATCCGCGCACCGCGAAAGTTCATACTTTCGGGAAGGGTTACAGGATCAAAATCTAGCCTGTGAACAGATTGCACGTGGAAGGTTTGTGACAGCAAAATGAGAAAAAGAGCGTTTTCCGCAACTACGTGAAGGGCGGGGCTGCCTGCGGCGTCCAAATCAAATCCCACGATACGCAGCGTTGGCTGTGTGGCACGGGCTGCCAACAGGCCGGCGTCCTGAAGCGCGTCACTGGACAACTCTTGAAGATTAAACGCAGCGGTCTCTTTGTTGCGATTGAGCGTTGCAACATGGTCGACACCCTCCACGCAGAAATATACATACACGAACGAGGCAGGCGCTGGCGCTAAGATGATACGCTTCACGCAACTGTTGTCGCCAAACTGTCCGTTGAGAGTTCGTTGACTCAGCACTGCGCCACTTGAATTTCGGATTGCTTCTAAGGTTCCTTCTCGTCGCAGCACCAAAGTCTCGCCTGTCGCGCCAGGCCACGCATAGCGGACCGTGGCTTCGCGCTGCGGAGGCTTGTTTTCTATTCGGATAAGCGTCCCAGGGGAAAGGTCATCAAGATTTCGGGTCAGGACCCCAGTGTTGTCGTTACCAACTATGCTAATGTGTTCATTATCAAGAAATGCGAATTGGAATGGGTGTTCCAGCTCTATTTCAGCCGGCTTTAACTCCATCAGCGCGGCCGTTGCGGACATAATGCTTCTGATGACGCGCAGCTGACGGAGTGCTTCCTGATCATCGAGAATGCGCGCTTCTGCTGCCAACTGATCAAGTAATCGCGACATTCGCCCAAAAAAAGCCGGGTGCGTGTCACTGCGGGACAAGAGAGGAAATGCATTTTCAAAAACTTCTTCAGATAGAAAAGCAATAGCGTATCCTAGATGGTCCGTGAGACGCTGCAGGGATGTTTCTTCTCCATCCAACAGCCCGATCATAGAAGAGACCGGTTCGGGAATACCCGCTTGACGGCGGCTGTCTTCAGAACTGTAAAGAGCGCTGAGTATCTTGATAGCAAAGTCGTCGGCTTCTAATTCTCGCCTGTGCCATAAATCGCCCCAAACCAATATGTCCGGCCAAATAGATCTGTGAAGTTTCCGATGTCCGAATTCGTGCGCGAGAACGAAATAAGCGTAGACTCTCAAAGGCGTGAGCACGCCCGCGGTTAGAGAGTCCGTAGGATCGGCGAACACTCGTTCAGCGCCAAACCGAAAATAGCTAGCGTCAATAAAGATGATGTCACTGTGGGAAACGTAGGCAGCATTCCCGACAGGAAATGGTGTATCTGGAACATCCGAAGTTTCAACAATATAGAGATTTATATGTCGAGCATCATAAGGCGCATTGATCGAAAATGATTTATTCGATCCTGTAACAATTGCCATTTCGCTCAGAAATGCCTCTAGGTTAGATCTTTCATCGGAAGTAACCTCATAGAGGCGGCCATCGTATTGAAGCTGGCGAGCGAGCCGAACACTACCATCCGGTGCATAGAACAGGGAGCCCCCCATAAGAGCAAAGAGGGTGCAAATGAGAAAAAATCGCATTTGTGACAACCAGTTTCTTCAAATGCCCGACTATATCACATCTTCTGGTTTCAATAGAAGTTCGGTTGCTCCAATGAGAGGTGTGTAGCAAAATGCGCCCAGCTCAAAATATGAGCAGTTCTTTCGTCGCCCGCGGGAGGACATACCAGGTCTCTGGTCCAAGTTGATGCCCTCCGCGCGACAATCCGTGTGTTTAGTGTTGTCTGTGTTAGGCAATTAGATCGACCAGTGTTTCTCTACGTGACAGACGCGCAGTGGTAGTTAACTCATTGCAACAGCATTTGATTAATTTGAGCTGTGCTCCGGCCTGTGGACCGGGGCGTGTTTTAGTCAAGCTTTTGAATAATGTTTAATAAGCGTCTACCTTCGCAAGCGTGTCGGCTCCTGCAATAGCTGAACTCAAGGAAATGTCGGATACTTTGGTGTAAACTTCTGTTGTCGCGATGCTTGCATGCCCGAGAAGACGTTGGACAAGTCTTATGTCTACTCCTTCCTCAATGAGCATAGTTGCAGCCGAATGTCGAAAGCGATGAGGTGTGAGATGAGGTTCTATTCGAAGCGACTTGGAAAGTGATTTCAATCTTTTTCGATATGACTGAGAAGTCAATCGACGCCCTCTCGAGTTGGTAAACAGCCACGCATGTGAGCCAGCGACGTCTAGGCGAACCTCCCAGAAATGACGAAAATCTGTCAAAAGATTTTCGTTTGCCACATATACCGTTCGCTCCCTATCACCCTTGCCGCGAACACGAATGCGGCTCGCAGCAGCGGATACATCAATGACTCTCAAAGAAGTGAGTTCTCCAATACGAAGACCAGTTACAACTAAAAGTCTTGTAACCAAACCAGTGATCTGGATCGCCGAGAACTCGTTTGAATTGGCCTGTTTCGTAGTAGGGTCCAACTGCACAATGTGGCGAGCTGATTGAAATACAGCGCTGAGTGTGGGTCGGTCGACTGGCCGCGGCAGTCGTTTCGGCACCTTCATATCCAAACGTAAGCCTTCAAATGGCGACAAGGACTCTGGATCGGCTACTTGAAGCCAGCGAAAGTAAGATCTGAGCGTTACCAACCTTCGACGGATGGTCGCCGGGCTTGAGCCTTGCTCTTCGCGAAGATCACATTGGTAGTTGATGATGTCGGAAGCGCAGACGGGACCGGTCAATTTGACTTTTTGCTTGAACTTCGAAAAGGCAGTCAAATCTTGTCGGTATGCCCTTAAGCTATGTTGGCTTAGCCCCAGTTGTTCGCGGCAATAGAGTTCGAACTCGCTGATTAGAATGTCGCACATGTGTCCTCGCTTCCTATGTCTGGAGCCGTCGCCAAATCCGGCAACTGAAAACCCCAATGCTAGATGCAGAGGATTTCGCTAAAAAATCTTTTGGAACAGCAGCATACAAACAAAAATGCAAGCGAATTTCGTAGTGACTCCTAGCTCATGCAACTATAGAGTGATACCCGAGTTTAACCTAGGCAGACGTTTCGAACGGCTGTCCTACTGATAACCGAGAATTATGATGCTTGATTTGGGAATTTTTGCTGCACCATTGGTCAGCTTCCTTGTCGGCGGGTTCGTAGGTAAAGAATTTTACAGATATCTTGATAAGCCAAAGGTGGTAATCCGAATTCAGCATCAAGTGTTGTTTACGCAACCAGATGGCTTTTTTGTTTCTGTCAGGATTGCCAATGCCGGAAGGACGGCGGCACAAAACTGCAAAGGCACGATCACGCTATTCGGTATCACCGATGAGCAAATCATTGATCCTCAAGAAGGCGCCGTAAATGAGAACCTTCATGAGTATCGCGAAGAAAACTATAAGTTTGAAAACCCGCGCCCTCAGTTCATTACAAAAGGCGCCGATTATAAACCGGTAGACGAACCGCTTTGTTGGGCGGATTTGGGAAACCCTCACCTAGTAGACATAAATCCCGGAACAACCCATAGGCTGGATATCTGTAAATACTTCCAAAGCGCCGATAATAATTATTTTATCTTTCCGTCTGACAGAGGCTGGAGAAAACTCCGTGTTCGTATCAAGGCGGAAGTCATCAAGGGAAGAATACTAATCTGCCCAGCAAATGATTTCCCAACAGCTGTTTACTTCGAGTTATCGGTCGAAGACGATGGGAAACCAAACCTGAAAATGACTAAACCTGGTGCTTTTGAGCGGGTAAAAAATGTATTGTTCCGTTCAAATGCTTTTAGCTCGCAAATCTAGATAATGCTGAGCGTAACGCTTCGCAAATTCATCAAAATCGCTTTTCAGCCTAAATTGCAGTGTTTTTTCAATAGGTGTTTCAGGCTCTAGATATGCGCTTTCGATAGCATCAGCGCATTGAGTAATACTATTTTTTTCAAAGTATTGAATATTGAGCGATCCATACTCGATCTCATGATGAGGTGGAATGTTCGAGAGAACTAGCTTTAGGCCCATAGCTGCGGCCTCCCGAATTGATATGCCGTAGGAACAATACTGTTCCGGCGAAACTAAAATGTCATGGTTTTGGAACTCAACCTCGATACTGTTCGTTTGCTTTATGTGTACTTCGCTTCGCAGGTTAAGTTTATTTAAGCGATTTTGAAGTATTTTTGCTTCACCGATGTACCTGTCGTCAGCGCCGGTAAGGGTTGTATTGAATGACCGACCTCGAGACTTGAGCAAGCCCAGGGCTTCAATTAAAATGTTCTGACCCTTTTGTTGTGGGAATAAACGGGCGGGGAGTAGTATCCTGTTTCCTCGTTTTTGCTTTCTTGAGCCGATGTCTCCAATATTTGTCCAAGGCACACCTATTGGGTTAGGAAACACTTCTTGACCGAAATATTTTGAGTACTCTCTTGCATAGTGTCTTGAAGGGGCGAATGTAAACCTCGGTAGCTTAAGATCTCCGCATTGGATGAATCGGGCCAACTCAGCAAACGCGCCGTCATGCCAAAATGTATCAAGTTCTTCTGGGTTCTCATGAATCGTTAGGATAGCGTTTTGCGGGATATCGTCGAACAATGACGCTGAGAATGTATTCAGATGGACAATGTCAAATGAGTATTCTTGTAATTGTAATCGAACAAATTCATTAAGAGAACGGATGGAATTAATCGTAGAATCTTCTCCATAAAGAATTTCTTTGATTAACTTATTTGGATTATTTTCAAATCCAGTTAGTCTATTCTGATAGATTCTTGGAATACACCCAAAAACGTCGACACCTTCGATTTCAGTTTGATAAGTTGTATTTGAGCAAAGTACGAAAACGTCGAATCCATATCGCTTCAGAGCTTTTGCGGTGTCGATTATGAATCTTTCAGTTCCCCCGACAAAGAGTGTCTTGATCGGCCAGATCGTGTGCAGACAAATTCGCAATGATAATTCTCGGTTATCATTACACGTTGGCATACGGGAATTGGTCTTGACGTCCTGCTTCCGATGATTAGGACCGTTTGACATGAGCATCTTCTCGTAAATTGCCAAGCGGT
>NZ_JBEWCD010000005.1 GCF_040530035.1 Roseibium sp. HPY-6
AAGGCGCAATGGAGCAACGCGAACATAAAATCCTGCTCCCGCAACCAAATTCGACAACAGCCTCATCCCGTAAGGGGTGAGGCTGTTGTCGTATTCGGGTGGGGGATACAGATTTTAACATGACCAGGGCCCCATCAAGGAGGACAACCTCCGACACAACGGGACAAAACCCAGCGAAGTCCTGTGAATAGAATATCGGCGCCTACAAAGAAGCCTTAAGCATGGGTTCTTTTGCGAGCAATCCCAGAGTGCCGCCAATGTTTCCAACGGTTTTTGCTCCGCACTGGTTGCCGTTTTCAAGACAGGTGCCCAGAGGCTCCCCGGTCAACCAGCCGGCAAGGAATCCTCCGTTGAAGGCATCGCCGGCACCGGTTGCATCGACAACCTGGACCGGTGTTGCCGGAAGCTGCAGTCTCTGACCGTCCGAAAGAGCGGTTGCGCCCTTGGCGCCCTGTTTCAGGACCGTCAACGGTGCCACGTCGCTTTTCAGGCCGCTGGCTTTCAGGGTTTCAAACTCGATCTCGTTTGGAAGAAAGACATCGACCTGAGAGACGAGTTTGTTCAATGCAGCTCCCTGCGGCATCAATTCATCATCCCACCCGCAATCCAAAGAGATGGTCCAGCCCGCTGTCCTTGCCTGTTTCAGGAGAGCGGGCATTTCATACAGGGTCCGGATTTCTCCGATGTGCATATGCCGCACAGTTCGACACGTTGGATGCGTTGTGTCCAGCGAAGGTGCTGCTTTACCTGATTTGTTGGACAGGAACGATCGGTCGCCTTGAATGGCCATTGCGACCGTGATTTGAGGGGAAGCACCTGGAGGTGCTTGCCGGCAGAGGGACACATCCAGTCCGACTGCCTGGGCTTCCGTGAGGATTTGCGTGTCAAACGGGGTAGCTGGAAGCGTACCGGACAACGCGGTGTTCCAGCCAAGCGCGCAAAACGTTACGGCGGAGTTGAAAGCGCCGCCACCTGCGTGCAGAGACACGTTGTCTGCGAAAACCTCTGATCCGAGCGTCGGCATCCGCGGAACACCGGCAAAGACAAGATCGCAATAGATCCTGCCAATACAGACAATCTTCGGTCCCTGGGTTTCCGACATCATCGATCCAGCGCCGCTCCGCTCTGACCATCAAAGAGATGCAGTGCATCGACGGAGGCCCCGAGGCGGACTTCATCGCCGACCTGCGCATCGCTCTGGCTGGAAACCTTGGCGACGATTTCTCCTTCCGAGCTGTTTACATAAATGAGCATCTCCGACCCGAGGGGTTCACAAACGGAAATTTTGCCCGAAACCAGCGGCACGCCGTCGTCAAAAGACAAGTCGTCCGGCCTGACACCAAGCAGGATGTTCCGATCCGTTCCGGGCCGTGGACTGGCCATGATTTTCTGTCCGTTCAGGAGCCTGATCTCCTGATCGTCGGAGGTGGCCTGAAGCAGGTTCATCGATGGCGCACCGATGAATTTGGCAACAAATGTGTTGGCGGGTTTGTAAAAAACCTCCTGCGGTGTGCCCACCTGCTGAATGTGCCCGTCCTTCATGATCACAATCCGGTCTGCCAGCGTCATTGCCTCGACCTGATCATGCGTCACGAAGATGATGGTGTTTCCGACACTCTGATGCAGTTTCTTGATCTCAAGACGCATCTGGGTGCGCAATTGCGCGTCGAGATTGGACAGCGGTTCATCGAACAAAAAGACGGCCGGGTGCCGCACCATGGCGCGCCCGATCGCAACGCGTTGCCTTTGCCCGCCGGAGAGCTGAGAAGGTTTGCGGTCCAGAAGATCACTCATATCGAGGATGCGCGCGACTTCTTCGATGCGCTTGTTCTTGTCCGCCTTGCTCATGGTGGAGGTCCATAACCCAAAGGCAATGTTCCTGCGCACGGTCATGTGGGGATAGATCGCATAGTTCTGGAACACCATCGCAATGTCGCGATCCTTTGGTTCCATGTTGTTGACCATCCTGTCGCCGATCCAGACCTCGCCGGATGTGATTTCCTCAAGGCCTGCGATCATTCTGAGGCTGGTTGATTTCCCGCAGCCGGACGGCCCGACGAACACGACGAACTCTCCATCGGCAATGTCAAGATCGATACCGTGCAACACTTCGGTTTTCCCGTAAGCCTTGGTGAGTTTCTTCAAGGAGAGGTTGGCCATTAGCTTTCAAGCTCCAACAAGGCACCAAAGGTGTTCTCCAGGGTGACAGCGGCGCGTGTGTGCCGGTCGGTGCGTTGGCGGTGGCGGGCCGCCAGATCCGAGAGTTGCTCACGGTAGATCGCAAGCGCGCCTTCAAGTGCACCCGGTGCCGGACCGCCAGGGCGATCCCGGTTGGCGACGAAGGTCTCAAGAGCGACAGCCTTCTCGAAGGCGTCTTTCGACATCCCCGGTGAGCGCATTGCCATGCTGGAGAAGGCATTCTGGAAAGGGCCATAGCCATCTGCGAGGACGGTACCGTCCGACAGCACGGCCCTGGCCGTTGCTGCCGCGATTTCATGTGCCAGGCGAAACGTCAATCCTTCCGTCCGGACAAGCGTGTCTGCCAGTTCGGTGATGGTTACACAGGCCGCATCCGCGTTGTGCTGTACCCGATCGGCATTGATGCGGCATGCGGGGAGAAAGGCCGTCATCAATTTGAGGACCCGTCCGGCACTGTCAAATACGGCATAGCCTGCCTGCTGAACTTCGCCCTCGCTGTCGTTCATGTCGGTAAAGGGCGTGTTGCGCATCGTATCGACCAGCATGTCGCACCGGCCCACCGTTACGGCGGCAAGGTGGCGCATATGCTCAATCGGGACCGGATTGCGTTTCTGGGGCATGATCGAGGAGATCTGAACAAACGCGTTCGGCACATAAAGCTGTCCGACTTCGAAGGATGACCAGAACGCGAGATCCTGTATCAATCGTCCCAGGTGGACGAAAATCAGCTTGATCGCGGAATAGAGCCCGGTGATGTAATCGACCGAGGCTATGCAGCCATAGGAATTGAGTAGAGGTTCCTGAAACCCGAGCAACTCCGAAACCCTCGCGCGGTCGATCGGAAATCCTGTCGTCGTAATGGCGGCAGCGCCCATTGGGCAATGTTCCAGGCCATCAGCCGCCATGTTCAAGCGGTCCAGATCGCGCAGCAGCACCTCAAGCGCGGCGCAAAGATAATGGCCGAATGTGGTTGGCTGCGCAGGTTGACCGTGCGTGTAGGCGACTACAAGCGTTTCCTTTTCTGCTTCGGCCTTTTCCAGAACAGCATGAGCGAGTGCCATCGTCTCCTGCCACAAAACATCCGTTCTGGCGCGCAGTGCGAGCTTGAAAAGGGTGTGATCCATGTCGTTACGGGAACGGGCGGTATGTAGCATGCCGCCAAGGTCGCCAAGCTTTTGCCTCAACTCAGCTTCGACAAAGAAAAAGTAGTCTTCGTACTCGCCGGTATAGGTCAGACTCGCGACATCGGTGTCACGGTCGATCTGTTGGAGGGCCTGAGCCAGTTTGCACGCATCTTCTGCCGTCAGAATGCCGGTCTCTGAAAGCATGACCAGATGCGCCGCGTTTATGGCCGCCATGTGCCCGGCATAGTGCGCCTTCACGCCTTCGAACAGCTGGGAAAGAACCGTTTCCCTGTAGACAGGATCGGGAAACCTGGAGGTATCGTCGGAAAATCCACTCATCCCTTCAACCCCGCCATGACAACGCCCCGGATGATGAAGCGCTGGAAAATCAGAAAGACGATCAGTGTCGGCAGGGTTGAGATTGCTGCGCCCGTTGCAATCAGCTCCCAGGCAACGTCGACTTCATCGCCGAAACTCGAAAGACCGACCGGGACCGTGTACATCTCGACCGAATTGGTGACAATGAGAGGCCACAGGAACGCGGTCCAGTTGCCGAGAAAAACAAAGATGGCAAGTGCGGCCAGTGCCGGTTTGACCAGTGGCATCGCCACTTTCCACCAGATCTGAAACTCGTTCAAACCGTCAATGCGGGCTGCCTCGAGAAAATCGTCCGGCACGCTTTCAAAGAACTGTTTCATCAAGAAGGTGCCGAAGGCAGTCATGAGTCCGGGAAACATGATGCCCCAGTAGCTGTCCAGCCAGCCGAACGCCTGGCTCATCATGTACCACGGGATGACCAGCATCTCCGTCGGGATCATCAGCGTCGACAGGATGGCGATGAAGACGATGTATCTGCCGGGAAAGCGGAACTTGCACAGCGTGTAGCCCACAAGGCTGTCGAAGAACAGGTTACAGACCGTCGTGATCAGCGCGATGATGATGGAATTCAGGAACCACAGGTAAAACCGGCCGTCTTCCAGCACATAGGTGTAGTTTTCCAGGTGCGGTTCGTCCGGGATCAGTTTCACATTGTAGACTTCGTGCGGCCATTTGAGGGACGTTGAAATCATGTAGGCGATGGGGGCGACCATCAGAAGTCCGCCCAGAAACAGGATGAGCCAGCGAATGACCTGCCCCATATTGGCCTGCTTGGGTGTGCGGCCTGCAAACACGGTGTCGGACGTTGCTTTGAGCGGGGCTGCCGGGTCACCGACCCTTTCGGAAACGATGCTCATTTCGTCGCATCTCCCCTGAGAAGCCAAAGCTGCAACAGGCTGACCACAAGCAGGATCGTGAACAGAACGACCGTCTGGGCTGCGGCGTAGCCCATGTCGAAATCTCTGAAAGCCGTCTCGTAGATCATCAGCACCAACGGTTTGGTGGAGTTCAATGGTCCGCCCGGATTGTTGGTCGTCATGTTGAAGACATGATCAAAGATCCGCAGGAAGCCGATGGACGAAAACACCACGATGAAAACAATGGTCGGCTTGAGAAGGGGCAGAGTGATCCGGGTCAAAACCGTCCACCATCCCACGCCATCGATT
Source organism: Roseibium sp. HPY-6 (assembly GCF_040530035.1). Taxonomy (NCBI): domain Bacteria; kingdom Pseudomonadati; phylum Pseudomonadota; class Alphaproteobacteria; order Hyphomicrobiales; family Stappiaceae; genus Roseibium; species Roseibium sp. HPY-6. Next base: position 4,868 of record NZ_JBEWCD010000005.1, read on the forward strand.
TTTGCAGCCTCGTAGTAGGTAACCGGAATGGCGCGGAGCCCGGCCATGAAAATGATCACCTGAAAGCCGAGCCCGGCCCAGACGGCCGGGGCCAGAATGGACGGCAGCGCATTGGTGGTCGAGTTCAGAAATTCGATCTGGGGGATGCCCATGGAAGCCAGGAAATTGTTGAAGAGCCCGACAGGAACCGGCTGGTAGAACCACCGCCAGATCCATGCCATCGCAACGGCTGATGTCATGAACGGCAGGAAATAAAGCATGCGCAGGAAGCCGTGCATGAAACGCGTCTTGTCGAGATGGTAGGCAATCACGAAACTGATCACCAGCGAAATGGGCGTCCCGATGATCAGATACGCGAAAGTGTTTCGGAAGACCTTCCAGAAAACAGGATCGTTCCAGAGTTTCTCGTAGTTTTCGAGCCCGGTCCATGCGCGCGTGCCAAGCAGATTCCATTCCTGAAATGAGGTCACAAAGGCGGACCCAGTGGGATAGAACCGGATGACGACATAAAAGACGACCGGTACGGCCAGGAAGGCCCATGCCCAGACAATCTGTTTTTGGCGTATCGAAAGATTTTTGTAACCGGGCATTCAGGACCGCAATTTCGATCTGAGTTCCGCAAACCGGCCTGATTGGCCGGTCTGCGGGCTAAGCCAACAAGGCCTGCGTCACTTGTAATAGTCGTCGAGGATTTTCTGTTCTTCGGAGGCAGCTGCTGCCAGGCTTTCGGCCGGGTCCTGTCCTTCGATGTCGATGCGGCCGACCATATCCACCATTGCCTGCCGCTGAGCGGATTCATTGGCGAATTTGGTGGTATTGGCATAGGCCAGTCCCTTTATGAACGGGCCATAGGTTTCGTGCGTCGCGTTCGCGTCGATCATTCCGACAGACGGTTTGGCGGGCAATTCGCCGACAATATCCAGCCAGACCTGCATCGCTTCGTCGGATGTCAGATAGTCCAGGAACTTCACCGCAGCGTCGTATTTTTCACCGGTTGCCTTGGTGGTGATGCCGTTCACCCAGTAGGATGAATAGTTTGATTTCGTTCCGTCCGGACCTGCCGGCAATTCCGCGACAGCCCATTTGAGCCCTCGGACCTTGTTCAGCGAGCCGATGCGGAATGATCCGTCTATATGCATTCCGGCCCGGTTGCCCTTGAAGGCCGCCTGCGGCTCGTCCATGAAGCCGGATTTCGTGACCTTGTGATCCTTTTCCAAGCCAACGTAGAAATTTAGGGCCGCGAGACCGGCGTCATCGGTGTAATTGACTGTCTTGTAGTCATCCTTGTATGGCTCGCCGCCAAACTGCCGGACGAGCACTTCGCGCCACCAATGGTGATCCTGCGCCGTCATGCCGGTGGTGATGCCCACCTGGGTGATGTTTCCAGCGCCATCGACCTTGGTGAGTTTCTTGGCTGTTTCGACAAGTTCGTCGAGGGTTGCCGGGGGAGCCTCGATGCCGGCCTCGTCAAACAGGCGGGTGTTGTAAAAGAGCGCGAGCGAGCGCACGGCGGTCGGCAGCGCGTAATAGGCATCGTCGCGCTTCATGGCCTGAACCATCGGGAAAAATTCTTCGTCGATGCGGGCCGGGTCGAAAACATCTGTTGGCAAAGGTTGAATGAGATCGGCTTCGATATAGTCATTCAGCCAGCCATAGAACAGCTGGACCACGTCTGGTCCTTCGCCGGCCGGTATCGCAGCAGCCACTTTCGTGCGGTAATCGGCGTAGGGGAAGTGGGTCATCTTCACCGTGATGTCCGGGTTAGCCGCCTCGAACTTCTCAATCAGTTGTTCCATGGCATCGACGCGCGCGTCGAAAAAATACTGCCAATACTCGATTTCGACAGCCATCGCTGAGCTGCCTATCAGGGACGCAAGCGCGGTCATGCCGCCGAGCGCCGTGCGCCTTAGAAGTTTGAACATTTTGCTGCTCCCGTTTGGGCGGATGAGTACTTCGCTCTGGAAAAACGGTCTTTTGCCGCCTGAACTCATGACGATTAAGTCAAATAAATTGAATTGTCAATTTTCTTGAGTTAATACTGGCGGCCATGAATATCAGCTCACAATTTACGGGGTCGAATCCTCTGCGCAGCCGCAACCGGAACCGGCAGGCCGTGCTGGGGCATATCCGCTCCGCGGGGACAATGGGGCGCGCGGAAATCGGCCGGTCCTTGGGGCTTAGCACCCAGGCCGTGTCCAACATCATCGCCGACCTGCTGGAAGAAGGCTGGATTCTTGAAAAGGGCGCGCGCACGCTCGGGCGAGGTCTTCCAGCCGTTCAATATGGTCTCAATCCGAAGGGCGGCTATGCATTCGGCGTGGAGATCCGCCCGGACGCTGTCTTCACCGCGCTGCTCGATCTTTTTGGCACGCCTGTCAAAACAGAGCGGACAAAGCTGTCGAACACCATGCCGGACACCGTGGCCAGTACAGTGCTCGATTTGCGCAAGTCGCAACTCAAAGCTGCCTCGGTTCGTGAAAAGAGATTGCTTGGCACCGGAATTGTTATGCCCGGCCCCTTCGGCAAAACCGGTCTGTCCGGCAGGAGCACCGATCTGAAGGGCTGGGAAGTCACGGATGCCCGGGCATTGTTCGAGAGTGTGCTTGGTGCACCGGTGGAACTCTCCAACGACGCCAATGCCGCGGCCCTTTCTGAAAGCCTGAACGGCGTTGCCCAGGGTATTCGATCCTTCGCTTACATCTATTTCGGTCGAGGTGTCGGTCTCGGCATCGTCAATGACAGACGCCTGGTGACCGGCGCATTCGGAAATGCAGGCGAGGTTGGTCAGATCCCGGTTGCCGGTGAGGGAGGCCTTGTACCGCTGGAAAGCCTGCTCAGCCGAGACTCCCTTCAATCTCGCATTGGTGGTGAAAAGGCACTTGGCCTGGAAGAGCTTGCCGCTCTTTTCGATGGGGGTGATCCCAAATTGAGCCGCTGGCTTGAGAGCGCTGCCGGCGCATTGGGGCAGGCCGTGCCGATCCTGGAAAATCTGCTGGATCCTCAAACGATCATTCTGGGCGGAGCCATGCCGCCCCAGTTGGTCGACCATCTGGTTGATCGCTGCCAGCTTCCTGCGGCATCGGTCTCCAGCCGGGAGGATAACCCGCTCCCCAGGCTGCAACGCGGCACATGCGGACGGCTTGCAGCCACCGTCGGAGCTGCTTCGTTGATTTTGCACCGGGCGCTCACGCCCTAACCTGTTTCCTGACGTCTCCGGATCTGATGACATGCCCCTGACAGCCCCACAACGCATCGCGCGCGAAGCTGGACGACCCTTCCTTGTTGAATTGTGGCGAGCGCTGATGCCGTTGCGCTCGACAGTTTCCTTCATGAACACCGGTGCCCATCCGGATGATGAGATCTCGGACCTGCTGGCTAAGCTCAGCCTGGGTGATGGCCTGGACGTCTCCTACGCCTGTTCCACACGCGGAGAAGGCGGTCAAAACGATATTGGCCGGGAGGCGACGCAGGCTCTTGGCGTTCTGAGAACCGCAGAAATGGAACAGGCAGCTCTGAGGCTCGGGATGCGCCTTTACTGGCTGTCTGAGAGCCCGCAGGACAGTGTCTTTGACTTCGGTTTTTCCAAGTCAGGTCAGGAAACGCTGAAAAAATGGGGGCGCGCACGTACGCTCAAAAGGTTTGTCGACATTTTGCGCAGCGAACGGCCGGACATTGTCTGCACGACCTTTCTGGACGTTCCCGGTCAGCACGGACATCACCGTGCGATGACCGAGGCTGCGGAAGAGGCGATCGGGCTGGCTGCAGATCCTGCTTATGTTGAGAGCGCTCTGCCGGTTTGGTCGGTGTCCAAGTTCTATCTTCCGGCGTGGTCCGGTGCGGGGCAGGCCTATGATGACGATCTTCCGCCGCCTCCGGCAACGATTACAGTCTCCGGAAAGGGCTTTGATCCGGCGACGGGACAGTCCTTTCAGCGGCTCGGTCAATGGAGCCGTGCCTGCCACCTGACGCAGGCCATGGGACGTTGGGTCCCGCACGGAACAGAAGCAGACTGGCCGCTACACCTCAAACTGACAAACATCGGCGGAGCTGAAACGTCGTTGATCTCCGGACTTCCGGAATCGCTTGCAGATCTTGGGGGCGGCGATGCTTTGAGGGCGGCTGACCAGGAGATCGCCGCGGCTGTCGAGGCGTTTGGCGATGGCGCCAGCGTGCTCGGCCACGCAACCGCTGCCTTGAAGCTTGTTCGGGAAGGCGCCGAAACGGTGGACCCGCGCTACGCTCACAAGATTGCGCGCAAAGAAACGCAGCTTGCAAATCTGATCCGGATTGCAGCCAGGATCGACTGCCGTGCGTGGCTGGACCGAGATATTTTGCAGCCCGATGATACGGTCGGCATGACGGTAGAACTTCACAAGGGTCTTGCCGACAGCGCTGATGCTGATCCGGTTCTTCCCGAGGGCTGGGAAAAGACGCCCGGCGGACTGAAGACACGCGCGGCGGCACCGAGCAATCCCTATCCCGACCGGTTCTTGCCCGATGAACCCGAAGCGCCTTTTCTGTCGGTTGATGTATCTGTGAACGGCGTGACGAGCACGTCGCGCATTCCTTTCGAGGTGCCTCCGCAGATCCGTCCGGCGGTTTGCGCCGATTTGTCTCCCTCAACGGCGGTTGTCAATCTCAGCAGCAGCAGGCGCAGCTTGCATCTCGGAATTTCCTCCGTCCAGCCGGAGGGCAGTGTTGCTTCGCTGCATGTTCCGGAAGGATGGGATGTCTCGCAGACAGAGGATGGGTTCGTCGTATCGCTTCCGCGTGATGTACCGGAAGGCCTCTACAAGATCGGCGTTCGCGTGGACGGTCGGGAGGCGCGCTCGGTGCAGACTGTTTCCTATCCGCATACTGCTCCGCGGCATCTGAGTGCACCGGCCGAGGTGGCGGTGCTGGCCGTTGAGGCCGGGCCGACCGTCGGAAACATTGGCTATATCGGCGCGGGGAACGACCGCGTCGAGCACTGGCTCGACGCGCTCGGCTTTTCCGTTACGACGCTTTCTCCCGAAGACCTGACCAACGAAACGGTGCTGGAACGTCTCCAAACGATCGTTATCGGCATTTTTGCCATGCGCTTTCAGGAGAGCCTCAAAGAAGCAATGCCTGCGCTTCATCGCTGGGTCCAGCGAGGCGGAACGCTTCTGACGCTTTACCATCGTCCCTGGGACAACTGGGATCCGGATACCGTGCCGCCGGCGCGACTGGAGATTGGACAGCCTTCGTTGCGCTGGCGGGTGACCGACGAAAACGCCGCTGTTTCGTATCTTGAAGATAATTACCCCGTTTTGACCGTGCCGAACATGATCGGGCCTGATGACTGGAAGGGGTGGCACAAGGAGCGTGGTCTTTATTTCGCCAAGAGCTGGGACCCGGCTTATCGTCCGCTGCTTCAGATGGCAGACCCGGACGAAGCGCCCCATCAGGGGGCGTTGCTCACCGGCGATTTCGGCGAGGGCCGCCACATCCACTGTGCCCTGATCCTGCACCACCAGATGGAAAAGCTTGTGCCGGGGGCTTTCCGGCTCATGGTCAACCTGGTCACACCGCGATCCTGATCAGGTGGAGGAAACTTCGGCCACGACGAAAAACACGATGTCCGGCGGTGCCTGGCTGCTCGCCGACATGGGCCTGATCCTGTGTGCCCAGAGCATCGTGAAACATCTGGGTCTTGAATATTCGTCCGGCCAGCTCGTCTTTTTTCGGGCGTTGACCGGACTGGTCGTGATGCTTCCCTGGATCCTTGTCTCCGTGGACCTTTTCCGCCGTGTCGACCGGCTGCCGCTGCATCTTGTGCGCGTTGCAGCTTCGACCATCGCGTTGACGGCTGGTTTCTATGCGATTGCGCGCTTGCCGTTGGCCTTGATCACCGTCGTGAATTTCACGCGGCCGATCCTGACCATGGTGATGGCCGTTGTGATCTTGCGGGAAATGATCGGACCGCGCCGCTGGATCGCCGCGGCAATTGCCTTTGCGGGGGTTGTCGTTGCGGTTTCTCCCGGTTCGGTGGCCTTTTCCTGGGCGTTGCTGGCTCTTCTGTGCGCTGCCTTTTTCGGAACGGGCGCCATCATCATCACGCGGCTTCTCAACGATGTGCCAACAGTCGTCATGATGACTTTCTACACGGCGGGATTGACGCTCCTGGTTTTGCCGCTGGCGCTTCGGAGCTGGACCCCGGTCACTCTGGCCGACATGGCCCCGCTGCTCGCCATCGGTATCTGTGCGCAAGTTGCACAATTGTGCTTTCTCAAGGCGCACCGTCTGGCATCAGCCGGGTTTCTCTCCGTCCTCAGTTATCTCAGCCTGCCCCTTTCGGCGAGCGTTGGATACTTCGTCTTTGGGGAGGTTCTGTCATTCGAGTTTCTGGCAGGGGCTGCATTGATCATGGCGTCAGCCTTGTGGACCGTGCGCCGACAATTGTCTTAGCGCCGTTTCGTCGCGATCTGAGAGACCGACCCGCAGGACGCAAGCCGGTGATTGGAAGATCGCTAATCACCGGAATGCTTCTGCAACAACGCTTCTATTTCCGTTCGGGCCGGCATTGATGGGGCCGTGCCTTGCCGCGTCACGGAAATGGACGCCGTTGCCGTCGCGAAGCGGATGGCCTCCAATGGCGGCATGCCCTGCGCCAGGCCTGCCGCGAAGCCGCCGTTGAACGCGTCGCCAGCACCAGTGGTCTCCATGACGGGTCCTGCAGACATGGCCGGAACGTGTGTTGCCTCAGCGCCATCGTGAAACAAAGACCCGTTTTCGCCGAGTGTAACGATCGCAGCTGTTGCGCCGCGGTTGATCAGCTCTTCGGCAGCTTTCGTGGCGTCTTCAACGGTCTTTACGCTCATCCCGGTAATGGCTTCGGTCTCGGACTCGTTTGGCGTGACATAGTCGCAAAGGCCGAGTAGGGACGCCGGCAATTCGGCGGCTGGGGCAGGATTCAGGATGGTTGTTACTCCGGCCTGTTTTGCAATCCTCAAGGCATATTCTGCCGTCGCCAGCGGTTGCTCGAGTTGTGTCAAAAATACCTTGCTGTTTTCGATCGCCTCCTGTTGGGCATCAATATCACTCGGTCCCAGGCGGGCCGCGACACCGGGACAGACAATGATGGCGTTGTCACCTGTGCTGTCGTCGACAAAGATATACGCCGCCCCGGTGTAGCTGTCCGCATGCTGGGAGGCCAGCGATGTCACCCCGGCCTTCGACCATGTTGCAAGCGCCATATCCGCGAATGGGTCCATCCCAAGCCGGGTCAGCATGCCAACGCTTGCGCCGGCCATGCCGGCCGCAACCGCCTGGTTGGAGCCCTTTCCACCCGGTCCCAGTGCGAAGGATTCTCCCAAGATGGTCTCGCCCATTTTGGGCTGCCGCGATGCACGATAGGCGGTGTCCGCCACAAAGACACCCAGAACGACAATGTCGAAACTCATTGGTCCGGTCCTATCACGCCTTTGCGCAACACGAAGCATCCATAAAAACGCCTCTCACCCGTCTGGATAACGGCATAGCTTTGCCGTGCCAGATCATAAAATGCGAACCGCTCAACACCGAGCATGGGGCGGGAACCACCCTCGGCCGTGTCGATCTTTTCCTGAACTTCGCTCTGAACGTCCGGGATTTCATCCGGTGCGCCGACAATTTCCATGCGCATCGCGAAATCGTCGACGAAGGTATCCAGCGGGAGAACGGACAGGATCGCTTCGATAGCTTCGGCGGCACTGAGATTTTCCATCCGCAACAGGGAACCGTAGACCGTGTTTCTGGCAACGCTGTCCGATGGGAAATTCGTATCGGAAATGACGATGGCATCTCCATGACCCATCGCCCGCAAACAATGCAACACATCCGCGTTCAGTCTTGGATCAATCCCTTTCAGCATTTTTGGCTCCTCTCTGCAGCTACCGATCTACGCGGCTTCACCGATCAAGTCTGAACTATCGTCAGGTCTGGAGTCGACCTGTCCTCACAGTTCAATCCGCAATCCGTCATCGGCCCCGAACAGGTGGAAGTGGTTCGGGTCGATCCCCAGATGGACCTGATCACCCGTTGCCAGGGCATGCCGTTCCCGGAAAACCGCCGTCATTTCCCCTGCACCGAACTGGAACACGACATGGATTTCCGGACCGGTCGGCTCGACAACCCTTACGGTCGCCGGCAGACCGGTCTCCGACAATTGCAAATGCTCCGGGCGCACACCCAGTCTTACCGGGCGGCCGGGTTCCAGTTCACTGAATCCGGGCAAATCGAGTAATGTCCCGCCCACGGAAATCTGGAAGCTGCCTGCATCAGACTTTTCAATTTTTCCATCAAGGAGGTTCATCGCAGGGGACCCGATGAAACTGGCGACAAAACTGTTTTTGGGCCGGTCGTACAAATCAAGCGGACTTCCGATCTGCTCGACATTGCCGCCGTTCAAGACCACGATCTTGTCAGCCATCGTCATGGCTTCTATCTGGTCATGGGTGACATAGATGGTGGTTGTCTGCAAACGCTGATGAAGTTCACGGATTTCCGTGCGCATTTGCACGCGAAGCTTGGCGTCCAGGTTCGACAGCGGTTCGTCAAACAAAAAGACCTGCGGATCGCGTACGATCGCACGGCCCATTGCGACCCGCTGGCGCTGTCCTCCCGACAATGCGCGCGGATAGCGCCCGAGATAGGGCGTAAGGCCAAGGATTTCCGCAGCATCCGCCACGCGTTTCTTGATAGCCGTCTTGTCCATCTTTTTCAGCTTCAGCGAAAATCCCATATTCGCCTCGACCGTCTTGTGCGGATAGAGCGCGTAGGACTGAAACACCATCGCAATGTCGCGCTGGTTGGGAGGCAGATTATTGACCCGGCGCTCCCCGATATGAATGTCGCCTGATGTGATTTCTTCCAGTCCGGCGATCATGCGCAGGAGCGTCGATTTTCCGCACCCTGAAGGTCCCACCAGGACTACGAATTCGCCATCCGTGATATCGACGTCGATACCGTGAATAACTTCGATATCACCATAACTCTTGCGTACTTGCTTGACAGCGACTTCAGCCATTGAGCCTCACAAAGCCGATCCTACCCCATTCACCGGGTAGCTTATTGTCATGAATTTGTCCACCTCTGACCCGACTAACATGTTAGCTACTTGACACAACGTCAGCTTATTGGGACGGTACGAATTGAGCGTTTGCTCCGCTTGGAAAAAGCCTGCCGCTCTGGAGGAGAGATGCCCGGTGGAATGGGTGTCTTTGAAGCGCCAGGCCATAATGAAGTGTTAAGGGAGGAAGTGACGTGAAAGTTAGCGATTACAACACGATAATGCATCGTCAACTGAGCCGGCGCGGTTTGCTCAAGGGGGCCGCGAGCGTTGGCGCCATTGCTGCAGTCAGCTCAATGACAACCGCTGTTCCTTTCAGCGCAGCCCATGCCCAGTCGGATCTTAGGGCGCAAATCCTGAAGATCCCCGGTGTCGGTCAAGGGTCGCCAACGGATGCGGACTGGCAGAAAGTCGGCGAGATGTGCCTGGGACCGACAAAAGAGCGCGTCGCCGAAGGCGAGTTTGAAGGTGTTGAGCTGACATTCATGGGCCTCAACAACCAGAACCTCCACAATTTCCTCTTCCGGGGGTTCCTGAAACCATGGGAAGCCTATACCGGCGCGAAGATCAACTGGGTTGACCTGGCACAGGCAGATTATAATCCACGCCTGCAGCAGGCCATCGCAACCGGGACCGTCGACTTCGACATAATCGAGATGGGCGCACCGTTCGAAGGTGACACGGCCGGAAAAGGTCTCCTCGACGAAATGCCGGACTGGGTCGAAGAGCAGATCGATGCGGAAGATCTCGTGAGTTATCTCAAGCCGCCGGTCGGGACATGGGATGGCAAGAAATACCGCGTCACTATTGATGGCGACTGCCATACATTCGCGTACCGGACGGACTACTTCGGCGACGGAGCCATCGGTGGCGCGTCGGTTCCAAAAACCTGGCAGGATGTCAACGCCGCCTCCAAGGCCCTGATCGGCAAGGAAGACCCGCTGACCGGACTGCCCGCTCACGGCTACCTCGATCCGCTGAAAGGCTGGGGCGGCTTCGGCTTCTACTTCCTTGAAAACCGCGCTGCGGCCTATGCCAAGCATCCGGATGATCCTGCCTGGCTGTTCGATCCGGACACCATGAAGCCGCGCGTCAACAACCCGGCCTGGGTACAGGCGATCCAGGACGTTCTTGACCTGATTGAGGCCGGTGCTTACCCGGCGGACCAGATCAACGCGGATCCGGGAACGACCGGCTTCCAGCAATTCCTTGCAGGAACGGGTTCCATGTTGATGTGGTGGGGCGATATCGGCTCCAGCGCACGCACATCCGACACGTCCGTTGTCGGCGATGTGGTCGGTTTCGGGATCAATCCGGGCTCCGACCGCGTTTACAACAGCAAGTCGGGCGCATGGGAAGACACCTACAACGAAGCGCCGAACATGGCCTATCTCGGCTGGGGCATCTATGTGACCAAGCGGGTTTCGGGCGACGAGAAGAAGCGCAAGGCAGCCTGGAGTGCGGCAGCCCATCTCGGCGGCAAGGATATCAGCCTTTGGATGTCGGCCTATCCGTCCGGTTTCCAGCCGTACCGCAATTCCCACTTCCAGTTTGATGAGTGGGAAGCTGCCGGTTACGACCGTGCCTATATTGAAGACTATCTGGGCTCGAACGCCGACAGCTACAATCATCCGAACGCAGCCATCGAGCCCCGCATCCCGGGCATCTTCCAATATTATTCGGTGGCAGAGGACGAACTCGCCAAAGGATATGCCGGCCAATATGGATCGGCTCAGGAAATCGGCGATGCAATTGCGGCCGCCTGGGAGAAGATTACCGACCAGATCGGCCGGGACAACCAGATCAAGCTTTACAAGGCATCTCTGGGACTTTGATGTGAACGTGCGGGCAGGCGCCTTGTGCCTGTCCGCAAACCTGATGAAGGCGGGGCAAGACAGGAATGAGTTCCGAAGGCGATCGGCTGCATGTTGTTACCGCCGACGATATCTCCGAACAGCGCAAGCGTTTTGGAAAGCTCCTGGTCTGGGGATCAGCGGGCCTGTTGGCGCTCATCGCAATTTTGCAGACCGCTGATCAGAACGGCTGGCTTGAGCTTGGGTTCACGAGTTGGCGGCCGACCCTTTATGCATACATCTTCTGGGGCATTTGCCTGTGCGCGTCGCAGGTAATCACGCGCGGTGAGCATGGCAAGCGGACGCTTTTTGTGCTGCCGGCCACCTTGTTCGTGGTCTCGATGGTCGTTTTTCCGCTTCTGTTCGGGCTGGTCATCGCCTTTTCCGACTGGAACCTCGCTTCACCTGACGGACGCAAGTTCAACGGCATCGATAATCTTCGGCAGATGTGGAACGACCCGTTCTACTGGAACGCGCTGCGCAACATGGTCTGGTACACCCTCGCGATCATCGTGGAATACGCCATCGCGTTCGGTCTCGCCCTGCTGCTGAACGCGGAAATAAGGGCGCGCAAATTCTTTCGGGTGGCTTTTCTGCTGCCGCTTATGCTGTCGCCGGTCGCAGTGTCCTGGATGATCGGCAAGTCGATGCTGGAAAACCGGTTCGGGCCGGTGGCCAGATTGTTGCGGGAGCTGGGAGTGGACAATCCCTCGTTCTTCTCTTCTCCTGAAATCGCGCAGCTGATGATCATGCTGATGGACGCCTGGACGTATATTCCGTTCATGATGATCATGATCCTGGCGGGCCTGCAGGCGATCCCAAGAGAGCTTAACGAAGCCGCACGCGTTGACGGTGCGGGTCCGTGGACCCAGTTCTGGGAGGTTACCTTCCCGCTCATGCTGCCGGTTTCCATCACCGCAATCCTGATCCGGATCATTTTCAAACTGAAGCTGGCAGACATCATCATCAACGTCACGTCCGGAGGCCCTGGCGGGGCTACGGACAGCGTGACCAGCTTTATATTCCGGGAATATCGCGACAGGTCCAACGTCGGCTACGGAACCCTTCTTGCCATTGTCTATCTGGTCATCATCGTCATCGCCATGACCCTTTTGATCAAGGCGGCGGACCGTTGGATGCGCCCGAGGTACTGAGATGACGACCCAGATTTTCCACGACACAGAGGCTGACCGGTCATTCAAGGCCAAACGCATATCGGGTAGAATTCTGATCTACGGTATCCTGATCGTCTGGGCGTTCATTTCGATCTTCCCGATCTACTGGACGATCACCACGAGCTTCAAGATGGCCCCCGATGTCATGAAGGGGAACATGGTGCCCTGGTGGGATTACATCCCGAAGTGGCTTGGGTGGCGCTCGCTCGGGCTGTCACCGGATACCATTGCCAACGAGAGCACGGTTCGGGATGAGTTCCTGAAAAGGTTCTGGAACTCGACCGTCGTTGCGGTTTCCGCCTCCACGCTCGCGGTCATGCTGGGCAGCATGACGGCCTATGGCCTGTCCCGCTTCAATTACCGCTTCGGCTTCATGCGCAATCCGGACATCTCGTTCTTCTTCCTGAGCCAGCTTATTCTTCCGCCGGTCGTGCTCGCGCTTCCGTTTCTGGTTCTCTACAAATCGCTTGCGATGCTGGATACGCGCATTGGCCTCATTCTGCTCTATACGCTCACGGTCCTGCCTATCGTGATCTGGATCATGCGCGATCAGTTCGGCTCCATTCCAACGGAGCTTGAGGAGGCCGCGCTCGTTGACGGTCTGTCGATCTGGGGCGCGTTCCTGACAATCATTCTGCCCATCGCGGCACCCGGCATGGTCGCGTCGTTTATCCTGTCGCTTGTCCTGACGTGGAACGAGTATTTCTTTGCTGCACTGCTGACATCGAGCCACGCAACAACCCTGCCCGTAATGGTCGCGAGCCAGACCGGATCGCAGGGCATAAGCTGGTGGTCCATGGCAGCGCTCAGCTTTGCGGCCATCCTTCCCTTGATCATCATCGGAATTGCGCTTGAGCGGTTTATCATCAAGGGCATGGCAGCCGGTGCGGTGAAATAACCTGTTACCCAAGCTCGGCCGCAATATCCCTGGTTTGCTCATAGAGCCGGCGGAAGAGCGGGTAAGTCTTGCGGTAAGCCGGAACGTCGTTCGGGTGGATCGTCTGCGATGCGGGGTTCCACCTTGCAATGTCGTCAATATTTGCTTCGCCGATCGCCAGCCGGGCCAGGAACGCATCGCCGTAGCTCGCACCAACCGTTTTTTGACAAACGATTTGGCTTAATCCGGACGCATCTGAAGTTCCCTGCAGCCATACGCCGTTTTTTGTGCCGCCACCGACCGCGAGGATGCGCGTCGGTTCGACACCGGCGTCCCGATACGTCTCGACAACGTGGGCCGTGCCAAATGTGATCCCCTCAAGGAGGGCCCGGTACATGTGCCCGCGCGTATGGGTCAGGTTCAGACCGAAAAAGGTCCCCTTTGCATGCGGATCATGCAAGGGCGTCCGTTCGCCCGAAAAATAGGGCAAAAAAAGCAGACCGTTCGCGCCCGGGGCGACTGCCTCCGCTTCTTGCGCGAGTGTCAAAAACGCCTTCTCCCTGGGAAGCTCGCGCGCGAACTGATCGCGGAACCAGTGTGTCAGCGTGCCAGACGTTGCCAGTCCCGCCATGGATGCGTGCAGTCCGGGAAAAAGCCAGGGCGCATACCAGAGACGTCCATCCCGGACGCGATCTTCGGTCAGTGTGATGATGAAGATGGTTGATCCATACATCATCATCATGTCACCGGTTGAGCGAACGCCCACGCTGAGCGCTTCCGCGGCTGCGTCTATCGTTCCCGACGTGACGGGTGTTCCTTCCGCAAGACCCGTTTGTGCAGCAGCTTTCGATGTCACGTGGCCAGCAATCTCGGACGACCACAGCAATCGCGGCAACAGGTCCGGCTGCAGGATTTCGGGGGCGAGATCGAAGCACCAGTCTTGCGTGATCACATCATAAAGCGGTGAAAAATTCGCAGCCGTATAATGGTCGATCACATATTCACCGGTCAGCCGATGAACGATAAAGCTGGTGGAGGTCAGGATCTTGTGCGCCGCTTGATAAATCGGCGGGCGATTGTTTTTCAGCCACAGGATCTTCGGCCCGACCGACTGGGATGTAAGAGAGTTTCCGCAGCGCTCCAGTAGAACGTCGTCTCCGATCCGGGCGGTGAGGCTTTCGACTTCACTCATCGCCCTGGTGTCGACCCCATAGAGCACACCATTCATAAGCGGAGCGCCATCCTTGTCGACCGGCAGCATGCACGGGCCGATCGCAGAGCATGCGACGCATTTAATCTGATTGCCGGTGATGCCGGATTGCCGGATGAGATCTTTTGTGACGGCGACGAAGTCACCCCACCAGTCCTCTTCGGGCCGATGTTCCGCCCACCCAGGCTGAGGCACCGTCATTTCGTGAGCCTTGCGTGCGGTGGCGACAACCTCACCGCTTGCGTCGGCCAGTACGCCTTTCGTTTCATAGGTGCCGATATCGACCCCGAGCGTATAGGTCATGCGCGGCGGTCCAGCTGGGTTTCGGGTGTGATTTTTTCCAGTGCGGCACGCAGGAGCTTGGCTAGGTCTTCCAGATCGCTGATCTGGCACACCTCCAGCGACGAATGGCTGTAGCGCATTGGAAAGCCGACATCGATTGACGCCACGCCTTCACCCACCAATTGCACATAGCTGAGATCCGTCAAAACGCCCACCTGTGCGGACCTTTGAAGATTCATCGCAAGACCCGTGGCCGCGTTTTCAAAGACAGTGACAAGCGCAGGATGCGGCAAGACCCCGTTCAGCGTGCCGCGGCCGTGGAAGCTGTAAAGACTGATGCCGGGTCCGCCGCCAAGGCTCATGTCGCCCAGCTCGGACGTGTCCGGCGTGTCGCACGCGAGCATGAGATCAATCTGAATGGCAATGTCCGGTTTCAGGTTTTGCGCCGCGACGACGGCACCGCGTAAATTGAATTCCTCCTGGGTGGAAAACACAACGTGAACCGTCGGGCCGTCCTGCCGATTGGCGAGCGACCTTGCAACGTCCAGGAGCACTGCGCATCCGGCCCTGTCGTCGATCGCGGTCCCGGCAACACGTCCCTCGGCAAGCTGCATGTAGTTCGGAGCGTAAGTAACCGGCGTCCCGATTACGATCCCGTCCCCTTCTGCACGGGCCTTGCTCGTGTAGCCGGCATCAATGAAGAGCTCCGCTGCCTTCGGAACTGAATATTTTTCGTCAGGCTGGGTGGCGTGGTGGCTTTTGTTCGCAATGACACCGGGAATGTCTTTGCCGTTCGCGGCAGACAGAACGACTGCCTGTGAAAGCAGCGCCCGTTCCGGCACGCCGCCGACCCGATGGACTCTGATCAGACCGTTGTCTTCAACCTTTCTGACCACGAAACCCAATTGATCCATATGGGTGAAAAGCATCACCGAAGGGTTTGTCCCCGGAAAGGTCGCGATCAGGTTGCCAAGACGATCTGTCCGGCACGGCACGGGCATTCTGGCGGCAATTTCGCCGGCGACGCGTTCTTCGTGGCCGGAGAGGCCGGGGATCAGAGCGAGGGCCCGGAGGTCTTCGGCAATCATCGGGCGGCCCTCGCCAGGTCCATGAACTGCCTGGCGCGCTCCGGATCTACCGCATTCCAGGTATTGCCGTCGACTTTCAGACTGGAGCCGACAACGCAGCCGTCGGCGATGCGAAGAACTTCGGCGACGGTCGCGTGCTTTACGCCGGTATTCGCGAGGACAGGCGTATCGGGCAGAACAGACTTTACGGCTTCTAGGTCTTCCATCCGCGCGGCCTCTCCGGTGATTTGACCAGACACTAGAACGGCGTCAGGGATCGATGAAAAAACCGCCGAGCGTGCCCGGTCGGGAAGCGGCCGGCGATCCAGACTGTCGGCAAATTCCGCGGACACGTTGTAGAGCATCAGGAGATCGTCTCTATCCAGGCGCTTTCGATAGCGCAGGGCGCCTCCGGCATCCGGTGCCCAGTGTCCCATGTCGCTCGCATAGGTGCCGGTGAAAATCTCACGGCAAAACGCAGCGCCGCAGGCAGTCGCCAATGCGACGGTGCTCTTCGGATCCCAAAGGACATTGACCCCGAAGGGGACGGTGATCTGCTCCCGCAGACGGCCGATGACATAGGCCATCGTTGTTGTGCTCGCAGGGTCGACGGTGAATTCGTAGGGGCGGTCATTTTCGTTCCCGAACATCACCGCGTCGACGCCAGCTGCCTGAAGCGCGCGAAGGTCGGCTTCAGCGTCCCTCAAGAGGCCATCGACGCCGCGGTCCGCGTTGTAAAGCGGTGTCCCCGGCAATGCGCCCAGATGAACCATGGCGATGACGGGTTTGGGTGTTCCAAAAACAGCTTCGAATTTGCCCATTAGGTTTCCTCCGTATCTCCATGCTGCCGAAAATTGAAGGTGCAGTCCAGACTATTTAATACTAGCATGTCAGTGGATAGGAGGCTTTCCATGGCGCTACGGACACGACATTGGGACAGGATCGGAAACGGGGGTGTTACCGTCACGGATCTTGGATTTGGAACGGCACCGCTGGGAAACCTTTATCGCGCGATTTCGGACCAGGACGCCGAGGAAATCCTGTTGTCCTGTTGGGACGCAGGTGTGCGTTACTACGATACAGCGCCACTTTACGGGCTTGGTCTTTCGGAGACCCGGCTCAACCCGCTCCTGCGTGGCAAGGACCGCGACAGCTATGTACTGTCGACCAAGGTCGGCAGGATCCTCCAGGTGACAGCTCCTGATCAAAGGGACGGGTTCGGCAAGTGGTTTGACGTGCCTTCGCGGCGCGAGATCTACGATTACACCTACGACGGTGTCCTGCGTTCAATCGAGTTCAGTCTTGAACGGCTGGGTGTCGACCGGATCGATATCCTGTTCGCCCACGATCTCGATATATTCAATCACGGCACGCAAGATGCGCTCGACGCCAAATTGAACGAGTTCATGGATGGTGGTTACAAGGCTTTGCTTTCCTTGAGAGATCAGGGTGTCATCAAGGCCTTCGGCGCTGGTGTGAACGAATGGCAACCCTGCCAGTGGATGGCCGAGCGGGGAGACTTCGACATCTTCCTTCTGGCGGGGAGATACACATTGCTTGAGCAGGAGGCCTTGACCAGCTTCCTGCCGCTATGTGAGACGCGCAACATTGGCGTAGTCATCGGTGGTCCCTACAATTCCGGTATCCTGGCAACGGGCCCCAAACCGGGCGCTTTCTACAACTACGATCCGGCGCCCGAAGGCGTGCTTGAAAGGGTTCGCGGGATCCAAGGCATCTGTGACAGCCATGGCGTTCGCATGGTGGATGCTGCCTTTCAGTTTCCACTCCGTCACCCGTCGGTGATTTCAGTTATCCCGGGCGGACAGGGCGTCAGCGAAATGGAAAGCAATCTCGAAGCGGAGAACGCTGAGATCCCAGAGGCACTTTGGGCCGACTTGAAACACGAAGGTCTGGTGCGGGAAGACGCTCCATGATTTCGGGCATCGCTTCGTGATTGAAAGCCTGGTGGCAGGCGGCGCGGATGTCTGTTTCTACAGGCTTCCGGAAACGTGTTCCGCAGCCGCAGTTTGCGCTCTTTCGATGGCCGTTTCGAATGGAGTGCCGTCTGCATATGCCGCTGCAAAGGCACCGACAAAGACATCTCCGGCACCGTGTGTTGAGTGGACCACCGCTTCCTTGGCGGGCTGATGTCGCGGTGTCTGACCGCTCTGTGCGAAACACACGCCGTCTCCGCCGAGTGTCACGATGACGCTCGATCCTGGAACCAGGGTCTGAAGCTTGCGCACACTGCCGGCCCAATCTGTATCAGAGGGCTCGTTTCCCAAAAGGTCCGAAGCCTCCAGGCGATTGACAATCAGCACGTCGACGGATTGCAGGTCTTCTCCAGTCAGGCCTGTTGCGGGGGCCGCGTTGAGGACGATTGGCACACCCGCATCAAGAGCCTTTTGTTTGACCCGGCGCAACGCGGAGTGCGTCATCTCGTTCTGCAAGAGCAGCATTTGGCACCCGCTCGGGATGTTCATCAACTCGGCATCGAATTTGTGGTTCTCTGCCGAGACGATCACAGCGCCGTAGTTGCCGTCTTCATCGACAATGGCGGCGCTCATTCCGGACGCATCCGGCCCGGCCTGAAGTCCGGACACGTCGATCCCGGCTTCTGTCAATCTGAGTTTCATTTCGGCACCAGCCTGATCCGATCCGATCCGCCCTGCAAATGCGACATCTGCACCTGCAAGGGCTGCCGCGATGGCCTGGTTTCCGCCTTTTCCGCCAAATTGATAAGCGACTGACGAGCCGCGCAGTGTTTCATCGATATGCGGCAGTCTGGACGCGCGCACCACGACGTCCCAGTGCAGCGCCCCCACGACCAGTATCGTCATAATCCGTAGAGCTCCCGGGCAACGATCCGCTGGGAAATCGCCGCATCCTGCCGGCTGATCGCGTCGCTGAGCTCAGGGTCGTCGGACAAGCGATAGGCGACGTCCAGAAGGCGATCGGTCATGAGAACATTCGTGCGCGCTTCCTCGATCGGGTTCAGGCCGCCCATGTCGGGAAAGGTATCGAAGTAGATCACATCCGTCTGGTTGGCCCGCAGCATTGCGATCAGGAGTTCGACAGTCTGTATGGCGTGAACGGAACCCACCATGAGGCCATCGTCGCGTTTGCCATAGCCGTCGTTCAGGTGCAGACCGATCATCCTGGAATGGCGCGCGATCAAAGCAGCCGAACAGGCAGGCATTTCGTCTGCATAAAGGACATGGGCAAAATCGAGCGTCACGCCGAGATTGGCGGCATTCACTTCCCTGCAGGCGAGCAAAGTCGTGCCAATGTCCGGCATGAGAGAAAACGCCCGTGGCTCATTCGGTTTGTACTCGATCGCGATATCAAGGCCGGGGTTGTGAGCGCATACCTCCCGGATCGCCTCAATCGTATGGTCCCAGGCTGACGAGTAGTTCATCTGAAAGGCATAGTCGAACCCGTCCTGTCCCATCCAGAGCGTGACGACCTTGCCTCCCATCCGGGTACAGGCATCCAGTCCCTGCTTTGTGATGTCGAGGGCAGCCTGGCGGACAGACGGGTCAGGATTGGTAAAGGCTCCAAGCTTGAATGCGGGCTCGGAATAGTAACGCATGGCGATGCCGTTCAGCTCCAGTTCCGCCTTGTCCAACGCGCCTTTGACGGCTTCTTCGCCGTGTTTCGAAAAATGATCCGGATAGTTCAGGTCGGCTGCGCCGAGCCCTTCCACCTGTCCGGCGGCAGCGATCCAATCGAGCACATCGGAGCCAGGCAAGAGCTGTTTGAAGGCATTGAGGCGAGCCGCATAGCGGGGACGGTTGCGTCTTGTCATGGTCGAGAAAAAAGCTCCGGGCGATCGCGTTCTACCGCTTCCAGGTGGCGAATAAGCTGGCCCAGGTGAAATTCCGTTGCGCTTCTGGCTGCACCTGGATCGCGCGCCGCGAGGGCATCGACAATCGCATAATGCTCATCAAGCGTATCCGAAACGCGCCTCGGATTCGGCAAGACAAGCTGGCGGGCGCGGTTGACATGCAGCCAACTTGTCTCGGCGATGGATGCCAGGCGTTTGAAGTGCGTGAACCCCATGATCAGATTGTGCATTGCCGTGTCGGACTTGTAAAATCCCTGAATGTCCTGATGCTCCACAAGCCCCTGCTGAACCTTCAGGTTTCGTCGCAAGAGCGTGATCTGGTCGTCGGTAATGATCTGGGCCACATACTCAACGGCAGCCAGCTCAAAAGCTTCTCTGATGAACGCCGCCTCGCGTATCTCGTCCATTGACAATTGAGCCACATAGGTCCCCGACTGTGGCATGACTCTGAGCAATCCCTCGGCGGCGAGCTTCGTCACGGCTTCTGCAACAGGGCTGCGCGAAATGCCCAACTGGTCGCATATCTCGGCTTTCCGCAGGACTTCTCCGGGTTCGTAAGCCAGGGTGAGAATCGCGTCCTTGAGGCTCATGTAAACGCGAGACGAAAGACTGCCTTCGTACTCTGACAAAGGTGTCAGCCGAACGGTGCCGGAGGTCTCCATATCTGTGGCCGTCGTTTCGCTCATTGGTATACTAGCATGTTACATTTCGCGCGAAATCCGGACAAGGGCGTTTGTCGGCAGTCTGCCGCTTCTTTGTGAATTTGAAGCTGTGCTCGTGTTGAAGGCTGTCGATGGCGTCGTTGGAGTGCAGCGGTCAAATAGTTGAGCGGTGCATCGGTCAAGGCGCGCGAAAGCACGCGTTGAGGTGAAAAGGGGAGTGTGACAGGCTTCGAAACGGCGCATCTTTCCATTTGATCCGGAACGGAGCGCCAACGGGAAATTGGTCGCACAGGAGCGTAAGTGAGACACGTAGCGGTCATAGATATTGGCAAGACGAACGCCAAGGTTGGCGCGGTGGATGCGGTCGAAGGCACCGAAATCGACATCGCGACACAGCCGAACGTCGTTCTGGCAGAGCCACCCTATCCGCATTACGACCTTGAAGGGCTTTGGCGCTTCATCATCGCAGTACTGGCAGAGCAGAACACGAAACACGGGATCGATGCGATCTCAATCGCGACGCATGGCGCAAGCGTGGTTCTCCTGGATGACGAAGGCAACCTGGCAGCTCCGATGCTGGACTATGAGTACGCCGGGCCTGATGAATCGTCGGCAGGCTATGAGGCCATTCGCCCCGACTTTCAGGAAACAGGGTCGCCCCGTCTTGCACTGGGTCTCAATGCAGGTGCCCAGATCTACTGGCAACTTCGCCAGGATGCTGGCCTGAAGGATCGGATCGCCAGCGTGGTCACGTATCCCCAATACTGGTCCTTCAAGTTGACGGGTGTGCGGCACACGGAAATGACCTCACTTGGCGCGCATACCGACCTGTGGAACCCGCAGGAGCGCCGCTTCTCGTCGCTGGTCCACCGGTTGGGTATTGAGAACAAGATGGCGCCCGCCCGAATTGCGGCCAACTGCATGAATGGTTTGAAGCCGGAGATTGCCGCTCTCACGGGACTGCGGGCTGGCATTCCGGTTGCGAGCGGCATTCACGACTCGAATGCATCGCTCTATCCCTACCTTCGCGCGCTGAAAGGGTCTTTTTCAGTCGTGTCGACCGGGACATGGGTGATCTCGTTTGCTGTTGGCGGTCAAAAGACGGAGCTGTCTCCTGAACGCGATACTTTGTTGAATGTGAACGCGTTCGGAGATCCCGTCCCGTCTGCACGGTTCATGGGGGGACGAGAGTTCGACCAAGTGATGCAGGACGGCGTCCGTCAGGCCTCCGATAAGGATGTGTCACGCGTTCTGGCCAATCAGATCCAGCTTTACCCGGCCGTAGATCCTCTGTCGGGACCGTTTCGGGGCGCCCGGGCAGGCTGGAACATCGACGATAGTTCCCTCTCTGATGGTGAGCGGTATGCGGCCGCCTCCTTCTACCTTGCGCTGGTAACGAGCAAGTGCCTGGACCTGATCGGCGCTGAGGGGCCGACGATCGTGGAGGGTCCGTTCGCCAGGAACGACCTATTCATGAAGATGCTTGAGGTCGCCAGCGGGCGCGTCGCTGAAGGCTCGAAAGTCTCTACAACGGGCACAGGTCTCGGGGCCGCCTTGCTGGTCTCGGACACTTTGAAAAATCCTGTTGAACCGCCAGACGCGTGCGCCGTTCTTAACTCAGATTCATCGTATCTCGATTATGCACAAAACTGGTTCCAACAGGTTGCCACGAGACAGTCATGATGTGAGATTTGTTTTGGTGTGTATTCGTTTTGTCATTGATCACTGATTGGGGTCTCAGGCTTTAACTGATTTTGTAACCGTCGCATCGACGACAATGCCTAAAGATCCACCGTGCTGCGAATATGATCATTGATGGCGCCTGCGGTGGTCCACCACACAAGGTCGCCGGAATTGGCCTGCATATATCGAAGTGCGCGCTCAAGGTGTTTGATCCTGTGCGGATGGCCCATCAGATAACCGTGGAGCGCTATTCCCATGACAAGCGGGCGGGTTCTTGCCTCCTCCAGCAGAACGTCGAATGCATCGATGATCATGTCCGCAAACTCATTCCCTTCGCGTTTGCGTCCAACGATCTGAGGTATGTCGTTCAGTTCCTGCGGGTAAGGAATTGACAAAATGCGCCCGGAGCGCGTTGTCATCCAGGTCGGCTGGTCGTCGTGGCACCAGTCCAGAAGATACTCGTATCCGGCTTCCTGCAGCAGATCCGGCGTGACATGGCTTTGAGATATCCACGGCCCCAGCCAGCCTTTCGGGTTTTGACCATGTTGCGCCGCCAGGATCTCGGTTGACTGTTCGATGAGCCTTCTCTCTTCATCTTCAGACAAGGTTCCCTGCCGCTCGGCATTTGTGCGTCCATGGCCGGCGATCTCGTCTCCCCTAGCGGCAAATGCGTCGGCAAGTCCCGGTGCCTCGGTGTAGATTTCCGAGTTGACCAAGGCCGTGCAGGGCAGAGCCAGGCGGTTGAACAGCGCAAGCAGGCGCGGTGCGCCCACCCTGTTGCCGTAATCGCGCCAGGCGAAATTCAGAACGTCGGGCTGCAGGCCGCCCGGGGCAAGTTCAGCCCCCAGTCCTTCACCGAACGAAAACACTTCCAGGTTCATGCCGAGATACACCGCAAGGCGTCGGCCGCCCGGCCAATCGTAATCTGCCCGGTTTTGTATCTGGCTGAATTCATAACGACCGTGACGAACGATCCCCATCCTGCTCAGTCCCTTCGCTTTCGTCTTACGCTGCCTATCGCCCGACCAAAAGGCATATTTTCTGCACAAAGAATCAGCAAAAAAGCTTCGGTATCAAAAAATAGGCACAATCACTATTGATTTGGATTGCATACAATTTATTTCAACGCTAGTGCAAAAATCAGAAAACATTGCAAAAACGCCTTTGATTGTATACGATCAGGAGACAAATCATGGATAGACGTTCGTTTCTCACGACGGCCGGTGTCGCCGGTGCAGCCACACTTGCTGCCCCAGCTGTTGCACGGGCCAGCTCAATTGAATGGAAGATGACGACGGCTTTTCCCGCAGGTCAGCCGTTCTATTCGACGGGCCCGGGCTCCCTTTCCGACTTTGCCGATCGCGTCCGCGCCATGTCCGGCGGCCGGCTCGATATCCAGGTATATAACGGCGGTGAACTGGTGCCGGCCTTTGAAGGGTTTGACGCCGTACGCCAGGGCATCGTCCAGATGAACGGCTGGGTCAGCTATTTCGGAGCAGGCAAGGTGCCGGCCGCCCAGTTCTTTGGCGCTGTTCCCTTCGGCATGTCCACGCAGGGCCAGAACGCCTGGTTCTATATCGGTGACGGCATCAAGCTCTGGAATGAAGTCTATGAACCCCTCGGTCTGGTGGCGATGCCCATCGGCGCAACCGGGGTGCAGATGACCGGCTGGTTCAACAAGGAAATCAACTCGATCGACGACATGAAGGGTTTGCGGCTGCGCATTCCGGGCCTCGCCGGCAAGGCTTACTCGCGCATTGGTGTCGACGTGAAGGTTTTGCCTGGCGGTGAGATCTTCCCGGCCCTGGAACGCGGTGTGATCGATGCTGCGGAGTGGGTTGGCCCGGCGCAGGATAAGATCCTGGGTTTGAACAAGGCCGCCAAATACTACTACACGACCGGCTGGCATGAGCCGACCACGGTCACCGAGCTCACGATCAACAAAGCGGCGTGGGATACGCTTGATGCGGAACTGCAGGCGATTGTCACCAACGCGGCCGCAGCCTGCAACGTAATTTCGCACAGCTGGGGTGAAGCCAACAACGCCGCAGCCTTGAAGGAGTTTGCTGCATCCGGAACGGAACTGCGCACGCTTCCAACCGAGGTCGTTGAATCGCTCCGTGTCGAAATGGATGCCGTCTATGCAGAAATGGGTGCTGCCGATCCGCTCTTCAAAAAGGTGATGGACAACTACTTCGCCTTCAAGGCGGAGCATGATGTCTGGGCAGATGGTTCAGAGAAGGTCTGGCACTCCGAATTGCGCACCGCGTCATAAGAAACCTTCTGACACGCAACCAGATCCAGCCGCGGCGCGCGGCTGGATTTTCATTCTCAAATATCAAGTATCTCCATGACGATTGCCCTGAAGTTCGCCGATTTCATCGATGCCATGACACGCATAATTTCGCGTATCGCTTCCGCATTGTTGCTGTTCATGGTTGGCCTGGTTTTCTTCAACGTTGCCGGTCGATATGTGTTCGGCAATGCATCTGTCTGGATGCAGGAATTGGAGTGGCATCTCCTCGTGCCGATCGCGCTTCTCGGCATCATCGTTCTGATGCTTGAGAATGGCCATGTTCGCGTTGATATGGTGTATGACAAGCTCGGTTCGCGAGCCCGTCGCTGGATCGATCTGGTGTCCATGCTGCTCGGCGCTGCGGTCTCCGTGCTTTTCATCAAATACTCAATGGGCTTCGTCGACAGCTCGTTCTCCCTTCTGGAAGGGTCACCCGATCCGGGCGGGTTGCCGGGGCGATGGCTGCTCAAGGGCTTTATTCCGTTTGCCTTTGCGCTGCTTGCACTGCAATGCCTTGCGAACGCCGTCCGTCATGCCGCCGCACTGAGGAGTGGTGCCTGATGCCCATGATGGAACTGTTGGCAATTGGCCTTATCCTGGGCTTCATGCTCCTGCTTCTGGCGGGTATTCCGGTCGGCATCGGAATTGCGGTGGCGGGCTTTGTCTTCGGCTGGATGGGGTTCGGCGACTTTCTCTTCAATCTGACACCGTCCCGGATTTACGGGGTCGTGACCAAATACGAATTCATTGCCATTCCTCTGTTTGTCTTCATGGGCGTGATGCTTGAAAAATCGCGCGTTGCCGAAGACATGCTGGAAGTTGTCGGCCGTCTTTCCGGACGACTAAATGGTGGAATGGCAATTGCGCTCATCATCGTTGGTGTGC
The DNA here is from genome assembly GCF_040530035.1 of Roseibium sp. HPY-6. Classification (NCBI taxonomy): domain Bacteria; kingdom Pseudomonadati; phylum Pseudomonadota; class Alphaproteobacteria; order Hyphomicrobiales; family Stappiaceae; genus Roseibium; species Roseibium sp. HPY-6. The sequence goes on from NZ_JBEWCD010000005.1 coordinate 29,775, forward strand.
TGATGGGGGCCTCGACCGGCATCGTCGGCGCGACTGTCGCGACGCTCACCATGTTGACGCTGCCGGTGTTGCTCCGGCGCGGTTACGATGGCGGCCTTGCATCCGGTGCCATTTGCGCTTCGGGCACATTGGGCCAGATCATTCCTCCGTCCCTGGTGCTCATACTGCTGGCCGATATCATGGGAGAAAGCGTCGGCACGCTGTTCGCCGCCGCCATGATGCCCGGGTTGATGCTTGCGGGTCTCTACGTCGCTTTCATTCTGATCTACGGAAAAATGCGCCCGGACCTGATGCCGGCCCTGCCGGCTGAGGAGCGATCCGACCTGACCGGCTGGCCCCTTGCCATCAAGGCGGTGCAATCGCTTGCCCCGCCGCTGGTCCTCGTTGGCGGTGTGCTTGGATCGATCATTGGCGGGATTGCCGCTCCAACCGAAGCGGCCAGTGTCGGGGCCGTATTTGCTATCCTGATCGCCGCTCTCTACGGACGTCTGCGCTTGTCGATGATTTGGGAAGCAGCCCAAGGCACCCTGCGAATCTCGGCGATGATCTTTTTCATCCTTGTCGCGGCGCAGGTTTTTGCCATCGCCTTTCGGGGCCTCGACGGCGAAGATCTCGTCAAGGACATGCTCTACATCCTGCCGGGTGGCGAGATCGGAGCCCTTCTGTTCCTGATGGTTCTGCTCTTCGTTCTCGGCTTCTTCCTCGAATGGATCGAAATCAGCTATATCGCCCTACCACTGTTGCTGCCCTTCTTCGTGGAACAAGGCACCGACATGGTCTGGCTGGCGGCCCTGATTGCGCTGAACCTGCAAACGTCCTTCCTGACGCCGCCCTTCGGGTGGGCGCTTTTCTTTTTGAAAGGGGCTGCGCCTCCGGGGGTCACCACGACCATGATCTATCGAGGCGTGCTTCCCTTCATCGCCATTCAGGCCATCGCTCTTGCGCTTTTGTTTGGCTTTCCGTCAATAGCAACCTGGCTACCGCAGGCAATCGGTTGGTAATGGTATCGTCAGGAACACGCTTTCCGTCACAGCGGCATCCGGTGCTGGGACGCTAAGAGGTTGCCAAAGATGGTAACAAAACCGGCGGTCAGAAGACTGGACTTGCAACGTTATGGTATTCATGCGGACGCTTAGACCGATCTGCGCATTCAGCTGAACGTGCAACTGACAAGAGGTGACAAGGCTTTGAAGGGTGTACACAGCGCAATGATCTCCGAAGCGCTGGAGGACGAGATCGTCCGGGGGAGCCTGGCACCCGGTACACGGCTGAGCGAGGCTGCGATCGCAGAGCGTTTTGGTGTGTCGCGAACCCCCGTCCGTGAAGCCTTGCAAACCATTGTATCCCGCTCACTGGCGGAGCGCTCGCCGTATAAAGGCGTTATCGTGCGCAGTTTTGACGCCGCGCGGCTTGGATCGATGTTTGAGGCCATGGCGGAGATGGAGGCCACATGCGGCGGACTTGCGGCCCGAAGGATTTCGCAGGATGATCTTAGCCGCCTGCAGGCCATGCATGGTCGCATGACGGAGTTTGCCGCCAACAAGGCTTTCCGGGAATACGAGGCTATGAACCTCGATTTTCACTCGCTCATTTATGAGGCGAGCGGCAATGTCGATTTGGCCGAAATGGCGTCCGAGTTGCGGCTGAAGCTGGCGCCTTACCGGAAATCGCAACTTTTCCAAGTCGATCGCCTCAGAGATTCGAACCACGAACATGAGTTGATCGTTCGTTTGCTCAGCGCTGGAAACAAGCCGGGCGTGGAAGAGGCGTTGCGCGCACATTTGCATGGCGCCCGCCGCGCTGCGCTGAAAGTGCGCGAATAAGTTTCTGCGTCTTTCCAAGCGAGCCGCCAATACAGCTATCGTTTTGGCAATTCCTTGTGTGCTGAAAAAAAACGCCGCCCAAAAGGGGGCGGCGCGTTGTTGATGGGAGCGACTTTGACGACAGGTCCGGGGCCGAATAGCTGTCCGCGATCCTCGCTAGGCCGAAGCCACCTGTTGGAGGAAGTCGTCAATTCGCTCAGCGAGTTCGCGGGTGTTTTGCGCAACCTCAGTGGAAGCCAATGAGACGTTGCCGGCGGAATGAGACGTTTCTTCAACCGCTGACTTCACGCCGGTCATGTTTTCGCTGATTTCGCGTGTGCCCGACGCAACATCCTGAATTGAGCTGCTGATTTCCGCGGTTGCTGATCCTTGCTGCTCAAGCGCCTCGGTGATGGAACTCGTGAACTCGTTGACCTTGAACATGATGTTCGCGATTTCCTCGATCGCCACGACCGAGTCTGTGGAGGCCGACTGGATCGCATTGATCTGCGCCGAGATCTCTTCGGTGGCCTTTGAGGTCTGGGTTGCCAACTCCTTGACCTCTGCTGCAACAACAGCAAAGCCGCGCCCGGCTTCCCCTGCGCGCGCAGCTTCGATCGTTGCGTTCAGGGCCAGCAGGTTGGTCTGCTCCGCGATTTCCTGGATGAGCTGAAGAACGGCACCGATCTTCTGGGCAGAAGACGCCAGGCTCGAAACCTGTTCGTTCGCCGACGTTGCTTTTGCATTTGCCGAAGAGACAACATCGCTCGTTTCGGCGATCTGACGGGATATTTCCGCAATGGAGGCGGACAGTTCTTCGGATGCCGACGCAACGGTTTGTACGTTGCCGTAAGCCTGTTCCGTTGCGACCGCGACGGACGCCGTGCGCTCCGTATTGCCGGTCGAGAGGTCCATAAGCAAATCGGACGTGTTTTTCATGTTGTCGGTTGACTGCGTAACCGGTTCGAGGAGACGCTGTGAATCATCGCGGAAGGCTGAAATCAGTTCTTCCAGACCTGCCTGGCGGCGGCGTTCATTTTCAATGTTCTGTTGTTGCTCTTCCTCAAGTTCCCGCTGGCGCAGGCCATTGTCCCTGAAGACTTCGACCGTACGTGCCATCTGACCCATCTCGTCCACTCTTGCAACGTATGGGATGTCGATGTCGTAGTTGCCGGATGAAAGAACATTCATGGTGTCAGACAATCGGCCAATCTGACCAGTAATTCTGCGTATCAGGGCCACGAGCACGATTGAGACGGCAAGAACAGCAACGAGCGTTATCGTCAATGCCGTTACAAAGGCCTCGCTCCGCGCCTGCTCGATCCCCGCAATGTCGAAGCCCACATAAATGAAACCGAGTGTTTCGCCACCGTCGTTGTTTCCGCGGACAATTGGCTTAATGCCAATCTGGAAGTCCGCGTCGGCCACAAACGCCGTTTCGGCAAGTGCGTTTTCACCGCGCATGTTTTCAGGAATTCGCGACACCAGAGCGTCGGCATCGACCTCCTGATCGCTTTCGCGCATCAGAGAGGAAAAGGTGCTTCCGTCTGTCTCCTGGACAACCGCCCAGGCGAAATTCCTGTTGTCGAGCAACGGTGCCAGCAGGCTGTCGGCCAGATCCTGGTCAAAGTCCCAGATTGCGCTTGCCAACGCTTCGTTGGTCAGGCTGGTGCTCATGCTGATCTGCTGCTCGAAAGCATTTTGAACAGCCGAAACGCGTTGCGAAGACGTGATAAAGGCGAACGAGACAAAAGCGACCGCAACGACCACAACGATTGGCACCGTAGTGGTGAATTTCACAGATTGCCAAAACTTCATGGTGACTCCCCAAAGGCGTTTCGTGGAATCTATCGGTCTCGTGCAAATTTTTTCTTAACTCAGGTTGCATTTGTCATGTGTTGACAAATCGTCAAAGCATTTCTGACTTTTTTACCGATGACGTTACGTTTGGTTGCTGCAAAAGTTTTTTTAGATACTACGAAGAATTCCAAACTATTTTGTAAAACTCAATTTAACGAATTGATACTACCAGAATACTCGGGAACCACGAGGAGAAATGAATGTTCAACATCAAATCCAACATTGTCGCAGCTGCAGCAATTCTTTGCTGTCTCATTGTTCCGGCCAAAGCCGAAACGTATAATTTTGTGCGCATTCAAGGTCTTGCGGAACAGGCTGTTGGCGAAGAACTGCTCAAGGAAGTCTATAAGAGAGCAGGTATCGACATGACCATCGAAGCGATGCCTGGGAAGCGTGCGCTTGCGGAAGCCTCAGCGGGCCGCAAGGACGGCGAGACGCTCCGCGTTTATGCTCTGGGCGAGAATGTCAAGTCGCTCATTCGCGTACCGACCCCCCTCTCGAGCCTTGAAACGGTCGCTTTCGCCAAAAACGACGGTGTGAACGGTGTGACGGCGGACAAGCTGGGCGACTACACAACCGCAGTTGTTGCCGGTGTTCTTCATACGGAGGCCATCACGAAAGGCCTGGACAACGTGAATGTGGTTCGCAGCCCTGAGCAGCTGTTCACGATCGTCTCCAAAGAACGTGCGCAACTTGCTCTGACCAGCAACCTGGACGGCCGTGCGGAACTCAAAAGAACCGGTCTGAATGACATCGTCATGCTGGAACCGGCGCTGAAAGAGCTGCCGCTCTATCACTACGTCCATGAATCCAAGGCGGACAAGCTGGTGCCCGTGATTGACAAGATCGTCAAGGAAATGACTGAGTCCGGTGAACTTGCTGAGCTTCGTGCAAAGCTGGAAGCCGACTATCTGGCAAATCAGTAACAGCTGGCCGTAAAAACCAGTCAAGTGCCTGCACAGTCCTGTGCGGGCGCTTTTTTTGTGGGCTTCCAACCGGGCAGGTTTTCTTGTGCCGAGGCACGCGAGACCTGAGCCCATCGAGCAGTGTTACCCGTTGCTCCCGCTCCATACTTCCGGATTGATCATGTGGATCGGGTCGCCCGCGGCGAAGGCATTTACCTGGTCGAAAATGTCCGAAAACTGTAGGTCGAATTCGTCCTCGGTTACGTAGCCGACATGTGGTGTCGGCAAGACGTTCGGATGGGTCAGAAGCGGGTGTCCGGTATCCGTCAAAGGCTCCGTGTCGTAGACGTCCACAGCAGCAAAGATGCGGCCCCGGTCGATTTCGCTCTCCAGGACACCCGGAGCAACCAAACCCGAGCGGGATGTGTTGACCAGAAGGGCACGGGGCTGCATGGCCGCTAGGTCTGCTGCCGTGATGATGCCTCTCGTATCCGGTTTCAGCCGGACGTGAAGGCTGACAATGTCGGAAGTTGCGAAAAACGCCTCGCGGCTCGCGGCCAAACGCACGCCGTCGGCTTTGGCGCGTTCACGTCCCGCCTCCGACGACCACCACTGGACCTTCATGCCGATTGCTTCGGCATAGCCGGCAACGGCTTTTGCGATGCGGCCATAACCGTAAAGCCCGAGCGTGCGCCCGCGCAGCGTTCTCCCGACGCCCATCTGCCAGTCGCCCCGCCGGATGGCAGCGACCTGTTCAGGGATCTGCCGGAAACTTGCCAACATGAGCGTCAACGTCAGTTCCGCAGCCGCATAGCTTGGCGTGCCCGCATGCATGTTTGAACACAGAAGCACGCCGTTTTTTGTGCAGGCATCGACATCAATGTGCGGATAGACGCTTCTCTGGGAGATCAGTTTCAAACCGGGGAGCCGCTCGAGCAGCTCAGCCGTGATTTTCGTGCGTTCGCGGAACAGGACCACTGCCTCCGCCGCTGTAAGACGAGATGCCAGAACGGCCGGGTCCTCGACATGGTCCGTCCAGACAGTGACATCGTGTTGTTCAAGTTTGGCAAAGCACGGCAGCGTCCGCAGCGTGTCGAACCAGTCATCAAGTATGTGAACTTTCATCTGCTCTCCACACCGCTGCCTTCTGTGAGCGTGCGCGGGGTCGGCACAAAAACATCGCTGTTCAAGGTGGTCAACGCCTTGGTGATCTGGGCGCGCCTGGCAAGAAGGTGATTGTACTGCGCATCGCATCCGGAGACCGGTGTCGGATAATCCCGGATCTCATCCGCAATCATTTGCCTTGCGGTTTCCAGCGCCCGTGCGGCGGCATCAATACTGTCCTGATAATGCATCAACTGCTCCATTTCCGACCGTTCGGGTCTCAGGGCCGGGACCAGACATCCCCAGGAACAAACACTTCGCCGGCTGCGAGCTTTCTGGCGGTGCGCAGCAGCCCGGCGGAGGTCACATGGAATGTGCCATCCCGCATTTCATAGTCTATCACGACTTCCATCTTTCCCATTGGATGTTCAAGCTGAAGTCTTGCAGGAGAGTGTTGCGTATCTGCAAGAATGCCTTCTCCCACCGTACCGGGTGCCAAAAGGCATGACGCAAGACATTGCGACCCCGTGACAGCCAGTGTCGGGTGGCAGTTCCAAGGCATGAAATAGCGAATGCATGCGGAGCCTCCGTCGCGCGCCGGCGCGAGCAATCCGAATTTCGGAGTCACCGATTTGGTGACGTCTCCCAGCCCCATGCGCTCTCCGGCGAGAAGGCGAATAGCTTCCATTTTTTCAAAGAGGGGCTTATTGGCGTCAAGCTCCTTGGCGCTTTCGTAGCCGGTGATGCCAAAGTCCGCAGCCCGGCCGATCACCATGGGCATGGCAACGTCCATGCAGGTGACTTCGATATCGTTGATCACTTCCCGTGTGACCCCTGTCGGGAAAATCCCGCTCGTTATACTGCCTTCCACCTTCATGAACTGCAGCTGAATGGGCGCAGCCGTTCCAGGTACGCCGTCGATCGAAGCCTTGCCATCATACCGAACCGATCCGCCAGGCGTTTGAACAAGCTCAGAAACCAGCGCGCCGGTGTTGACCGCCCTGATCCTCACTTCCGTGACATCGCCGATCGGCTCAATGAGACCCATTTCGATAGCGGCCGGACCGACACCGACCAGGATATTGCCGCAAGAAGGTCTGTAGTCGACCAGCTTCTCCTCAACGCCAACTTGCGCGAAGAAATAGTCAACGTCAGCCCAATCATCATCGGACCTGGACAGCATCGCGACCTTGGTCGTCACGGCGGTACCGCCACCGATGCCGTCGATGTTGAACGGATGGCCTGCACCAACAATGGAGATGAGGACTTTCGACAGGTCGTTGAGGTCCTCGGGCAGGTCGCTGCGTTTCAGATAAGGCCCGCGAGAGGATCCCGCACGTATGAAAATGAAGGGAGTGGATGTCTGCATCATATGTCAGCCTCCTGGATGAGATCGACAAGGACGGAGGTGAAGGCCCGGGTCCCGAGAGGGCCTCCCAGGTCTGCGGTTCGGGTCTCAGGCGACGCCAGAGCTTTTCCGAGCGCGGCCTCGATCGAGGAAGCGGCGTTCACATGTCCCAGGTAGCGGAGCAACATGGCCGCTGAGCCGATCAATGAGGTTGGATTTGCCCGATCCTGGCCTGCGATATCCGGCGCAGACCCGTGCTGCGCCTGCGCGGCAGCGCTTTCCGGTCCGAGGTTCAGGGAGGCCGCCAGCCCCAGCCCCCCGGCGAGTTCTGTGGCAAGATCGGAGAGGATATCGCCGAACATGTTGGTTGTGACGATAACGTCAAAGCGGCCTGGGTCTCGGACAAGCAGGGCGGCCGCTGCGTCCACCAGAACTTCATCGTACTGAATTTCCGGGTGCTCACCCGCAATCCGGCGGATTGTCTCCAGAAAAAGACCATCGCTGGTGCGCATTACGTTGGCCTTGTGGATCGCTGTGACCCTTTTCCTGCCGTTTGCTGCGGCGAAATCAAAGGCAGCGCGGCCGATGCGCTCGCTGCCGTGCTCGGTGATCAGCCGCATTGCCATGGCGACACCCGGAACAGGCATGAACTCGCCGCTCCCGGCGTGCAGGTTACGGTCTGCGTAAAAGCCTTCCAGATTCTCGCGGAAGATCACCAAATCGAGCTGTTTACCGGTCGGTGTCCGAACGCCTGCGAAACTTCGGGCCGGCCGGATATTTGCAAAGAGATCGAGTTCCTTGCGCAAAACGCCAGAAGGATTGAGCCCGCCTTCTTCCCTTGGGGGATAGTCGTTGTGGGACACAGGGCCAAGAACGATCCCGTCAGACTCGCGGGCGGCATCAATCACGCTCTGCGGGATTGTCGACAAGCCGTCGTCCAGCGCGCGAAACCCGATGAGCCGTTCCGGCAATTCGATTTTTACGCCGTTCTTCGCGCAGCCCGTTTCAACGACTTCCTTTGTGGCCGCCATGATCTCCGGCCCGATACCGTCACCGGCAAGGCAAAGGAGCGAAGTCGTCATTGCGCCCCCCTCAGGTCAGCGGCCAGGGCAAGGTGACATAGGACTGCAGCAAACCAGGCGGGAAGTCCCGGTTCAGCAGCCAGGCCATGCCGCACATGAAGGCGATCCCGCACGCTCCGTAAAGAAGGGCGTAGGGCAGGCTTCGTTTGGCGCGGTAGTGGATGAAGGCGACCAGAAATGCAGCGAGCGCGAGAATGAAACCCACCAGCGAGGTCAGGATCAGAAGTTCCGCAAACCACGCAAGCGTTGCCCGCAGACCGTGCTGATTGCCTTCAGAATTGCCTGCTTCGCTGTCGCTGAAAAGCGGGCTGGTTTCCGGGCTTGTCCGCATCCGGAACAAAAGGATCAGGCAACCGATGATCGAGACAAGACCGACAAATTGCGGGAAGACACGGTCCGCAGAAGCGTAGTCCGGAATGAGGGAGGCATTGGTGAAAGCGAACGCCAGATACCCCAGGATCGCAAGCAGGAACATCAGCGGCGCGCGTTTGGTGCCTGTCGGAACGTCGCCTTCGGCGCGGATGTTCTTGGATTGACGCAAGCCGATCACGACGGAAACGATTGTGATGATGATGAGCACGATCACAATCGGTGAGAAGATGTATTCCATCCCCTCAGCGAAGCCTTTGCGGAAACGGGAGGCTGCGATCTGGACGGCCTGGTTGGTATACGTTTCCGCCGGATTGGAAAGCACGAAGCCGATCAGGAAAGCAGGGCGCGACCAGTCAAACCGGCGCATCAGAATTCCGAGCAGGCCGATTGTGAACAGCGCAACCAGATCCATCAGGTTCTGGCCTGACTGGAACGCGGCGAAAGAGATGATCATAAACAGGAACGGAGCGAGCAGCGCGAAAGGGATCGTCGTCAGGCGAGCGATGCCACCGGATCCGAGTATGCAGATGACCGTGCCGACCACATTTGCAAGCGCCAGCAACCAAACGATTGCGTATGTGACGTCGAGATTGTTTTTCAGCATTGACGGGCCGACTTCGATCTGGCCCGAGCCGAGCAGGGCGACGGCACCGATAAAGACGGCCATGGAACCGGATCCCGGAATGCCGAATAGAAGTGTCGGTACGAGACCGCCGCCTTCCTTGGCATTGTTGGAACTTTCCGGGCCGATCACGCCGCGCACGTCACCGCTGCCGAATTTGGATTTGTCCTTTGAGGTCTGAACGGTATGCCCATAGGCAATCCAGTCGACAACGGAACCGCCAAGGCCCGGGATGACGCCTACGGTAACGCCGATCAGCGAACAGCGAATGCTCAGCCAGATATTGGCGAACCAGTCGCGCACGCCGTGAAGCCAGCCGCCACCGAGCATGGAGCGTTCGGATATTGCCCGGTCCTGACGCAATAGGGCGACGATTTCCGGGATTGCGAATATGCCGAGCCCGACAATGACCAGTTTCAGGCCGTCGGTCAGATAGGGCATGTCATAGGTTGCCATGCGCAGCGCGCCTGCGCTGTCGCCTTCACCGATGGTTCCGACCATCAGACCGAGGCCGGCTGCAACGATACCCTTGATGGCGACCTGTCCGGCAAGAATGCCGACCATTGACAGGCCGAACAGGGTGATCATGAGAAGTTCCGGGGTCCGGAATTCCAGTACGATCGGCCGCGCCACAAGGATGAAAACGGTCAGGAACGCCGCGCCTACCAGACCGCCGAAAAGCGACGATGCAAACGCGGCGGAAAGCGCCCGCGCGGCTTCGCCCCTTTTTGCCAGCGGGAAGCCGTCGAGAACGGTTGCCTGCGAGGCGGAGGAGCCCGGAATGCCCATCAGGACCGATGCGAATGTGTCCGAGGTCGGAACCACCGCGACCATGCCGATCATCAAGGCAAGTCCGAGGACGGGATCCATGCCGAACATGAAGGGCAGCAGCAGTGACAGGCCGGCGATGCCGCCAAGTCCGGGAAAGACCCCGATGCAAAGGCCCATCACCACGCCGAGAATCAGGTAGCCGATCACGGCGGGCTGAAAGATCATCGCCGACGCATCGGCGAGCGCAGGTAAAGCGGTGCCAAGAATGTCCACTGGATCGCCCCGGATTTTGTTTTTCAGGTAAGGGAACCCGTCCGGTCAGACCGGACGGGCAGAAGTGTTGCTACTTAAGGGAGACGCCGTAGCGTTCCTGCAGCCAGCCGACCACGAATTCCTTCGCGCTGTCGGGCACTTCCGTCGCGCTCTTGAGGGCGTTGTCAGCTTCAGCGCCGGTCATCTGCGGGTATTTGCCAAGCCGGCCTGCGGAGATCTCAGCGAAGTCCGCCCGTGCCTTGACCGTGTCAAACGCCTTCGAATAGGTGTCGATTGCGTCCTGGGATGCGCCGTTCGGCAGGAAGACCATCTTCTGCGCCGGGAAACCGGCAATGAAAAACGCCTTCCACGCGTCCCATTTTTCGCCTGACGTTTCGCAGCCTTCAGTCGCTTCGCAAACCTCTTTGAAGGTCGGCATGTCGGGGAATGTCGGGTCGCGAACGATGTTGCCATCGGCGTCCAGAGCCCCCCAGCTCATCATCGGGACCGCCGTTCCGGCTTCCACCAACGGAGTGACGCCTTTGAGGTAAGACGAGGATGTCTGATAGTCGATATTGGCTTCACCGCGTTCGAACATCAGGCGCCCATCGCCGCGACCCTTGATGCCGAAGACAGGCTCGACATTCAGGCCGAGCATTTCCCAGGCAAGCAGCGGAACGAGATCGAGGCGGGTCGCGCCTTGAGACCCGTAGATGAAGTCAGTCTCTTTCAAAGCGCTTGCATCATTGCCGCTCATCTTGGCGGCCAGATCCGGCGGCAGATAGGCAACGCCACCGGTTCCCGAGGCCAGAACGACATTCCAGTCCTTATAGTCGTAGCGCACCCTTGGGTCGCCGAGCAGATAAGGGAACTGCGTCGAACCGGAAGACCCGAAAATGACAGTGCCTTCGCTGCTGTCGTATTTCTGCTGCTGGAACCAGTTGGCGCCCTTGGTAGACCCGGCACCCGGCATGAATTTCACGACGACGGTCGGCTGGCCCGGAAGGGCTTCGCTGAGCAACGGAGCATAAAAGTTGGCCCACTTGGCAGAGCCGCCTGTTTCAGAAAACGGGATAACCCATTCGACCGTTTTGCCGGACAGGTCAAGGTCGGCCGCCAGGGCCTGAGCCGGCAACAGAGCGCCAGCCACACATGTCACACCGAGCGCGAGCTGGCGCGCAAGCTTCTTCAAAACCATTATTTCCTCCCATTGGTGTGGACAGCCCCTCCAGGCTGACGCACTTGAAGCGCTTTCAAAAGCAGCTTGATGGAAAGAGTTTTCCCTGCGAAGCTTGCAACAAGCTTTCATCGTAAAAGAATAACAAAAATGCGGATCGCACTCGTTGAGGACAATGTCAGTCTTGCAAAGGGCATCGCTTACCAGCTTCGGGATGCCGGACATTCGGTCGACATTCTGCATGACGGCGATGATGCTGAAGCTTTTCTGAGGCAGGAAGGCGGTGATCTCGTCATTCTGGACCTCAACCTGCCAGGCAAGAACGGGCTGGACCTGCTTGCCGATTTGAGAGAACGCGGCGATCCGCGTCCCGTCATTCTGCTGACCGCGCGATCGGAAACTGAAGATCGCGTGAAAGGTCTCGACGCAGGCGCGGACGATTACCTCGTCAAACCGTTCGAAATGGAAGAGCTGGCAGCGCGCATACGCGCTCTTGGACGCCGCAAGGGTGTTGCGCCGCGGCAGTTGATCGAGATAGGCTCGCTGAAACTCGATGTCGGTGCACTGCAATTGCTTGACGGCGAAACCGCATTGGATGTTCCCAGGCGGGAACTCGCGCTGCTTGCTGCCTTGGCGCAGGTCAAAGGCAGGACAATGTCGAAGGCGAGCCTGCTGGATCAGCTTTACGGAGCCGGCAGTGAAACCGACGAGAAGGTCATCGAAGTCTATGTCTCGCGGCTCAGGAAGCGGCTGGCAGGCTATGGCGTCAATATCCACGTTCACAGAGGGATAGGCTATTCCCTGGGCAGTGCGACTGCATGAAGAGAACCTATTCTCTTCGGCTGCGCCTGACCCTGATCATCCTCGTGCCGCTCTTGTTCGTGGCCGGAGCGACGGGCCTGTGGCAACTCAACAATGCGCGTGTGACGGCCAATGAGGTTTTCGACCGGAGCCTGCAGTCGGCGGCGCTTTCGGTAACCAATGATGTTGCGCTTTCGGGCGGCGATGCGCTTGCGCCGGCCACGCGCAAGATCCTTTCAGACACGTCCGGCGGCCCGGTTTTCTATCATGTCTATGCACCTGACGGGGTTATCGTTGCCGGCTATGCAACGCCGCCGGTCGGCATCCCGTTGGCCGGTGACGGAGACCTCAGCCCTGTTTATTTCAATGGGGTGTATCTTGGTCGGGAGGTGCGTGGGTACCGCATGCGAACGCGCATGCAGGTTGACGACTTCAGTGGGATCTTCACCACGACCGTCTGGCAGGAAGTGACCATCCGTGCCGCCTTCGTTCGGGACCTTATGCTGCGGTCACTGATAACAATTTCATCGATCATCACGTCGCTGTCCCTGATCGTCTGGTTCGGTATTCGCATCGGACTGCACCCGCTGAACGACCTGCAGCAGGCTATTGATCTTCGATCCGGAGAAGTGCTGAAACCGATCCAGAGAGCGGTGCCTGTCGAAGTTGAGGGGATCGTTCGCACACTCAACAGATTGCTTGCACAGGTGTCGGAAGCCATGGCGACCCAGAACGAGTTCATTTCGAATGCCGCCCACCAGCTTCGCAACCCCATCGCGGGTGTCCTCGCACTGGCTGAATCGGTCAGATCAGCGCCTTCTGATGCGTCCATGCGCGAGCGCGCAGATGATCTGGTAGATGCAGCCAAGGAAACCAGCCAGCTTGCTCAGAAACTGCTGACCTATGAGCGCACCAAATCGATCAGCCCCGTTTCGGCAAAAGAAACGTTTGCCATCAATGATCTCGTGAGCGGCGTTACGAAGGAATATTGCCGCAGAAACACACACGGTGTCTCGATCACGTTCGAAACTGCAGCAGATACCATGTCCGTCGCGGGTGACCGCACGATGATCCGCGAGGCTGTTTCCAACCTGATCGACAATGCACTCAAACATGGCGGTCCGGACCTTTCCAGGATATCGATCCGGCTTGAAACATCACCGGAAGAGGTCACCGTGGTGGTAACCGACAATGGGGTCGGTCTCACCGATGCGCAAATCCAAACCGCGCTTCAGCGTTTCGGTCAGGTCTCGGAAAACAGCGGCGGCAGTGGCCTTGGGCTGCCAATCGTCGAACGGGTTGCGGAGCGGCATGGCGGCGGTCTAAAGCTCCAGGGTCTGCAGCCGGGTCTGGAAGCACGCTTTACGCTTGCCCTCAAGGGCATATGACAGGTTTTGTTGATTTGAACGTGATCAGGCCGTTCTGCGCTAACGCATGTCAAAGGCTCGCGGTTTGGCCGATACCGGTTCTCGCGGCGCGGCCTTAGCTTTCTTTCGCGTTCCGGGTTCTAGTAAAGCGGAGCGTATTTCCAGTTATCAGAGTCAGGTGTGACTTCGTCCAAATCGTAACCCGCATTCCGCAGACGTTCCGCGATCGCCAGCCCATCTTCAGCCGCCTGATCGATATACTGGCGTCCCAAAGCTTCGTCCTGCGCAACGCCGTGACCACGGATGAGATCCAAGCCATAGTTGAAGCGCCCGACCGGGTCACCGGCCTCGGCAGCGAGGCGATCCCATTCTGCTGCTGCATCGGGATTGTAGTCGCCGCCCATTCCATTGTTTTCAAGCTGGCTCATCCAGGTCATCGCTTTGGTGTATCCGGCTTCGGCACAGCGCCGTGTCAGCTTTCTGGCAAGCACGTGGTCGTCATTTTTTGTGGCGTTGATCCCGAGAGAACAGGTTACGGAATCAATGACACCCATCTCGATCTTGCGCTTGAGCATTGCAACGCCGGTATCCTGCGGATTGAGAATACCGAGTTCGTCCTCGACCGTTTCGGGAGACTGCGCCAGGGCTGCACCCGTGAGAGCAAGTGAAAAAAGAAACGCCAGTGTCCGCATGCCGACCTCCCGCTTTTGTGCAAAAATACCAGCGCCCGCCAAAGGCGTCACCGGTGCTTAGGTCGCATACCAATTGAGTCCACTGGCGGATGGACCCGGTCAGCCGAACCTGCGGGCGAGCTCCGCAATATGCGCCGGACCGACTTCGCAGCAGCCGCCAATGATGGTCGCGCCCGACGCGATCCACCCGCTGACATGGTCGGCATAGGCATCCGGGGTGAGGTCGACACGGGAAGTCAGTTTCGTTACCGCGCTGCCGGCGGACAGGAATTCCTTACTTATCCCGGTGAACCCGTTGGCATAGCCGCCGGTCGGCAGGTCCGTCTCCGGCATGGTGTCCAACCCGGCGGCCACAGCTTCCGGTATGGAGCAGTTCAGAAGAACGGCTTGCGGCGAGAGCGCGGCAACTTCGCGCACGGCATCCGAAAGGCTTTCTCCCGAGCGCAATTTGGTGCCGTCGGCATCGTCGACCGTCAGCCCGATCCAGACCGGTTTGCCGTGACCAAGAGCGCCGTTGACGGCAGCCCTTGCTTGTTCGATCGAAGCGATTGTTTCGATCAGGTAGGAGTCAACGAAATCCGCCTGGATACGGCAGATTTCCGCGTAAAGCTCGGTGGATTCATCTTCCGGCGGCGCGCCGTCATGGCTGTAGGACCAACCGAGCGGACCGACGGCACCGACGACCGATCCGGAGCCGTGCGCATCGCGGGACCGGCAAGCGATTTCGCATGCGAGCGTCTGGAGCTCCTCGAACCGGTCTTCGATCCCGTTCGGGCGCAGGCGGTCGCGGTGGATCGCATAAGTGTTCGCCGTTGCCACATGCGCGCCGGCGGCGAAATAGGAATCGTGGATCTCCGCGACGAGGTCCGGCCGTTCCATCATGATCCGCGTCGACCAGAGCCCTGTGGGTTCCAGCCCGCTCAGGCGGACAAGCTCCTGGCCCATGCCGCCGTCGAGAATTGTTATCTTTTGCGTTTCCACCACAGCACCCGGATTTCTGTTTGTTCTGTTTAAGGTTCCGGAGACTGTCGCACTCATGTTTGCGCGCCGCATCGCCGGTCTGGAGTCCAAGCGTTCGGGGGTTATATCTCGCTACCGGGGTCTGACAAGGCCGGGACGCGACGTTTTGAGGTCGCATAGCATCTATTGGTTACTCGACCCGGGCGGGTAACGGATCCAGCATGTCTTCGAAGAACCATGCGGTCAGCTCGTTCCGGCTGGAGACGCCGGCTTTCCGATAGACGGTGGAGGCCTGCTGCCGCACCGTTTTCTCGCGCGTTTCCCTGAGCCCCGCGATTTCCCGGAACGAAAGCCCCTTCAGCATTCCGATCACGACATCCTGCTCACTGGCCGTCAGGTTCCAGGCGTCGAACTGCTTTTGCATGACCGCGCGGTATTGACCTGCAAGCTCAACCGAACGGGAATCGAGCCTCGCCAATTGGCCGCGTGCTTTTTCAAGCTGACCGCTCAGTTCCCTGAGCGTTTTCTGCTGAATGTTGCGATCGTATAGAAAGGCGCCCAGGACCAGGGCGCTGATCACGAGTCTGGCAAGATCGTCACCCATGGAACCAAGCGTTTCTCCAGCCCGGAATTCGTTGAAAACTTCAACGACGCTTGTGGCAAACACTATCAGAACGAACAGGGCAAAAAAGGTTCTCCAATTCCAGAACGGTCCGTTCGTATCCAGCATGAAGTCGTTCCCTGTCTTGCGTGTCTTTGGCACCTTGGTGCTCGGTTGAGCCACCCGAATTGACCTTATGTCCCATAGCCGGGACGGTCGATCCGGCATTTGTCCGATGGACGGATACGTATGCGTTTCCCATTCACATTTACATCGAGTTTTTGCGCGTTGTCTCGCCAATGTCAGCGGGGTGCGCGGCCTCACCGTATCTGTTGATCTGGAGATCTGAAATGTCGCTCAAGTTGTCCCGGCGCCAATTCCTTGGAGGCGGCCTCTCATTCACAGGCCTTTGCCTTGCAGGACCGGCATGGTCGAATACCGCGCGGCCGTCCCTGCCAATACCGCCTCTTGCCGACGGCACCAATGGCGAGCCGCTGGATCTGACCATTCGCACCGGCATGTGGTCTTTCAAACCGGGCGTCATGACACCGACGCTCGGTATCAATCAGGATTATCTGGGTCCGACCATTCGCACGCGGCGGAACACGGAGCTCAACCTCAACTACCACAACACACTGACTGAAGGCGTTTCCGTTCACGGCCATGGTCTCCATGTTCCGGGGAACGTGGATGGCGGACCGCAGCTGGAAATGCCTGCGGGAGAACACTGGCAGCCAACCTTGTCGATCGTCCAGCCCGCAGCGACGTGCTGGTACCATTCCCATACCCATGGAAAAACCGGTACCCAGACCTATCGGGGCCTCGCCGGCATGATGATCATCGATGATGATGAGGCTGTCTCGAAAGAGCTCCCGAACCGCTACGGCCTCGATGATCTTCCGGTGATCATTCAGGACAGAACCTTCGATGCGGCGGGACGGCTGGTCTATTCGCTTGAGGACGCCGGTGAAGACGGTTGGTTCGGCGATACGGCGGTTATCAACGGTGCGCTGTCCCCGGTTGCAGAAGTTCCTGCCGGCATGGTGCGTCTTCGTATTCTCAACGGCGCGAATGCGCGGTTTTACATCCTGACATTCGCCGACAACCGGACCTTCCACAAGATCGCCAGCGATGGTGGGTTGCTGGAAGCACCCGTGCCGATGACCACCATGGAAATGTCGCCAGGCGAACGGTGCGAAATCATCGTGGACCTGTCCGAAGACACCTCCGCCGAGCTGTTGACATTCTTCGAGGACGACATCGACGAAGAAGGTGAGGGCATCGTTTCCGGTCTTGTGGGTCTTGTCACCGGACCCGGTCAATCGGCTGCTCCGGCATCGTTGCTTTTGAGAGTTGACAGGACGCTGGTCGCTCATACCGTGCCGATGCCGGAGCGGTTGGCGACGATCGAGCGTCCGGACCCGGAAGAGATCAGAAAGACGCGCGAATTCGTTCTGGAGATGGATCATGGCGAGAGTGACAGGGCACATGCCGGCCACTCCGGAGGCCACGGCGCGCATGCCGGCCATGGTGCCATGACCATGACGATCAACGGTGCGGTTATGGACATGAGCGTCATCAACGAGCGCGTCGAACGCGGTGTCTGGGAGCGTTGGCGCATTCGCTCAGATCAAGGCGCGCATCCGTTCCACGTGCATGGCTGTTCGTTCCTGGTCGAGCAAATGGAGGGGGCCGCCGTAACGCCGGACCAAGCTGGCTGGAAGGACACGGTGGTGCTGGACGACGATGATTGGTCCGAATTCGTCGTGCGGTTCGATCACCTCGCAGACGAAGACTTCCCGTATATGTATCACTGCCACATTCTGGAGCATGAAGATCAGGGCATGATGGGGCAGTTCACGGTCACCGACACGACCGGATAATTTCCGCTGAGTGTTCAGCCGGTCGACTTGCGCTGTTCATCGCGTACCAGCGCCGCGAGGCGGTAAAAACCATGAGCCATCTTGGTATAGGGCGTCAGCAGGAAGAAGCTGAGCACGGAGCCGAGGTGTATGGCCAGAAGCGCGGGCATGGCTGCTGTATTGCCAAGTACGTAGAGCAAAAGGCCGGAAAGCGCGACCAGGAACAGGAGCAGGACAAAGCCCATCTCCCCACCCCAGGCGGACGGTGCGCCGAGCGACCGGTCGGCCTTGAGCTTCAGCGAGGCCAGCATGACCGTTCCGATCACCATCAGGATGCCGCCCGGAATTCCCAGAAGCTTCGGCAGCGACCAAAGCGGATAGGGGGCGGGTATGTCGAAGATATAGTGCAAGATGGTTCCGGCAGACGTTGAGGCGAAACAGAGCAGGAACCCGTACATGACCGCCTGGTGCGCATGACGGCGTGCCTGGCTGAACCGGTCCTCGTCCTCGAAATTGCAGCCGTCACCGTGCCCGCCTGCAAGGTTCTTCATCTTCGCGGCGGACCCGAATGCTCCGACGATCTGGCTGGGCGTGATCGTCTTTCCGCCAGTTTCCTGCCAGTAGCGTCGGAGGCTGACGGCAATGCTGGCAAGAGGAAACAGGAAGGCCGGCAGGAAGATCGCGACCATGGCGGAATGAGACAGAACCGCGTAAAAGCCTTCGCCGCCGTTGGAACCGAGCGCGCGGAACGCGAGGAACAGCAAGGCGAAGCCGAGAATGGTGGCCAGGGCGATCATCACGCCGCTTTTTTGAAACCGTCGCGCCAGTGGAGCGGGCCAGGCAAAGCTCTCCCAGCTGTCCTGGCGCACTTCGGCGAGCGCCTTCGGCAGGTTGAGATCGAACTCGTGCGGGGCGGTGTACTGGCACGCATAGTAGCAGCCCCGGCAGTTGTGACAGAGATTGGCCAGCTGCGTGAGGTTGGCATCGGAAAAGAAGCGTTCCTGGTGCAGGGCCGGGAACACGGAGCAGTAGCCTTCGCAGTAACGGCAGGCATTGCAGATCTCCGCCTGCCGGCGGGCTTCCTGAAGCAGATCAGCTTGCATGATTGGCGGCCTCCCGGCCTGCGATACGTCCGAACACGGTCCCGATGGTCATGCCGAAACCGGCGAGATAGCCCTGTCCCAGGATGGAGCCGGCCATGGTTTCTCCGGCCGCCCACAGGTTCCGGATTGAGCCCTTCTCCGCTCTGCACTGGGCGTTTTCATCTACCTTGAGGCCGAGATAGGTGAAGGTGACACCTGTCTTCAGGCTGTAGCCGTAAAAGGGCGGCTCATCGATCGGACGCGCCCAATTGGTCTTTGGAATGTTGATCCCAATCGTTTTGACACCATCCAGTTCGGTCGGATGAAAACCTGATGTGTCACCGCAGGCGGCATTGAATGTCTTCACGGTCTCGACCAGCTTTGCCTGCGGCAGCCCCATCTTCCCGGCAAGCTCTTCCAGCGTATTGGCCTTTATGGGTGGGAAAACCGACGGCATGAACAGTTTCAGCGACTTGGAATCGATGATGACATAGCCGACCTGGTCGGGCTGGTTGGCAACGAGACGTCCCCAGATGGCATAGCGCTTCGGCCAGACGTCCTCGCCTTCGTCATAAAAGCGGTCCGCCTCCTTGTTGACGACAATGGAAAACGGAACGCAGTCGAGCCGCGTGACGATGCCGCCATCGAATTTAGGCGCACGTCCGTCGATCGCAACCGCATGGCACTGCGTCGGATCGCCGACTGACTGGACGCCCTGGTCCAGAAGATCCGCCAGAACGACGCCTCGGTTGTACGGCGTTCCCCGGATGAGGAAATTCTTCGCCGCCGGACCCCAGGCGCGGGTAAGCCACTCGGTATCCGCCTGAAATCCGCCGGAGGCGACTATCACGGCGCTGGGCTCGAGGTATTTTGCTTCGCCTTCATGCGTGTAGTCGATCTGGGCGATCCTGTCCCGATCAAGCTCCAGATGTGTGACATTGGCCTCATATAAAACCGAGACACCAAGCTTTTCAGCGGTGCGGTAGTAGGCGTTGACCAGCGACTTGCCGCCACCCATGAAAAACGCATTGGTGCGCGCCAGCGAAAGCGTGCCGGACAGGGACGGCTGAAAGCGGACGCCGTGTTCTTCCATCCAGGGCAGGCACTCCTCGGAGGTGCGGATCGCCAGCCGTGCGAGCGTCTCGTCGGTCTTGCCGCCGGTGACCTTCAAAAGATCGTCGAAATACTCGTCCTCGCTGTAGTCGTCGACCAGCGGGCCAAGCGGGGCGGAGTGCATGCATCTGAAGTTTCTGGTGTGGCGCGAGTTTCCGCCGCGATATGCCTTGGGTGCCGTTTCCAGAATGATGACTTTGGCACCCCTTTCCGCAGCCGTCATGGCCGCGCAAAGAGCGGCATTGCCGCCGCCGATGATGGCGATGTCGTATTGGCTGGTCATGATGCGTTTCCTTTGAAGAGCGTCTTACCAGCGGGCTGATTGTTTTGACAATTGTTGCTTCTTGGTCGATTAATGCACAATGCGCATTAATTTCGATTTCAATGACCTTGAAGCTTTCCTGGCGGTCATGGAAACGGTCTCGTTTCACCATGCCGCCGAGCGATTGAACCTGTCGCAATCGGCCGTAACCCGCAGGATCCAGAAGCTGGAGGAAACACTAGGCTCGGTTCTGTTCGATCGAACGACACGTGCGGTCAAACCGACGCTTGCAGCAAAACGTTTGCAGGCACGGGCCGAGGCGATGCTGGAAAGTGCTCGGGAAACAACACTCGCTATGCGGGACGAAAGTGTTGCTTTTGCCCACCAGCGCGGGGCCGTCGTGACCGTCGCAATGATCCCGACACTTGTGCATCCACTCCTCATTCCCGCTCTTCAGATGTTGCACGACAAAGGGCTTCCCGTGAGATTGCGGTTACTTGATCAAGCTGCCAATGAGGTCGCGGAAGCCGTGTCGCGCGAAGACGCGGACTTTGGTGTCTGCTCCATTGGCCTGCTGGAACCGAACACGCATTTCGAACCGCTATTCGATGACCTGATCGTGCTTTGTTTGCCGCAAGGCCATCACCTTGCCACCAAATCAAAAGTGACATGGGCTGATATTCAGTCGGAGAGCCTGATCCTTCCGGCGAGAGGCACAGGAAACCGTTTGCTGATCGACGAAGCGATGGCTCGAAGCCGCTTCACCCCTCAATGGGCATTTGAAGTCGGACGCTCCACCACTGCCATGGAGCTCGTGAATGAGGGCCTTGGCGTTGCCCTGCTGCCTCGAACGTCGATGCTTTCTTCGCAGGGGCGAGGTCTTGTTTACAAGGCGCTCGGAGCCCCGGTGGTGGCGCGGCCGGTCGGGCTGCTGACGCGCATTTCAGCTCCAGACACCTCGCTCGCCCAGGCCTTCAAGTCGGCATTGCGTGAAACATCGGCCGCGCTCAGGGCGTCTTGACCCTCAATCTCGCCGTCGGAGCGGGGCGTTGTGGGGCGCAGACCTCCGCAACCGCAATTTGTCCGGTTGGTATTCTGCGTGTCTTGGAGCCTGGCTTTTTTTCGATCAGAATATAAATTTCAGGCGGCAAGTGTTCGATTTTTCTGACAGAAATAGTTTGTATCAATCTCTGCAACTCTCGATGCAAGTAAAGCGCGTGATTGCGCTTACATCATCGAAGTTTCCTTGCTGATGTTGACGTAAAGTAATACTTCAACTTACTATCTAATTCAGAGACTTTTCACTTGTAATATATTGCTAATCGCCACATTCGGCGAGCGGTATGCCTTTGCATTCGTGAAGGTGTGCGCGTTTTATTGGAAAAGAAGCGGTGCTCCTCCATGATCAATGAAGCACTCGAATTTGTCCGCCGCGAAGTCCGTGATCATCTCAGTGTGAGCGACACGGAAGCCCAGCTTGAAAGCGCGAGAGTTCTTGCTGAGGAAGGCTCCGAAGGGCTGACCATCACCCTGATCAATGTCGAGGAAGAATCCGCGCTTCGCAACACACCGAACATGTTCATCGTCGATGGTCAGCCGGTCCAACGGCAGCCTTCGGTTTTCATGAACCTTTATCTGCTGTTTGCCTTCGATTTTCAGAACTACGGAACCAGCCTTTTCAATCTTTCCCAGACGATTGCGCTCTTCCAGGACCGGCGGATCTTCACGCCGGCGGACAGCCGTGCCGACAATCCGTTTCCACAAAGAGCCGTGCAGCTTGCCTTCGATCATCACAACATGAGCTTCGAGGCTCTCAACAACCTGTGGTCCATCATGGGCGGAACGATTTTTCCCTGCGTGATCTACAAGGTCAGGCTGGTTGAAATCCGCCGCGAGGTCGAAGACGAGGTTCTACAGGAAATCGACACCATCGAACTGAATATGAGCGGCACATGAGCTTCATTCGCCAATATCGCCGCTTTCTGCGGGTCAGGTTCGAAGACGATGGTGGGGATGCGGTCGATGCCTTCGATGTGCGTCCGAGCACTCACACACGACGGGTTATGGCTGATCATTCATTGATCTTCAGAACCGGCACTGCGGGTTTTTCGATTTACAGCCGCAACAATCCGGATGCAGCGGACCCGCTCATCGGGCCGATCAGCGATCGGACGCGCCTGAGCTTCGGACTGCGGATCACAGACCCGCAGTTTTACGATCGGTACCATCCGGACCTGACACCTGCGCGCCGCCAGATTTTGTTGGAGAACCTCGGTGCGACCGGTGCCATTCAAGCCTCCGGAGCGCTGAGTGCAATTGCGACTGTCGAGCAGAGCGAACTGGTCCAATCAGGCCCCGCGAGCGATTTCCCGGTCGCGATAGATCTGACGGCAGGTTCGCCCGATCGTCTGCACGCCCGGAACCGTTTCGACAACACGCTTTTGGCCGAGCAAAGGTTCACGGCGCCACCCGGCACCGTATTCAGACTGGGCGCGGATCTCAGTTCTCTTCAGCACCCCGCCGCGCGTCTGACGACGCCTGTCGCGGGCGCCTTGGACCAGATCGTTTACGCCGACGATGAAATCAGCAACAGCGGTGCGGAAATGATCCTCGACCTTTGGTGGGACCAGCGGCAGGACGCCGTACCGTCACCGAATGGAGCCCTCTTTACCGCCTCCTTTCGAGCCAGGACCTCGTGATGATCTTTATCGGACAGAAAAACCAGCGCGCTATAGCGAAGGTGTTCGCAACAACGGGTGGATTGCCGAAAGGCGAGCGTCGCCAACCTTTGCTGAGGTCTCGCCACTGCTTTCTGGAGCCCCGGACAAAGCCTTCCAATCCAAACCCGTTTCAATTCCGGATCTGAGCCAAGACTAAGCCCCCGAGAGGAAACCCGCCATGACCAATTTAATGCTTTCAACGCCCGGCGTGGCCATACAGGAACTGCCTTTCAACACGCCGACGATCGCGGGCGTCGCAACGGCGATACCTGCCTTCATTGGTCCTGTTCGCAACACTAATGCGCCTGACGGGACCACCCTGATCGGAAACACCTGGCGCATCAGCTCGTTGCAGGAATTTGAAGCGTTGTTTGGGATACCGGCGGCGAGCGGCTTTACCATACGCGCAGACAAACGCATCGATCAGAACGGTGCGTTGCTTGGCGTTGATACAAGTTTTCAGGCGGCGCCGGAACGCGTGCCGACGGGACAGCGCCTCTTTTACCACGCGTTGCAGCTTTACTTCGACAACGGGGGTGGGCCCTGCCACATCCGGCCGATTGATGCCGCGGCCAATGCGCAATCCAACTATGATGATGCGATTACGGCGCTGGAGAGCACCGACGAAATCACGCTGAACGTCATCGTCAACACGATCGGCGCAAATGCCGCGAACTACGGTTCATTGGCAACGGCCTCAATGCAGTCCTGCAATCGCACGCAGGACCGTTTCACGATTGCCGATGTGATTGACTCCTACCCCGGGGGCACTGTCGACAATTCGGGGATTCCCTCAACGCTTGGTCAGGATGTGACAGCAGAATTCAGAGACCGGGTTACGGCGGTTTCAGAAGATGTTCTCAAATATGGCGCGGCATATATTCCTTACCTCAACACCAACATGCCGGTGCTTTACGCGGCCGGAACCGTTGATATCGACGCAGCGTCGCAGTTGATCACTTTCGACGCGCAGGGCAATCAGACCAATACGACAGATCTGTTCACGAATGGTGGCTCGGACCTGCCACTGTCAGACAACTTCTTTCAAGGTGTCGTTGACCTTGTGACGCCTGCCAATTCGCAACCAGGCGAAAAGCCGGTCGTCGAAGCGGTTCTGAACCTTTTGAACAGCACAACGCTGATCATGCCGCCGTCACCGGCAATGGCCGGGATTTACGCCCGGGTCGACCGGCAGCGCGGTGTTCATGTCGCACCGGCCAATGTCGGCGTGATGAACACTGTGGGGCCCGCGCTCGCGATCACGGACGAAGAACAGGGTCTTTTGAACGTCGACCCGACATCAGGCAAATCCGTAAATGCGATCCGCTTCTTCACCGGGCGCGGCACGGTGGTCTGGGGTGCACGAACACTTGCCGGCAACAGCGGCGACTGGAAATTCGTCAACCGGCGCAGAGCTGCCCTTTACCTGGAAGAGAGCATTGGCGATGCGCTCGAAGCCTTCGTGTTCGAACCCAACGTGTCCAAAACCTGGGTCCGTGTGAAGCGCATGATCGAAGGGTTCCTGCTCAACGAGTGGCGCGCGGGAACGCTTGCGGGCCCGACGGCGGCAGATGCATTTGAGGTTTCCATCGGACTTGGAACCACGATGAGCCAACAGGACATTGTCGACGGCATCATGCGGATCCTTGTGCGTGTGGCGCTTCCCGGCCCGGCCGAAAAGATCATCCTGCAATTCACGCAAAAGGCCCAGGTGGCCTGAGCCGCCGCATCCGAAAGGATCTGAAAAATGGTCAATTATCCGATCGCAAAATACAATTTCGAGGTCGAGATGGAGGGGTTCACCCGGATCGGCTTCACGGAAGTCTCCGGGCTGGACATCGAGACGGAAGTTATCGAGTACCGCGAAGGCGCTTACCCGGAACCGTCGAAAATCCAGATCCCGGGCATGAAGAAATACGGCACGGTGACCTGCAAGCGGGGCATGGTGCGCGGTGACAACGAAATCTACGACTGGTTCCAGGCGATCCTTGACCCGGCAAACCGGCGGGATGTTCAGATTTCGCTTCTGGATGAAATGCGCGAGCCGGTCTTCGTCTGGGTGATTTCGAATGCCTTCGTGACCAAGATCGCTTCCACCGATCTCAAGGCGGACGGCAACGAGATTGCGATCGAATCCATGGAGTTCAAAGGCGACTCCATCGCAATCTCGGCACCGTAGGGCGTTTCCCATGACATTGGCTCACCCCTACAATCTGCCCCTCATCCACAATTTCCGGGTCGAGTTTGATCTGCCCGGTGCGGGAGATCTGGATGTCCGCTTCAGGGAGGTCTCCGGGCTTTCCATGGAGCTGGAACAGGAGACGGTGACGGAGGGCGGTGAGAACCGTTTCGTTCACAAGGTTCCGGTTCGAGCGAGCTATCCAGACCTCGTCCTGAAACGCGGGCTGATTGCGGAAAGCGCGGTGACCCAATGGATCCGGGACGCCGTTCAAAGCCTCGTCATCCGGCCCATCACCTTGAGCGTCGTCCTCCTCGATACAGAGCTGGAACCGCTGCGCACATTCTCCGTAGTGAATGCCTGGCCGAAGAAATGGACCGTGTCCGATTTCAATGCCGAGACAAGCGATATCGCGGTTGAAACGCTCGAACTTGCCTACGCGCATTTCCGGGAGGTCTGACATGGCGGTGCAGGTCAATCTCATCGAATTCCGCGGCCGTATCGAAGGTTCGCCGAAAACGAAGCCGGCAAATGAAATGTCCGACACGGAAAAAGCCGCTGAGCGCGAACATGTAATCTCGGCCGCCGTTGCCGAGGCCATCGCCGTGATCCGGCGCCGGGAGGAACGCTGAAATGCCCCCGCCGGACGGTACATTGGTGAAGCTGACGATCGTTCCTTACGAATCCTCAAAGGCGTTCGCGGACAGCCTGCCTGCCGGACCGACCTTTGAAGCCCAGATCAACCCGGCGGAATATACCGACGCTGTCGAACTGGAAATGAATGCCGACGAGACGCCTCAGGGTGCCGACGGGAACGAGGCGAAGGTCAAGGGCATCAAACCGAGGACCTATACGTTCGACTTGCCGCTCGAAGGTTCGGGTGCGCTTGACGTGGATGGCCGTCACGGCGGGGATCCGAGTTCGGCGGAGACCCTGATTGAACGTCTCGATGCGTTTCGGGAGACTGTCGGATTTTCCGGCGAGGTCCACAGACAGAGATTTCTGCATCTGGCCTGGGGGCGATTGTCCGTCACCTGCGCGCTGGAAACCTATTCCGTCAATTTCAAGCTGTTCGATTCACAGGGTAATCCGCTTCGGGCGGTCCTCAGCGCGACTTTCAAGGAGCACAAGGATCCGGAAGTCCAGGAGAAGGAGAAGAACCTCGCAAGCCCGGACATCACCCACGGGCGTCTTGTTCACGACGGAGACACGCTCGTAAATCTCACCTACGGGGTTTACCGCGATCCGGGACTTTACATCGCTGTGGCTGAAGCGAACGGGCTTGATACCGTCCGTCAACTTGAGACGGGATCGGACCTGATCCTGCCTCCGGTGAGGTGACCGATGCCGCTTGAGCCGACACAGAGCGCAGCCCTGACCACGGTCACGATCCGGTCGAACGGAACCGAGATCCCGGGGACCTTCGCGCTTTTGTCGTTGGAAATCTCACAGGTCTGCGGAAGTATTCCCTATGCCCATCTCATTTTCCAGGATGGTGACCCGGCTAAACAAAGCTTCGATATCGCCGCGTCCGATACATTCGTACCGGGCGCGGAAGTCGAGATTGACCTCGGCTACAACCGCAACGAAGAGCTGATTTTCAAGGGCATTGCGACACGCCTGCGCGCCGAGGCTCCCTTGAAGGGATCGTCGCGGCTGCATGTCGAGGTAAAGCATGCCGCTTTCCGCATGCATCACGCACGACATTCGCGCGTCTGGGTCGATGTGAGCGATGCCGACGCCATCGAGCAGATTGCCGGTGGCTACGGGATCGGGTTCGAGGGAAGCTCGGAAATGCAACAGCCGCAGCTCGTGCAGCACCAGGCGACCGACTGGGACTTCTGCGTGCTAAGGGGCGAAAGGATCGGGCAGCTTTTGGTCGGCGAAACGGACGGATTGCGTCTGTTTACGCCCGATCCCGGCAAAGACCCGGCGGCGACCCTGGAATACGGCCGGACGCTTTTCAGCCTGGATGTCGAGCTCAATGCAGAAGCGCAGGCAGCCGAGATTTCGGTTGGCGCCTGGAGCGCGGCCGAAGCGGAAATCGAAACGGCCGAAAGCGCCGCGAGCGATGTGCCGGGGCCTGGAAATCTCGACGGCAATGCGCTCTCCGATGCTTCGGGGCACAAGCCGAAACCAAGGCAGGCAGGGGCTCGCAATCAGGCCGAGCTTGACGATTGGGCGCGTGCTGCCATGCAACGGCGCCGGCTGTCGGCGGTGACCGGAATGCTGGAGGTTCAAGGATCCACAAGCCTTTCGGTTGGCAACATGGTCGA
The DNA here is from genome assembly GCF_040530035.1 of Roseibium sp. HPY-6. Lineage (NCBI taxonomy): Bacteria > Pseudomonadati > Pseudomonadota > Alphaproteobacteria > Hyphomicrobiales > Stappiaceae > Roseibium > Roseibium sp. HPY-6. The sequence goes on from NZ_JBEWCD010000005.1 coordinate 56,985, forward strand.
ACTGAAAGGATTGGGGCCGCGCTTCGACGGCAAGGCGTTTGTCTCCGGCCTACGTCACTCGATCGCCCGCGGAGACTGGCGATGCTTCGTCCAGATCGGACTGGATCCCGCGTTTCACGACGAGCGGCACGATGTCTGTGCGCCCCCGGCAGCCGGACTTATTCCTTCGATCTCGGGACTGCAGATCGGCGTCGTCGATGAAGTTCATAACGATCCTGCAGGGGAAGACCGGGTGTCCGTTCGCCTCGTGAGCGAGACTGAAACATCGGAACCGATCTGGGCACGCCCGATGAGTATCGGCGGCGGCGAAAAGCGTGGTCTGGTGATGTTGCCTGATCCCGGCAGCGAATGCCTGCTCGGGTTTCTGGACAGTGATCCGCGAGACCCTGTGCTGATCGGCGGTCTGCACAGCTCGGCCGCGGCCTCACCCCTGCCGGGCGCTGAGGACAACGACCTGAAGGGTCTGGTGTCGCGTGCGGGCACGCGGATTGTTTTTGACGACAGCGGGCCATCGCTCGTGATCGAAACCGAAGGCAACCGGCTGATATCGCTGTCCGATGACGAGGGAATAATCACCATTTCCGACAAGTCCGGAAACAAGATGGAATTCGACAATAACGGGATCACGCTCACCAGCAATGCCGACATAACGCTCGACGCCAAGGGCAACATCACGATCGACGGAACCAACGTCAACGCGGCTGCGAAAGCCGGCATGGAAATGAAGGGGACCACGTCGGCCAACTTCAAAAGCTCGGGATCGACCGTCGTGCGCGGCGCAACGGTCGACATCAACTAGGACCTATAGAATCGCAAGGAGGATCGACATGCCGCCGGCCGCCAGGATCAGTGACTTTCACACCTGTCCGTTGCAGACACCCGCTGTCGTGCCGATCCCGCATGTGGGCGGTCCGATTGCCGGACCCGGCGTGCCGCTTGTGCGGATCGGCGGATTGCCGGCAGCCGTGCAGGGCGACATTGCAACATGCGTCGGTCCGCCGGACACGATCCTCAAGGGGTCGACGACCGTTCGCATCGGCGGACGTCCCGCCGCGCGGCAGGGTGACCCGACGGCCCATGGCGGCACCATTTCCGCCGGGCTGCCAACCGTCCGGATCGGAGGTTGAATAATGGCCGTTGAGGACCGCTTCATCGGGACGGGCTGGGGCTTTCCGCCGACATTCGAAAACGACGGAGTTCAGTTGACCGGTGGCGCGAGCAACATTCGGGAAAGCCTTCGGATCATCCTGACCACGACCCTTGGCGAACGCGTCATGCGTCCGGATTTCGGTTGCCGCATCGAGGAAGAGGTTTTCGGTCCGATGAACGCCACGCGGCTGACGATGATCGAAACGGTGATCCGCCGCGCGATCCTGCTGCACGAACCACGGGTGGATGCCAAGCGCGTGGCCGTAGAGGCCCGGCAGCCGGAGGGTATCCTGGAGATTTCACTCGACTATGAGATCCGGGGCGCAAAGTCGCGCTTTAGCCTTGTGCTGCCATATGATCTGGAGGCAGGGGTATGAGCACTTGCGACCGCCGCGGCCCCCTGTCAAGGACCGGCACTGCCCAACCGGATCGCGATATCGCAGAACGCAGGGCGGATCACTTCCAGCTTGACGAAAGAGACGTGGCGGATCTGATCCAGTTCGGTCGCAGATTTGCCCGGCAAATCCGGTTTTACGCGAAAGACGGCGCTCCCGCCGGTGATTGGTCGGCGTTTTTCGACAGCGACATTTCCGCGGTACTTGCCTCGATTGCGAAATTGCCGGTCGATCCTTTCCGGCGTGCGCTCGGGGACGCAAAAGGCTTTCTGGAAGATGATCCGTCCCGGCCGGAAGCACAGCTCAGGGCGCATCTGGCGCTGGTCTTTCATTTGCCGATTGCATTGCTTCAGGAATTGACGCTGCGGCTGTCGCCACTTGAGGCCGAGAACCCTTTCCGCCGCAGAATGACCCGCCTGCTGGAGACGAGCGTTGCGCCGCGGCTGGCGGAGTTGGCGCGGTATCACCAGGGCGGGGTGGATGAAGGGGTTATTCTGGCAAGCGCACTGAGCAAGACCAATTTGAACACCTCTGACAATCCCGGTCCGGGACCGCAAATCGCGGACGAAGTGCGCGACATCATATTCAATGGCGAGGCATTCGAGGTGACGTCTCTGCCGGTTCACGTCGTCGGAGGGTTTGCCGCGACGGGATGGAGCGACTTCTATGACGCGCAGACGCCGGACCCGTCACCCTATCTCGACGGTTCGGACACCTATGCGCAGATCTATGACGCGCTCAATTACAATCTTCTTGTCTCCAGCATGGAACGCGTTTTCCAGGCGCTTGCCCGCGCCCGGAAGGAAGCCGAAGCACAGCTCCAGGAGAGCCTGACGGATTTTGCGCGCCACACGCCGCATTACGGGCTCTGGCTTGCATTTCTTTCCATGTACGACCGGGCCCGGTCGGAACTGAACGCGTTTACCGGCCGGCACATGGATTTCTATTTTGAAGATGTGTTGCGCCTGTCGCGCAAAGCGCCGACGCCGGATCACGTCCATCTACTCGTCAATCTGGCGCGGGGAACGGAGGCGCATCTATTGCCTGCGGGCACCTTGGTGCGCGCCGGAAAGGACGCAACCGGGGCGGACGTCGCCTACGCACTCGAAGAAGACTTTGTTGCCAATCGCGCGCTGGTCACCGAGCTGAGGTCCGTACGCGTCAACACGAAGAAATCCGGCGGCAAGGAGTCCGTCTCGGTGCAGGCTTCGCCGATCACCGCATCCTCGGACGGTATCGGTGACGAGCTGCCTGAGGAAACGCCGCACTTTGCTCCATTTGGCCCGGAGGCGGCGCCCTTTGCACGGCTTGGATTTGCAGTCGCGGACCGGCAGCTCTTCATGCGTGAGGGAAGCCGCGTTGCGAAGATCAGCTTCAAGACAGCGTTCGGCGGATCCATCGCGGTGCTGAAGGGCTTCAAGGTCCGACTGACCACAGAAGAGGGCTGGCTGGAGCTCTCTAAGTCGGCTGAGCTCAAGGCGGAAGTCACCAAGGGCACGGTCGTGTTCACGATGACACTTGCCGGCAATCATCCTCCGATTGTTCCGCACGATCCGGCCGTCCACGAAGGACCGTATCCTACCGGTGTTCCTGTTGCCGAAATCCTGCTTGACTGGGATGGCAATGAAGCGGCCGCCTCAAGCGCTATGGCGGTTTTCAGGAATGCCAGCCGCAACAAGGTCAAGATCCAGACCGAGGCAACAGGTTTGCGGCAGATGAGCGTGCGCACGGACGACGGCACTGCCGACCCGTCCGCTGTCTTCACACCGTTCGGTGCACAGCCCCGCAAAAACGCACGCTGGATCCTCGGCTCCAGCGAGGTGTTCAGCCGCCCGCTGGACACACTGACGGTCAATGTGACCTGGGCGGAGGCTTACGTAAAAGGCCAGTTCTTCGAGAACCAGGCCGCAAGCGCTTATCAGGTCGGCTTCGACTACCTCTCCAGCGGTTCGTGGCAGAGCGGCGACACGAAGACGATATCGCTTCAGCTGGATGGAACGGGAACGAATCCGCTGGCTGCGAAGGGAACCGGCAAAGCGCCGGCAGACGCGGAACTGTTGCTTGAAGACCCTTCCTTTGACGCAAAGCAGCGCACCGGCTTCATGCGCATGACCTTGAACCGCGACTTTGGCCATGATCGGTATCTCGACGCGAAAACGCTTGCGCTTATTGACCTTGCCAGCGGGAATGGGATCAAGCCTGTCACCAACCTTGCCGCCGGTGACACGATTGTCGCGGAATCTCAGATCCTGCCGGGTTTCGATCCGGGTCTCGATTCCCTTACGCTATCCTCCGGTTTGCCCAACCCTCCCTACACGCCCGAAATCGCGGAAATTTCGATTGACTACGCTGCGAAGCAGAGCACGGCCGAGGGCGTCTGGCGGGTGCACCCCTTCGGCGTCGAACCTGCGAACGGTTCGGGACGCGTTTTGCCGGACCTGCCCTTTGAAGGGGCGCTTTTCATCGGCGTCGACGCACTCGATCCTTCTGAAACCTTTTCGCTCCTTGTCCAGGTCGCTGACGGCACGGGAGATCCGCTCCTGGAGTTGCCTGATCTTGATTTTGCCTGGCTGAAAAACAGCGGCTGGACAAAGTTCAAGTCGCAGGAAGTCATTGACAGGACCGGAGGCCTCGCCGGTTCCGGGCTTTTGTCCTTCGCCGTGCCGACCGACGCGTCGAGCGACGCCCCTCATATGCCACCCGGGCTGCACTGGTTCAGGATTTCCGTGGCTGAAAATGCGGACGCCGTCAATCGACTGCATCTGGTCGCGGCGCAGGCTGTCCGGGCTAGCTTCGTCGATCGCGGCAATGATCCGGTTTTTCTGGAAAGTGCGTTGCCGGCCGGAACGATCAGCAAACTGTTGCAGCCGGATCCCGCCGTCAAAAGCCTTGAACAGCCTTTTGCAAGTTTCGGCGGACGCGGTTTGGAAACGCCGGACGACTTCCGCCGCCGTGTGTCTGAACGCCTGCGCCACAAGGACCGGGCGGTGACGATGTGGGACTACGAGCACCTGGCGCTGGAATCCAACCGGAGCGTCTACCGCGCAAAATGCCTGAACCACACCGAGCTGAAACGCCAGGCCGGCAAGGTGGTTGGAGACAATGAGATGGCACCTGGTGCGGTCACCTTCGTGGCTGTTCCCTATACATTCGGGACGGACCTGCGCGATCCTCTGCGACCCTATTCCGATCAGGCGACGCTGCACGGATTGCACGAACATCTTGCACGCCGCTGCTCTCCCTTTGTGAGGCTTGAAACCGCCAATCCGAAATTTGAAGAGATCCATGTCTCGATGAATGTGGCGTTCCGGGAGGGGATCGCCGACACGGATTTCTATCGCAAGGAAATCGAAACAGCGTTGATCGGTCATCTGACGCCCTGGACGCAAAGGGGCGCGCGCGGTGTCGAGTTCGGCGGCCGGATCTACAAATCGACCGTGATCGACTTTGTCGAGGAACTGCCCTTTGTCGATTACCTTGAAGACGTGAAGCTGTTTCACAGGCGGAACCCGGATGGCCCGGTGCCGCAAACCGATCTGGAAATCATCCAGGCGTCAACGGCCCGCTCCGTACTCGTCTCCGCACGATCTCATTCGATTGGACTTGTGTGATGGCTGACGATCTCTTCATTCTTCCGGGAAACCGGCCTCCAGGCGCGCGGGACTTTGAAGCCTTGCGGCGGCTTGGCATCGACCGCATCACAGCACTCAGCGGCGAAATCTGGGACAATCACAACACGTCCGACCCCGGCATCGCGATGCTTGAGACGATTGCCTATGCGATCACGGATCTGGGTTACCGGACCGCGTTTCCCATGGAAGATCTCGTCAGCAGACCGGACGGCATGATTGGTCCGGCCGCCGAGACCGGCCTCTTCCCGGCCCACGAGATTCTAACGACGTCACCGGTCACGATCAACGATCACCGCCGGCTTCTCATTCGTATTGAAGGCGTGCGGAATGTCTGGCTCGACCCGATGACCGATCCGGGCGAGCCGAACAATTTCCGTCTTTCCGAAACACCGATTTTTGCAGACTGCCTGGCCGATGCCCTGTCGCACGATCCGCTCAACGCGGAAGGTCATGACAATCACCCGGTCAAGGTGAGTGGACTCTACCGTGTACTGGTCGAGCTGCCGGTGGATGATGTTCTCGGTTCTCTGAACGAGGCGGCGCTGGAAGTCACTCTGCGCGCCGGTCCGCTGAAAGGCGTCGTGATCGCGATTAACCCCGTCAACGATACTATCCTGGCTTATGAACATGACGCGCTGCCCGATCCGTTCGAGCCGGATGCCGTCACGGTCAGCAACGTGACGGAGGCGGGCAACGGTATCGAATTTGGAGCGGACCTCAGCGTTGAGCAGAACGGCAGCGTTATCGCCGCGCTCAACGGCTTGGAGATCACGGTGCTGGAGGACCGGCCGCGCCCGACAGACGATCCTGTCGTCGTAACAGCCGGCGATCTGCAGGACGTGTTGGGCGAAACCGGACCCGATGGCCCAGCCGGATTGTTCCTCAGGAAACGGGAAGCCCGCCGGCGCGCTCTGACCGCTGTCCGCCGCGTGCTTCATGCCCATCGTCCGCTTTGCGAAGATTACCTGTCGATCGACAGCGTCGCACCCCACCGGGTGGGTCTTTGCGCGGATGTTGATGTGACACCGGACGCGGATCTGGAAGAGGTCGAGGCCAGGATCATTCACGCCATTGAGCTTTATCTGAACCCGCCACCGCTATTCCGGACACTTGATGCGCTTCTGGCAGATGATGTTCCGGCAGACGAGATATTCAACGGTCCCTACATAGACTTCGGCTTCGAAGTCGAAGGCCGTCCCATCTTTACCAAACCGGGTTTCATTTCCGACGAGGATCTTGCGGCCTGCGAACTCAGGCGGAAGGTCCATGTATCCGACCTGATCAATATCATCGTCGATCTTGAGGGCGTCGTTGCCGTCAGGAACCTCTCGCTCCGGGCTTACGACCTGCAAGGGGTGCCCATTGGCGATACGGAGCACTGGACACTGGAGGTGCCGCCCGGACATCAACCGGTGCTGTTTTTCCCCGGTACGAAGCTGACGCTTTACAAGAACGAACTGCCCTATCGCGCGCAGCCGACCGAACTTGAGCGCACTCTGGAACATCTTCGAGCCTTGTCACAGGCCGAGCTCTACGTGCCACCGGATCAGGTGCTGCCTCCCGTCATGGGGCGTTGGAGGAAACTGGACCAGGTCCCGACGCTGCAGAATGAACTGCCGCGGAATTTCGCGACAGACCGCTTCGGCCTGCCACCGGATGCGCCAAAGGAGCGCGTTGCGCAAGCGCGGCAGTTGAAAGGTTATCTGACATTTTTCGATCAGGTGCTCGCCGACTATCTGGGGCAGCTCGCCTCTGCCCGGCGGATCCTGTCACCGGACAAATCACTCGAGCAGACGTGGTTCCCACCGAGCCTTGAACACTTTCCGGGTCTTCGGGAGGATTTTCCAACCGAGTTTTTCGTCAATCCGTCCGAGATGACAATGAACGATCTGTTTCGCGTCAGACTGAACGAGACGCAGGAGATGTTTCTGGATCGCCGGGCACGCGCGCTGAACCATCTGATTGCGCGCTTTGCCGAACGCTTTGCCGACTATGCCCTGATCTCGTTCCAGCTGTCCGGTGACAGGCTCATGACCGCGCGCGAGTTGCTCGATGAGCGCTGCGATTTTCTGGCGGACTACCCGCTGGTGAGCCGGGAACGGGGCAAGGGTTTCAACCAGATGCCTGAGAACCCGGCGCTGATATGGGACAGTGCGAATGTCTCGGGTCTGGAGCGACGGGCGGCGCGGTTGCTCGGCATTGCCGATTTCAGCCGGCGGGACCTTCACTGCGATCAGGTGTTTGACATCCTGTTCGCGGCGCAAGACGACGGCGGCGTTTTCAGGGTCGTTGTGATCACTGAGGACGACGAAACGCTGTTCTCCTCCGAAGAGACTTTCCCCTCTGCCGGAACCGCCCTTGATGCTGCACGGGCTTTCGAATTCCGGATGGCCGACGAGAGCACCTATGTCATCGACGACACAGCTGGCGAGGGGGCTGTTGTTCTGCGCCTCGAAGCCGGCGGGACCGTGCTTACCCAGCAAGGCACTTTTGCCGAGGCGCATGAAGCCTCTGACGCAGCCCGCCGGCTGCTTTACCGCTACAACGCGCTCCTTCAGCAGGATCTTTGTGACAGCGAAGGCATGCATCTGATCGAGCACATCCTGCTGCGCCCGCGTGCGGAGGGGGATGCCTTGATGAAGGTCTGCCTCGGCGACGAATGCCAGTTCTGCGGCGAGGAGGATCCTTATTCCTTCCGGGTTTCCGTCGTCTTGCCCTATTGGCCTGAGCGGTTCCGTGATCTCAATTTCCGCAGGTTTGCTGAACGGGTCATTCGTGAGGAATGTCCGGCGCACATCCATCCGCGCATCTGCTGGGTCGATAATGCGGATATGGCAGCGCTGGATGCCGCGCATCGTTCATGGCGCGAGGCACTGGCTGCCTGGCCACGCGGTGATGCCGCCCTTGCCGGCGCTGCGGCGGAACTGATCGACGTTCTCGACAATCTGCGCACCATCTATCCGCCGGCCACGCTGCATGACTGCGACGACGGCGGCGACGACAATATCGTCCGGCTCGACGAAACCAATCTCGGATATTTCTGAGGGAGAGACATCATGAATGACCACGCAATTGCCCATTTCGTTTCCGGCCAGGTTCTGGGCGCGCGGGCTCTCAATGATCTCGTCTCCTATCTTGAGGGACAGGACAGGCTGAGCAGGCGGACACTCTCAGGAATTGGGGTGGTGTGCGGTTTCGAGGTCGATGCCGAAGGCCCGCTCGTTCACATTTCCAAAGGGGTCGCGGTCACGTCGGAGGGCTACCTGATCGCAGACGATGCCGAGAGCTATGACCGGGTCCGCCCCTACGAACTGCCGGTATCGGATGTTGAAGACGTTCCCCAGGAACAGATTGAAGAAGAGCGATATCCGTTTTTCTTCGACGAAAACGATGAACAGATTCCGCTTTTTGAGCTTGTCGACACCGATTTTGAACCCGCGCCCGGAGAAGACGATCCTGCTCCACTGACCGCCGCTTTCCTGGAAGACAAGACGGTGATGCTCTTTCTGGAAACGCGTCTTGAATCGCTCAAGAGCTGCGATGTCAACGACTGCTCTGACAAGGGTGCTGAATGGCGCTTCACCGTGCGGCGGCTGCTGCTGACCCGCGATCAGGCTGATGCGATCCTTGTGCAGGAAGAGGAAATTGCCGGACGGCCCGTCGACCGGGCGACGCATCCGATGAACGAACTCGTTCATCTGCGGCTGGAAAAGCTGAAGATTGCGGCGACGGGAACCGACAATTTCGCGGCTCTGATCCTGCGGATCGTCGGAATTGCCCTGAAGCTGAGCCAGCATCTGCCGGACGCTCTGCGCGATGCCTATGCCGCCTATGGCTACCTGGTTTCAGACCTCTACGAGGAAAATGCGGACGTCTTCCCGAACACCTATTTTGCAAATGTCTGGGGTCAGCTTGCCCAGAACATCTTCATGGCGCAGTACATGTATGACTACATGCGCGACGTTGTCATGGCCTACAACGAGTTTGTGGAAGCGGCGGCAAAGTTCGAACAGGAATGTCTGCCGAACCCGGACCGGTTCCCGCGTCATGTATTCTTGGGCGATGCGACCGACAATCCGGATGCATTCACGACGGATTTCCCGACGCCGCAGGATGTTCTGGCCTGGAACCCCTTCAACGCAAGCACAGGTGCGGGCCTTCGGCCACGTGTCGCCGCGCGACGGACCCATTTTGTTTCGTCGCCCGCCCATACCCATGGTCCCCGGCTGGAGGAAGTGCGCGCTCTGTTCCAGCGCATGCATCTTCTCGCGCTGACCTATCGGACAACCTCACGCGTCCAGGCACCCATTCGGCTGACGCCCAGCAAGACCTGGGACGCGCCTTTGAGCGACAGGGCGATCCCGTTCTACTATGCATTCCAGCCAGGGTCGGATCTGCACACAAACTGGAGTTACGCCAAGACGCGGACGCGGCTTTTGAATACGGTCTATTCCTACCAGTTCAGTGCGCCGACCGATGAGCACCCGCTTCACTTCCGCCTCGATGGACAGGATTTCATCCGGATCGAAGGCATCGTCGGCAAGCCGCTCGGTTCCGCTATGGCACAGCTTGCCGGATGGAAGCAGCAGCTTGGGCTTTCCTTCTCTGTCGAACCTGTCTTCATGCCGCTCACGCTGGGAGCCGACGATCTTGCCGGCAACAAGCTGGATGAGGTTGCCCGCGCACAGATGCTGCAGGCTGCCCGGCAACTTTTCCTGTGCCGGTTGAGCGACATCGACCTCATTTTCCTGGTGGTCATAAGGGCAATTTTCGCGTTCATCGTCTTGCTGCTGCAGCGCCTGTCGCGTCAGCCGGTAACACCCGGTTCCGTGATAAGGCGTGGTGATGATTTTTCCGGTCCGGATTTGGCCGACGGCATAGTTGCAGGCGGCCTTTTCGAAGCGGCCACCGCGTCGCGGTTTGCCATCGATCTCGATCCAAGGGAGACGGAAATCCTGCGTGTGCGGTCCGACTCGCTTCGATCCGACATTATCTCACGTCCGTTTGGTGTCGATGAAGTTCTGGGCCGCGTCACCGGAAAAGAGATCGGGGGAACAGCGGGTTCGCTTTTCCGGCAGGTCGGGAACCCAAGCGGTGGGGCCAACCTCTTCGAACGCACCCGACGCGCCATCGTGGCCGATGGCGGCGATGAGGTTGACGTAAGGGCTGCCTACGCGCCTGTCAGTCTCATGTCTCAGGGCGTCGGCCTGATGAACATGCTGTCCGTCGACAGTCTCGCAGAATTCCAGGTGGAGGAATTCGGCCGGCTCTACCGCGGTTTTTCGCAAGCTTATCTGAACTACGCGCAAACGTTCCGCTCAGCGCCTCTTGAAGATCCGGAAGCGCGTCAGAACCAGGCAAGTGTTGTTGCATCGGCCGAACTCGTCGCCGCGCAAAGCAGTGCCTTTGCAGCGGTCAACATCAATTCCGAAATCACGGCGGCACTGCAGCGGATGCTGTCGGAGCTGACGCTGGGCGGATATGCGCGCCGGCATCCCGGACTTGAACACCATGCCGGTGTGAATGTCGGCGGCACTTTCGTGCTTGCCTATTGCTCGATCGACGCCCTTCGACAGCAGGCCCGTCCGATTGATGGTGTCACGACCGGTCCGATCCGGCGGCTGGATGAGGAGCGGGACAACCGCGCTGACGGAACCATCGACGGTGCCTTGTCGGCGGTCAGTTCCGCTCATGCGTTCGCAACAAAAGATCCGCTTGACCGGTTTGTGGTGCTTGCCGATTTCTGTCTGCCTTATCAGTGCTGCGACACCGACTGTTCCGATCTTTACCTGCGCCGGCGGTTTTCCGCCAATCCCTTCGACCCCGAAGGCAACCCTGGACCCATGGGCGTGCCACCCTTTGATGATGACGAGCCAGTGAGGGGCGGGCCCGACGATTTCGTTTCCCTGATCGATCAGCCGATCGTCAACGATCTCAGACAGGCAGGTGGCATTCTCTGGAACCCGGGAGACTTTGTGGTGCCCGACAGCGACCGCGACGAAGACGACATTATCCGGGACGAGCCGCCACCCGATCGTGCCCGGGCAATTCTGCGCGGTGCCGTTTTCCTGGAAGGCGACCGCGATCGCGAGCCGGTGCCGGAGACCGAAGTCATCCTGTCAGAAACCGGTGCACCGACGCGCCGTGTGCCAACCGAAGGCGGCAAGTTCGAGATACCCGTGCGCGCCGGCATGATAGCGGTTGGTGCGGCATCGCCGGACTTGCAGGGCACCATGACGACGCTGCATCTCGATCCGGGCGAAGAGCACGAACTCACGCTTCTGGTTTCGAAACGGAGGGAATAGGAAATGTCCGGTGAGACACACCGGGTAGGTTGCGCCCGTTTCCAAATCTCGGGCCCGGACCAGGCAGCCCTTTTGCAATGGCGCACAAGGCTCGAAGCGGCCGGGTCGGCCGACCTTGAAAAGGCGTTCGATGCCGCAATGACGGGTCTTCTGCCGCAGGACGAACTGCTTGTCATTGACCGGCTGGAGGTCGATCTCGGTGAATTCGCTGCCGACGATTTCGATCTCTCCAGGCTGACCGCAGCGATGCGCGAAGCACTGCACCGTGCGTTGGTGCAGTCGGTCCGCCGGCCGGACGTGCCACCAGCTGTTCGCTCCGCAATCCAAGTTCGGCAAGGAAGCGAACGGCAAGCCTTTCGGGTGACGCTGGCGCTGTCTGCCGACAGAGTTCTGTTGACATATCTTTTGACCGGGCGGCTTGGCGCGTTGGCGCCATTTGCCAATCTGCGCGAGCTCTACGGAGCTATGGAAGTCACCTCTGCAACCATTGAATCTTTCAAACAGTTTTTGTCATCGCGGGCCTTGCTGACGCGCCGCGCTGCGCTGATGCGTCTTTTTGCTACAGCGCCTGTGCCGCTGATCCGCACCTTGTTCAGTCAGGCGTACCCCGATCTTTTCGACGCAGTCTTACAAGAAACACTGGAGGCTCTGCCCGACCAAAAAACAGGGTTTGAAACCGGGCAGAGAGTGCACTCCGAAGTCGTGGCGATGGTTCAGGATGTGTCCAAAGCGCTCGAAAGTGCGCATCCGGTGCCCGATGTGTCCGAAGAAGTCCGTCCAGACGATGCAGACCCGGATACGGCACCCGGCGGGCTTTTGTGTGTGAATGCCGGCCTCGTTCTACTGCATCCGTTTCTGCAGCCTTACTTCGAAGGCGTTGGCCTGATGCAGGCAGGTGCGTTTATCGAACCTGAAGCACAAATCACCGGGGCAAGACTGCTGCATGCCATCGCGACCGGCGAGGTCGAGCATTTCGAACCGGACCTGGTGATCCCGCGTCTCTTGTGCGCCGTCCCCGATGATCAGCCGGTGCTGCCGCTGACCGAACTTGAACCGGATCATCTTGCCGAAGGCGAGCGCATGCTTTTGGCTGCTATCGATGCCTGGAAGGGCATCGGCCATGCCACGATCGAGGGCATTCGGGAGACGTTCCTACGCCGGCAGGGCGTCCTGACCGGGCCGCCGGACAGACTGCTGCTGACGGTCGAACGCAGTGGTGTCGATATCCTCCTCGACCGGCTGCCCTGGGCGCTCAGCGTAGTAACCCTTCCTTGGCTGACCGCCCCCCTGAAGGTGGACTGGACATGAAAACAGCCGCCCGAATGCCAGCGAAGACGGAAACGGGCCGTGCGAGCGGACCGCAGGGCCCGTTCTTCAGTGGTGCGGCGGTCCAGACCAAACTGAATGTATCGCGTCCCGGCGACCGCCACGAACAGGAAGCAGATCACGCTGCCGATGCGGTCGTTCATGGCCGAGGGCCGATGAGCGGCGGGAAACTGATTGCGGCCCGGATGACGCCGCTCAGCCACCGGACGTCGGATGAAACTGCAGCGCGGTCTCAGCACGAGCGCGCAAGCGATCCGCAATATGACGAACATGAACCTGTTCTGCGGCCCGACTGTCCGACCGTTGAGGACGAACCTGTTCAGATGGCTGAAGAGGAAGAAGCCCAGACCGCTGCCGAAGAAGACGTTCAAAGGTCTGAGGAGGAAGAAGCTCAGACCGCTGTTGAGGATGCGCAAATGTCCTCAGCGGTCGACGTGCAGATGGCGCAGGAGGACGAGGTTCAGGCGGCACCTGAAGAAGACATCCAGAAGGAGCCTGAGGAGGATCTTCAAAAGGCCGAGGAAGACGAGGTCCAGCGCGCAGAAGAAAACGCGCAGCTGAGCGAAGATGAAGAAGAGGTGCAGATGCGCGGCGAAGCGCACCGGCCGTCGGCGCGGGCCATCCGGATGGGCGTTGTCGAGCGCCAGCTTCGCGCCTCACGCGGGCGGGGCAATCCGCTATCCGAACCCGTCCGCCGAAAAATGGAGGCCGCGCTAGGAGCAGAACTCTCCGGCATTCGCATACATACCGACACACCGGCTGTCCTGATGACAAAGATGTTGAACGCGAAAGCCTTTGCGTCGGGACGGGACATCTATTTTTCGCCGCATCGATATGCGCCAGGAACCAAGCGGGGCGATCATCTGATTGCCCATGAATTGGCGCACACCCTCCAGCAAGGTGCCGTCGAGCTGAGCGACAAGGCGCCTGTTGCGCGGATGCCGGAGGGCGACAAAGTCGCCTCACGGCCGGAAAGCCTGAGGGCTATCGGTTATGCCAGGCAGCACATTGGCAAGATCAACTCCAAGGCGCGCGATGCGGAAGGCAACCGGTTCGGCTGGCAGCGCCTTCTGGAGATCTTCAGGGGTGCCTTCGATGGCGATGTGGTTGACCCGACGGTGATCAAGAAACCGATCATGAAGGATCCCTATGGGTTGCCGCACTGGTGTGGGATCTTCGCCTGGTCGAACCTGCGTAAGGCGGGGCTGCCGCTCCCGCCCTGGAAGCTGGGCGTGAGTATTCTGCCGCATGTGGGTGTCAGGCCTGCGAACAAGCTTCCTCAAAAAGGTGACATCGCATATCGGAAAACCTGGCCTGGTGTTCATCCGCCCACACACCATCAGGCGCTGGTGACCGGCGTGGAGAGCATCGAGACCGCAGCTGGCAAACCGTTCGATTCCATCATGATAAGAACCGTCGACGGGAATACGGCCGGTAATGACAACCTGGGCGGTCAGGTTGAGGAAAAGTGGCTTCCGGCGCGCCTTTGGGACAGTTTCTTCGATCCGACTGCGAAGCTCTCGCTTCCCGAAGTGCCGTTGATCGTTACAGACCGTTCTTCGGAAGACCTGGGCGGCCTTGGAGACGACGGAGAATCCGGCGAAACAAAGGTGCAGGAGACCGGATCGCAAGTTGAGCCGGCACCGGTCGTGGATGACGAACCATCACCGCCTGTTCCCGCCGACGTATTGCAGCCACCGAACGAAGATGTCGGTGTCGACCTGCCACCACAACCTGATGCGTCTGTAGAGCCTGCCGCGAAAGTCGAGAAACTGTCGCTCGAAGGGTCATCAGACAAGGCAATGACGTCCTTTCTGGATGCTTCGCCGAGCCAAATGGCAGTCACAGCGCCGACAGTTGGCGGTACGCTGGACGCCAAGGCAAATGCTGAAAAAACCAAGGCGGCTGATGACGCGCCTGTGCTGGAGGCCAAGACAGGCGGTGAGCTTAACCCGGAAATCACCGCGCCCGGTGACATCCCAACACCTCAGGACACGACGCTCGGAGCGGACGGAAAGGGTCCGGAAACCGGGAACCTGACCGCCGATCCCTATCAGGAAAAAGGAACTGCACCGACCACGCGCACCATGCGGGACAAGGTCAAGAAGCAGCCGGAAGGTGGCTTCCTGGATTGGCTGAAGAACCAGTTCACCAACCTGATGGCAAGTATCCGCACAAGCGATGACAGTGTGAACACCAGCGCGGGCGCGCGAAAACGGGTCGCGCTGACCGGTAAGGCTGATCTCGGCCAGATGGGCCGTCAGCGGTCCGAAGGCACCGAGAAACTGCGCGGCGAGCGCGACAAGCAGACGGCTGAATTCCGCAATCATCCAGGCCAGTCGAACATTCAGCCGCGCAAGGTGGAAGAAAAGAAAACCGCTCCGGTTTCGAAAGAGCCGTCGGAACCTATTGCCGAGCTGCCTCCCGACGAAGGGGCAGCGGACTACGCGTCGGCAGAATTGCCGCAGCAGATCAGGGATGCGGCTGACGCGAAGATCGCTCCCGACCTGCACGCCAATGTCGCCGAGGCGCGTTCGCAAACGGTTGCAGCGGCGGCCAAGCGGGACGCTGACAGGGACGCGAGCGTCACAGAAGCTGAGAGCCGCGCGGAAAAAGCCAATATCGAGGCGGACGACAAGCAGCGTCAGGCGGTGGTTGCCGGACGCGGCGATGTTGCCAGGACGCAGGGCGACGCCATTGGCAAGGCCTATGAAGGCGTTGCGAAATTCGCCGGGGATGCCGGCAAGCGCGAGACGGATGACGCCAAGAAAATCCGAGACAACGTGAAGATCGAGGAAGGCAAAGCGGACAAAGAGCTTGAAAAGGGCGAGGAGAAAGCCCGCAATCACAAGAAGGATGAAGAGGCGAAGGCAGCCGCTAAAAAGAAGGAGTTGAAGGAAAAGAAAGAAAAGCAGGGCCTTTTCGACCGCGCCGTCAGTTTTGTGAAAGAAGCCATCAACAAGATCACTGAAGCGATTGACGCCATCTTCGAAGGCCTGCGAAAGCTCGTCAAAGCCGCCATCGATGCGGCAAAAACCCTGGCGATCGGTCTCATAAATGCCGCGCGCGCAGCGGCCATCGCGGCGCTTGAAGGCTATCGGACATTTGCCAAGGGGCTTATCGATATCACGGTCGGGACCTTCTATCCAGACGTTGCCAAGAAGATGAATGAGGGGATCGATGCTGTTGTCGACACAGCTGTTGACGGTGTGAACGCGGCGGCCGATGGTGCCATCGCGGGAGTGGAGGCTGCCGCCAACTGGCTCGGCAAGAAGCTCAACGAGATCCTCGACAAGTTCAAGGCCGGCCTCAAGGGCGCGATCCGAATGGCAGGGGCTCTCATGACGGGAGACCTTGCGGGCGCTGCCAGGATCGCCGTGGAGACAGCTTGCGAGATCGCGGGCATAGATCCGAAGCCGGTATTCGATTTCTTCGACAGGGCGAAGTCTCAGCTCGTCGCGATCCTCAAGTCCCCCGGCAAGTTCATCAACAATGTCATGACCGCTGTCGGCATGGGTGTGCGTGGATTTGCCGAACGCTTTGGCCAGCATTTCAAGACCGGTGCGATCCAGTGGCTGACAGGGGCTTTGTCGGCGGTTCCGATCACGTTGCCCGCGAAATGGGACATCAAGGGCATTTTCAGTCTTGTGGCGCAGATCCTGGGGCTGACCTATGAAAACATCAAGTCGCGGATCATCAAGAAGTTCCCGAAAGCGGCCAAGATCTTCGATCTTGTCGAAAAGGGTTTCACGTTGATCAAGAAGCTGGTCAACAAGGATTTCAGCGGTCTTTGGGAAGAGGTCAAGGCGAAGCTGGCGAGCCTCAAGCAAACGGTGATCGACGGCATCAAGAACTGGGCAATCGTCAACGTCATCAAGGAAGGCATCATCTGGCTGTTAAGTCTTCTCAATCCTGCTTCCGCGCTGGTGAAAGCACTAAAGCTGCTTGCAGACCTTGTTTTCTGGCTGATCGACAATTTCAAGCGGATCAAGGACTTCGTAATGAGCGTCTATACGGCTGTTGCGAATATCGCGGCAGGTGTTCTTGGGCCCGCGGCCAAAGCAGTAGAGAATGCCATGGCGCGCTCATTGCCGGTGGTGATCTCCTTCGTTGCGTCGGCGATCGGGCTGGGCAATATCGGTGAAGCCGTGCAGGGCGTTATTCAGAAGATTACCGCACCGATCAACAAGATGATCGACGCGCTGATCGACAAGGTGGTCGCCTTTGCGAAGAAGCTCTGGGGCAAGGCCAAGAAAGGTGCCAAGAAGGTCAAGGACGCAGTGAAGAAATTCCTGTGGCCGAAGAAAGGCTTCACCGGCAAGGACGGCAAGGCGCACAGCATCCAGGTTTCCGGCGGGAAAGGCGCGAAGCGGCTTGTTATTCGTTCGTCTCCGGTTCCGGCAGCCTCCTTCATCGACGCCTATATGGCGACGCTTTCGTCACCCGATGATGCCAAGAAGAAACTCGCCAAAGACGCCAAGGATCTCATTGCCAACAAGATCGAACCTCTCATCAAGAAAATTGACGAGCGGGTTGAGAGCGGCAAGGAGGCCACCAAAACCCAAGGGGCTGATCTCCTCAAGCACGAAACCGAACTTTCAAAAATGCTGCGCCAACTGGTGACCAACACCAAGCTTGCCAAGGCAAAGGAGCGTTACAAACTGGAAGGTTTGACGGGCCGATACAAACAGATGGTGACGATGAAGGGGGACTGGTTGACGCCAGACCATCAGCCTCAGGCAAAGACTTTCAAGATCCTCTCGAAGAAATGGTACTTCGCAAAGAAATGGGGGGGCGCCAAACTGCGTGATCACGCCAAGGGACACGCGGATGCGGCCATCGTCATCAACCTGCATCACCGCCGGCACGTCGCGGGCAGGACCTACGGTAGATCACCGGCCGATTTCATTCAGTCTGTGGAGACGATTGAAAACGCAAACCCCGCGCCGTCAAATGCCGAGCCTGAAAAGCGAGGTGCCGTGGCGAAGACCCTTCGAACAAAAACAGTCGGGTTGCTGTCAGGTGAGCTTTCACAGGACGTCGCGGCCATAAAGGGGGTAGTCGCCAGTACTGATCCAAGCGCGAAGCAATGGTCGGACATTGCGGAGTTTGCTGATACGAAGAAAGAAAAGACGGAGCTCATGGACAGCATTCGCAAGCAGGTCTTGCGCGGCCAGGGTGCGGTTGCGAACCAGTCGTTTGCGGGGTTTGACACATGAGCGCTCAAGGATCCGAACCTGTTGAAAAGATCGCGTCCGGTCCTTCCTCGAATGCGCCGAACCTCACCAGGGCTCTGGATTTCCTGGAGACTCTGATTGATGCGCGTGTGCGGGATGTCCAGGACGAGAATCCGGGTACGCTGCCGGAACCGGGGTTTTTCGACGACGGATCGTCGTTTGGTGACTTTATTAGGGATCGTAGGCCGAGTTTTTCGGACTGGGTGGTGGTCCTGCTGGCGCTTGCGCCACATACACGGCCACAGATGCTTGAGGCGGCCTTCCAGAAGGCTCTGAAAACGCAAGGGGAATTCCCACAATTCGGCACGCGCAGGGATTCAAACAGCCGCTCCCTGATCGCAACGGGCGAAACCGCCGCCTTTCTGCTTGCCGGAGAAGATCTGGAAGCCCGCTTCGAGGTGCAGGCGCTGTTCACCTCCGATCACTGGCTTGCGCGCGAGGGCATCGTCGAGCTTGAATCGCCCGAACCGGGCGCGCCGCTTCTATCCGGACGCATCCTGATGGGACGGGACTGGGTTGAGCTTCTGACTGTCGGGCATAGCTCGACGCCGCCTTTTTCGTCAGCCTTTCCGGCAAGACGTATAGAGACGCAGCGGTCATGGGATGATCTGGTGCTGCCCGCTCAAACGCGCGAACAGCTCGATGAACTGCTCCGTTGGGCGAAACACGAAAAGTCGCTCGAAGGCGATTGGGGCTTCGGTGCCAGACTCAGGCCCGGATACCGTGCGCTCTTTCACGGCTCTTCCGGCACGGGAAAGACATTTGCGGCCACGCTTCTCGGCCGTTCAACCGGCCGCGAGGTCTATCGCGTGGATCTTTCCGCCATCGTCTCGAAATATGTCGGTGAGACCGAGAAAAACCTGTCGTCCCTGTTCCAGGCAGCTCACCGGCGTGGCTGGATCCTTTTCTTTGATGAGGCCGATGCACTTTTCGGAAAACGCACGGCCGTCAAGGACAGTCACGACAGATATGCCAACCAGGAAGTTTCCTATCTCCTGCAGCGGGTTGAGGATTTCGACGGGATCTGCATCCTGGCGTCCAACCTAAGGGCAAATATCGACGAAGCCTTCCTGCGCCGTTTCAATGCGATCATCCGGTTTCCGGAACCCGGGCCTGCCGAACGCAGCGCAATCTGGGACCGATCTTTGCCTTATTGCGGTGCGACGGCTGAACGCGCCGCGCTTATCGAGACGATCAACGGCTATGAACTCACCGGTGGCGGTATCGTCAACGTGGCGCAATTCGCCGCCATCGAAGCCGCTGCGCGCGGCGACAAGGCCCTGGCTCTGCAAGACCTGCAGCTGGGTATCCGCCGTGAAATTGAAAAAGAGGGCCGGGTCTTCAAGGTCAAATCCTGACGCAGGTTGAGCATTCAGACGCGCCGTTCAGTGCACTGTATCCACTTCAACCAGTTCGACCTTGTATCCCCAAAGCCGCTCGACATATTTCAGCGTTGCGGCCTTGGCGTCAGCATCGAGCGGAACGGAGTTGCGCTTTACTGCTTTCAGATGAAGACAGCGATCTCCCAGGAGATCCGCGTCAGCGACCTGGATGTCCGGTTCGAGAGCGGACAAGTCGTGATCGCGGGCCAGCGCGTCACGCAGGTGTCTGTAGCCGTGGGAATTGTGAATGCCCGTTACGGTGCAATAGCGAGAAGACGACTCATCGGAGATCGCAAACATACGGAACCTGCGCATGACAGTGGGCGACAGGAATTGCTGAATGAAGCTTTCGTCCCGGTAGTTGGCCCAAGCGTGTTTAAGGACATTGCGCCAATCACCGGTGCCGGCGATGTCCGGAAACCATTCCTGGTCCTCTTCGGTCGGCTCGATGCAAACGCGTTTGATATCCTCCATCATGGCGAAGCCGAGCGCGTAAGGATTGATGCCGGAAAATCGCGGATCATCGAAGTCCGGCTGGGTCAGAACGTTGGTGTGACTGTGCAGGATCTCCAGCATCGCGCCATCGCTCAAGCGTCCGTCTTTGTGAAGCTTGTTGAGGATGTAGTAATGCACAAAGCAGGCACAACCTTCGTTCATCACCTTGGTCTGTTTCTGGGGATAGAAATACTGCCCGATATTGCGCACAATCCGAAGGATTTCACGCTGCCAGGATTTCAGAATCGGGCTGTAGTGTTCGAGGAAATAGAGCAGGTTTTCTTCCGGCAACTGCATGTCGCGTTTGCGGTCCAGAAGGCCTGAATCCTGTGCCTGCTGGCCTTCCGCCGGGTTCGGAATGGTGTTCCAGAGATAGTAGACGTTCTGTTCGGCGGCAGCGATCCGCTGTTGCCGCTGTTCCTCGGCTTCGCGTAAGGAAAGCTGCCTTGGCCGGCGGTGCCGAAACACGCCGTGCGTCATGAGCGAATGCGCAGCGTCCAGAGTTGCTTCGACATCTTCCTGCCCGTGTTTTTCTTCGCAGCCGGCGATGAAGCGGCGCGCATATTCCAGGTAGTCCAGAATGCCGTCGGCATCGGTCCATTGCTCGAACAGGTGGTTCGACTTGAAGAAGTGGTTGTGACCGAAAGCGGCGTGCGCCATCACCAATGCCTGCAGCGGCATGGTGTTTTCTTCAAGGCAGTAGCTGATACAGGGATTGGAATTGATCACGATCTCATAAGCCAGCCCGCGTGCTCCCTTACGGTAAAGGCGTTCGTGGCCGAGAAAGTGCTTTCCGAATGACCAGTGGTGATACATCAGCGGCATGCCGATGGACGAATAGGCATCTAGCATCTGTTCGGACGAAATGATTTCGATCTGGTTCGGGTAGAAATCCAGTTCGAGATCTTTGCGTGCGACCTGCTCAATCGCGTCGAAGGTTCGCCTTAGGGTGTCGAAATCCCAGTCGGCGTGATCGAAGAGAAGGCTGGACTTGGGTTTCGCTGCGCGCTTAGCCATTGGATTTGCCCGCCGGCTCACGCGCGAATAGTTCACGAAAAACGGGGTAAATGTCGGCGATTGCTGACACGCGTTTGCGCGCAAAATTGGGCCAGGCTTCCGCGACGCGTCCGTAGGATTCCCAAAGTTCCATTCCGGTTGCCTCGCTGTTGATCAGCTGGGCCTCGTCTTCGCCGACGATTTCAACATACGCAAAATACTGGCAGATCTGCATCAGGTCCTCGGTGAGCAGCGAAACGCATCTTTGAGAATCGCCGCTGAAGTTTTCGCCATCGGATGCCTGTGCGGCATAAATGTTCCATTCCGACGGGGGATACCGGTCTTCAATGACCTCTTTCATGACGACGAGGGCTGTGCTGACCACAGTGCCGCCGGTTTGCGGGGAGTAGAAGAACGTGTCTTCGTCCACCTCCGAAGCGTCATGCGTATGGCGGATGAAGACGATGTCCGTCTTTTCATAGCGGCTGTTCAGGAACAGGTGCAGCAGCATGAAAAAGCGCTTCGCCAAGTCCTTTTCCCGTTCGCCCATGGAGGCGGACACATCCATAAGGCAGAACATGACCGCGTTGGCATTCGGCTCCGGCTGCTGTTCGAAATAGTTGTACCGGACATCCAGAGGATCGATATAGGCAACCACCTTGCGCCGTTTGATCATCTTCTCGTATTTTTCGCGCAATGCAGTCAGCTCGTCGCGCTGCTCTGGCGTTGGCGACGCGATTTTTTCCAGTTTGAGGATCCGGCTCAGAAGCTCTTCAGCATCCTTGTCCTTGGGTCGTTTCAGACCGATCCTGCGCCCAAGGGCGTTACGCATCGTGCGCGCGATATTGATGTTTGCAGGCGAACCAGAGGTCGAATAGCCCGCCCGGTGCGGGTGGGTCCTGGTGATTTCCTTCAGGCTCTGCTTGACCAGGTCAGGCAGCTCAAGGTCATCGAAGAAGAAGTCGAGAAACTCTTCGCGGGAGAGGGCGAACAGGAAATCGTCCTCACCGTCACCATCGTCAGATCCCTGCCGACCGCCACTGCCGCCGCCGCCCCGCGGCGGTTTTTCGATCCGGTCACCGGTCTGGAACGTCTTGTTTCCTGTGAACACACGTTCCCTACGCCCGCCATCTGCCGACTTGCGAAAGGATGGTTCGGCAACGCCCTTGGTCGGGACGGAAACGTTCTTGGCCCGGTCGACATCGGCGATACCGCGCTCACGAACGGCGTCCTCGACCGCTTTCTTGATTTGTGACCGGACCCGTTTGAGAAACCTCCGCCTGTTGCTGAGGCTCTTGTCCTTCGGATTCAGCCGACGGTCGATGAAATGCGCCATGGATTACTCGGCCTCCAGGTCTACCCGGCCTTGTTGACGCGCATATACCATTCGACCAACCGTCGTACCTGCCGCTTCGTATAGCCATGCCCGGTCATGCGCTCCACGAATTCGTGGTGCTTTTCGTCGGTCTTCTTGTCCCGCTTCGCTCCGAAACTGATGACGGGAAGAAGCTCCTCGACCTTGCCGAACATGCGTTTTTCAATGACCTGACGAAGCTTCTCGTATCTGCGCCAGTCAGGGTTCTGGCCCTGGTTCTCCGCACGGGCCCTGAGGACAAATTTCACGACCTCGTTGCGGAAGTCCTTCGGATTGGCCACGCCGGCGGGCTGCTCGATTTTTTCCAGTTCCTTTTCCAGAACGCCGCGATCGAAGATCTGGCCCGTATCCGGGTCCTTGTAATCCTGTTCCTCAATCCACGCGTCCGCATAAGCGATGTAGCGGTCGAAGAGGTTCTGACCGTAATCGGTATAAGATTCCAGATAGGCTTTCTGGATCTCGTTTCCGATGAACTCGGCATAGTGAGGCGCAAGTTCCGTCTTGAGGAAGTCCAGATACTTGCTCTCGGTTTCCGTATCGAACTGTTCGCGCCGGAGGGCCTGTTCAAGGACATACATCAAGTGAACCGGATCGGCGGATATCTCCTCCGTGTCATGGTTAAAGGTCTCCGACAGGACCTTGAAGGCAAAACGGGTGGAGATGCCGTTCATGCCTTCGTCGACGCCAGCTGCGTCACGATACTCCTGGAGAGATTTTGCCTTGGGATCGGAATCCTTCAGCATTTCCCCGTCATAGACGCGCAGTTTGGAATAGAGCGTTGAATTCTCGTGCTCATGCAGCCGGGTCAGTACGCTGAAACGCGCCAGCAAGGGCAGGGTCTCGGGCGCACAGGGCGCATCTGCAAGTGCGCTCTGGCTCAGGAGCTTGCCGTAAATGTCCGCTTCACCTGTCGCACGCAAACAGTAAGGCACCTTGACCACGCTGATGCGGTCGAGGAAGGCCTCGTTGTTCTTGTTGTTCTTGAACTGGCTCCATTCGGATTCGTTCGAGTGCGCCAGGATCAGACCTTGGAAGGGCAGTGCACCGATGTTTTCCGTGCCGACATAAGAGCCTTCCTGGGTTGCCGTCAGCAACGGGTGCAGCACCTTGATCGGCGCCTTGAACATCTCGACGAATTCCATCAGGCCTTGCGTCGTCCGGTTCAATGCACCGGAATAGCTGTAGGCATCCGGGTCGTCCTGGCTGAACTCTTCCAGCTTGCGTATGTCGAGCTTGCCGACAAGCGCGGACACATCCTGGTTGTTTTCATCACCCGGCTCGGTTTTCGTGACCCCAATCTGGCGGAGCCGCGAGGGGTAAAGCTTGACGATTGAGAACTTCGAGATGTCGCCGTCGTATTCGTCCAGTCTTTTCGTTGCCCATGGAGAAATCAGTCCCGTGAGCAGCCTGCGCGGAATGTTGTATTTGTCTTCAAGCAGGTCGCCGACACGATTGGCGCTGAACAGCCCAAGAGGAGACTCATAAACCGGGCTTATCTCGTCGCCCGCCTTGAGCACATAAATCGGCTCCTGTTCCATCAGTTTCTTGAGAATTTCGGCGATGCTCGATTTGCCGCCACCGACCGGTCCGAGCAGATAGAGGATCTGCTTGCGTTCCTCCAGACCCTGACTTGCATGCCGGAAAAACCCGACGATGCGTTCAATCGTCGATTCCATGCCAAACAGGTTTTTAAAGGGTGCGTAACGCTTGATCGTCCGGTTCATGAAAATCCGGCCGAGCCGTTGGTCTTGGCTTGTGTCGATGACCTCGGGTTCCCCGATCGCTGCCATCATGCGCTCCGCTGACGTCGCACGCATCAGCGGGTCGTCCCTGCATCCGAGCAGGTAATCCTGGATTGAAATCTCTTCCAGGTGTCTGTTTCTATAATCCTCGGCGAACCGTGTGTATATCTCCATGTTCCACTTCCAGCTAGGCGCTCCCAGAGTACCTGCCCCTGTTAAAGTAGATGGGACTTTCGCCCTTGCTGGCAACTTAAACTTTCGGGTTTCGCAAAAATTTCGATCTCAAAATAAATTGCAGTGAATTTCGTCCGCCTTCGCCTTTTTTAGGGCGTAATGCTGCGGTGCGCCTTGGAGGTGAGCGCACGCCCAAAACCGGTTTTAGGCGGATATCCCCGCAGATTGGCACTTTGCCAAGGTGTCGGCAGTATCAACAATGCCTGGCGCGGAGCTCTGAAAATTCCACAAAATCAGATATTTGACCCCGCAATCTGAGTCACGGTTTCGATGTGCGGTGACCGGACAGTCTTCCCAGCAACACAGCCACGTTTTTCACCTTGAATTTTTTTAGAAGTCTCGCGCGGACGTCCTCCACTGTGCGCGGCGAAACGCCAAGGACCCGCGCCATTTCCTTGCTTGTCTGTCCCTTGGATAAAAGCAACAGAACGTCGCGTTCCCGCGGGGTGAGTGTCGGTCCGCTTTGTGCGTTATCAATCAAGGCAAAGCTGAGGACTGTCCTTGCAAGCGGCACGTCCGGTGTCAGCGTTCTGGCGCGGAACCGGCACCATATCCGGGAACCGTCGGCCCGCTGCATCAGGCGTTCGTCTGTATAGGGCAGGGACTGACTCAGCGGTTTCAGTCCGATGTCGCGGATTTGGTGAAATTCCTCATCGGACCCGTAAAGCAGCCTGAAGCTCTTCCCGATCAGCTGGTCCTTGCGATATCCGAACATGTCCGCAAAGGTCTGGTTGCACGTTCGGATGATGCGGTGCTCGGTCAATGCCAGTCCCATCGGAGCGTAATCGAAAGCAAGTGCTTCAAATTCGTGCATAGGTCACCGTGCTTCTACGGTATTGGCACCGTAGTGCTACGGTAGCATAGTTATCGGTAGATTTGCCAAAATGCTCCGAAACGGCATCACCTTGACCGACCCGCTGATTCGGGAAGTTGACCAGCGGAGCAACGGTGGAAACACGCTGACTCCAATTTGCCGGACTTCCCGTTTCTTGCGGCCCGGACAATTGCCGAGCGACCATAGACAGGTGGTTTTTGTTTGAAGACCAAATCGACGAGGTGCAGGCTGCCCGACAGCGGACCGGGTATTCTGGATTTGACACACAAAACGGGCGAAGATGCCTCGACAGAGAATATGCTAGGTTCAGAAAAGGTCTTGGGTCGGTCGCCGATCGAACTGTTGGCAAAGCCGGAATGCGGCGGCACAGAAGGATGGGGAGAGCTATGGGATTGAATAAGTTTGGGAGTGGGCTGATCAGCGCCCTGGCACTGGCCGCAAGCATTGGCATCGCCGAAGCCAAGAGCGACATCATCGTTGCGATGCAGCTTGAACCACCGCATCTGGACCCGACCAGTGCGGCAGCCGGCGCGATCGATTCCGTGCTGTATTCAAACGTGTTTGAAGGCCTGACCCGGTTCGGGCCAGACGGTTCCGTCAATCCCGGACTTGCAGAGAGCTGGGAAATCTCCGAAGACGGTAAAACCTACACATTCAAACTTCATGAGGGTGTGAAGTTCCACGACGGGACGGAGATGACGTCTGAAGACGTCAAGTTCAGCCTGGATCGTGCGCGCGCAGACGACAGTGCCAATGCACAGAAGGCCCTCTTTGCAGGCATTGAAAGTGTCGAGGTCGTCGACCCTCAGACGGTGACCGTGACCCTGAAAGAGGCCAACAGCAATTTCCTGTTCAATATGGCCTGGGGTGACGCTGTGATTGTTGCGCCCGAGACCATCGCAGACATCAAGACCAATCCGGTCGGAACAGGCGCGTTCAAGTTCTCAGACTGGGTCCAGGGTGACCGGATCGACCTGGAAAAGAACCCGGATTACTGGGGGACGCCGGCAAATCTCGACACTGTAACTTTCAAGTTCATTTCTGATCCGACTGCGGCCTTTGCCTCGGTGATGGCGGAAGATGTGAATGCGTTTGTCGGTTTTCCGGCACCTGAAAACCTGCCGCAATTCGAAGCGGATCCACGGTTCCAGGTGCTTGTCGGTTCGACCGAGGGCGAGACGATCCTTGCCATGAACAACAAGCTGCCTCCGTTTGATAATGCCAAAGTCCGCCAAGCGGTGGCCCATGCGATCGATCGTCAGGCGATTATCGATGGCGCGATGTTCGGGTATGGCACGCCGATCGGAACCCATTTCGCCCCGCATAATCCGGACTATGTCGATCTCACCGAACTCAGCGCGCATGACCCGGAGCTGTCAAAGAAACTTCTGGCTGAGGCCGGGTTCCCGGACGGTTTCGAAACAACGCTGAAACTGCCGCCGCCTTCTTATGCGCGCCGTGGTGGCGAGATCATTGCCTCGCAGCTCCGGGCCGTCGGCATCGAGACGGAAATCACCAATCTGGAATGGGCGCAATGGCTTGAGCAGGTGTTCCGGGGCAAGGATTACGGACTGACCATCGTCAGCCACACAGAACCGATGGATATCGGCATCTACGCGCGCCCGGACTACTACTTCCAGTACGACAATCCGGAGTTTCAGAAGCTGTTCGAGGCGATCACCAGTGAGAATGATCCTGAGAAACGGTCAGACTTGCTCAAGCAAGCTGAAGAAATGATCGCCAAGGACTATGTCAACGGATACCTCTTCCAGCTCGCGTTTCCAACGGTCGCCGACGCGCGGATCAAGGGTCTTTGGAAAAATCAGCCAACCCAGGCGACCGACCTGACGGCTGTATCCTGGGAAGAATAGCGACAATGATCATGAGCGCTTGCTGTCCGGCGGGCGTTCGTCTTTTCCTGATAGCAATGCTCCCTGGAGACTTCCGGCCGACAGGCACGTGACCGCCACATGCTGCAATACTTCCTGAAACGCCTTTTGTCTCTCGGATTGAGCCTCGTGGCCGCATCCATCGTGATCTTCCTGGCACTTGAAGTCGTGCCAGGCGATCCGGCCGCCTACATGCTGGGGATCAACGCCCAGGAAGACACGCTCAACGCCTTGCGTGAGCAACTCGGCCTGAACGGGACCATCCTTCAGCGCTATCTTTCATGGGCAGGGGGGCTTCTGGTTGGCGATTTCGGGACTTCCTACACCTACAGAACACCGGTTTCCGAACTGATCGGCGAGCGCTTATGGGTGTCACTTCCGCTGGCGCTCTATGCCTTGACGCTCAGCACGCTGATTGCTTTTCCTGCCGGGATCTGGGCCGCGTCCAGACGTGGCTCGCTTGTCGATACCGGGGTCATGGGCGTGACGCAGCTCGGCGTTGCCATCCCGAACTTCTGGTTCGCCATGCTGATGGTGCTGGTGTTCGCGATCAATCTGCGCTGGTTTTCCGCGGGCGGATTTCCCGGTTGGGATGAAGGTTTTCTCGCGGGCATGAAGGCCCTGACCCTGCCGGCGATTGCACTTGCCCTGCCGCAGGCGAGCATCCTGACGCGCGTCATGCGCTCCAGTCTGCTCGATACGCTCGGTGAGGATTTCATCCGCTCGGCGCGGGCGAAGGGTCTCACCAAAGGTCAGGCCATGTGGCGTCACGCCTTGCGGAATGCGCTTATTCCCGTTCTCACGATCATGGGGCTTCAGTTTTCCTTCCTGCTGGCCGGTGCCATCATCATCGAGAATGTCTTCTACCTGCCCGGTCTCGGGCGCCTTGTCTTTCAGGCGATCAGCTCGCGCGACCTGATTGTCGTTGAAAGCGTGGTCATGCTGCTGGTGTTTGCCGTCATCGTGGTCAACTTCGCCGTAGACCTTGCCTATGCGCTGGTCGATCCACGGTTGCGGAGGCGGCGATGAAAGCGTTGTTGCACAACCGCTCTATGCTGCCAGGGGCAATTCTGACGCTGCTGTTCACAGGCGCTGCCATTTTCAGCCTGATCTGGGTGCCTTACGACATCACCATCTTGAACATCGCCGATCGAATGAAGACCCCCAGTCTGGTGCATCCTCTGGGGACGGATCAGTTCGGGCGGGACATCTTGAGCATGATCATGGTGGGCGCGCGCACCTCCATTGCTGTTGCGCTGGTGGCCGTCGGTATCGGCATGCTGGCTGGAGTGCCGCTTGGCCTTGCTGCCGCTGCGCGCAAGGGCAGTCTGCCCGACGAAGTGATCATGCGCTCGAACGACCTCGTGTTCGCGTTTCCGAGCCTGCTGATCGCCGTAATGATCACGGCCGTTTTCGGCGCATCGGCGCTTAACGCAATCATCGCAATCGGGATTTTCAATATTCCCGTCTTTGCACGCCTGACACGCGGCGCTGCGCTGACGCTTTGGAGCCGGGAATATGTGATGGCGGCGCGGGTTGCCGGCAAGGGTCGGGCGCGGATCTCAGTCGAACACATACTGCCGAATGTGATGAACCTGCTCATTGTTCAGGGAACCATTCAATTCTCGCTTGGAATTCTTGCCGAAGCGGGGCTCAGTTATGTTGGTCTCGGCGCGCAACCCCCGACGGCAAGCTGGGGGCGCATGCTTGCCGACAGTCAGACAATGATCTCGCTTGCGCCGCATCTCGCCCTCTTTCCCGGTCTCGCCATCCTGCTGACGGTGCTTGGCTTGAACCTTTTGGGAGACGGCTTGCGAGACCTGCTCGATCCGAAGCTCAGGAGGTCCAGAGCGTGAGCCTACTGACGATTGAAAACCTGTCTCTGACGATCCACGGAACGTCAATCCTCAAGGATGTCTCCATGAGGGTTGAGGCGGGCCACATTCTGGGTGTCATCGGTGAAAGCGGGTCCGGAAAGTCGATGACGGCGTTCAGCGTTCTGCAGCTGCTGCCGCACGGTGCTGCGTGTCGAGGGCGGATTGAGCTTTCGAGCCAGGATCTTCTGGCTGCTAGTGAACAGGAACTGTGCAGCCTGCGCGGCAAGGAGGTCGGCATGGTGTTCCAGGAGCCCATGACGGCGCTCAATCCGCTTCAGACCATCGGCGCCCAGGTTGCCGAAACCATTCTCGTTCACGAAAGGGTATCCCGCACAGAGGCAATGACACGGGCGGCCGAGGCCTTGCGCCGGGCTGAATTGCCGGAGGAAAAGTTTCCGCTGTCGCGGTATCCGCATGAACTTTCCGGCGGTCAAAGGCAGCGGGTTGTGATTGCCATGGCGATAGCTCTCCGGCCGAAACTGCTGATCGCCGATGAGCCGACAACAGCGCTCGACGTGACTACGCAAGCACAGATTCTTGCGCTTCTGAAGCGGCTGGTTTCAGAGGACGATATGGGGCTGATGCTGATCAGTCATGATCTCGCGGTCGTTGCCGATCTTGCCGACGATCTCGTGATCATGCGCACCGGTGAAGTCGTGGAAAGCGGTTCGGCGCATCATCTGTTTCGCAACATCCAGCACCCCTACTCCCGCGCGCTGCTGCAAGCCTCCAGTCACGTGCCCGAGCGCAGCGGCGCGGCGCAGGAGGTTCCGCTTCTGGAAGTGCGCGATGTCGTTCGGGAATACCAGACGCACCTGCATGGCTGGTGGGGGCAGGCCACGCAGTTTCGTGCCGTGGATGGCGTCAGTTTTGAAATCCGTAAGGGGGAGAGCCTTGGGCTCGTCGGAGAATCTGGTTGCGGAAAATCAACGCTGACGCGGGCTATTCTCGGCCTTGAGGAGATCCAAAAAGGTGACATTGTCCTTGATGGCATGCCCGTGATGCAGGATCACCACGCCAACCGGGAGGTGCGCCGTCGTATGCAGGTGGTATTCCAGGATCCTTATGGCAGCTTCAATCCTCGCTGGCGCGTCGACCGGCTGATCACCGAACCTTATCACCTTCTGGATACGCCCCCAGGCGGGTCAGCGCGGGATGATGCGATTGCCGAGGCTCTGGAGAGCGTCGGTCTGTCAGTCGACGACCGCAAAAAGTACATTCATGAATTCAGCGGCGGGCAGCGCCAGCGTATCGCGATTGCGCGCGCGCTGATTATCAGGCCGGATCTGATCATCCTGGACGAAGCGGTGTCGGCCCTGGATGTTTCCGTGCGCGCGCAGGTCCTCGATCTGCTTGCCGATCTCAGCGGCAAGTTCGGCCTGACCTATCTTTTCATATCGCACGACCTCAGTGTGGTGCGGTCGATCACCGAACGGGTGCTCGTCATGAAATCAGGCAGAATTGTCGAAGAGGGTCCGACGGACAGGGTCTTCGATGCCCCCAAAGATGACTATACCAAGCAGCTTGTTGCCGCAGCGCCGGTCCTGCCGGCAGATGTGGCCTGAAGGAGATGCCATGACTGATGATCCGGAGCTATGGTTCGACCCGGCCAAGTGTCTGATAGAGGGCAAGTGGGTTGCACCTGCAAGCGGTGAAGAACTGCCATTGAACAACCCGTCGACAGGCGAACGGATAGGTTCAATTGCCCGGGGTAGGGCTGCGGATATCGATGCAGCTGTTGCGGCGGCGCATAGCGCCGGGCAAGGTGCATGGGGGCGAACGACAGCTGTCGAGCGTGGCCGCTTTCTGTTCCGTCTTCGGGAGCTGGTTCTGGAGAAGGTGGAGCACCTTGCGCGCATCGAGGCCCTGGATGTTGGTAAGCCGCTGAAACAGGCGCGTGCGGATGCAATCGCACTCGCGCGTTACCTGGAGTTCTACGGCGGTGCCGCCGACAAGCTGCATGGAGAAACGATCCCCTATCTGGATGGGTATACGGTCTACACGCTGCGTGAACCCTATGGCGTCACGGCGCACATCGTGCCCTGGAACTATCCGATGCAGATCATCGGACGTTCGGTTGGTGCGGCGCTCGCGACCGGAAATGCCTGTGTCCTGAAGCCTGCAGAAGATGCCTGTCTGACGGCGCTTGCCTTTGCCGATCTGGCAATAAAGGCCGGTCTGCCGGATGGTGTTCTCAACGTGGTTCCAGGGCTTGGTGCGGAAGCGGGTGCGGCTCTTGCAGCGCACCCGGGCGTACAACATGTGAGCTTCACCGGCTCGGTCGCCGCCGGAGTTCAGGTTCAGACAGCGGCAGCGCGAAACGTCGTCCCCGTGACCCTGGAGCTGGGCGGCAAGTCGCCTCAACTCGTGTTCAAAGACGCCGATATCGACGCGGCGCTTCCGTTTCTTGTCAATGCGGGCATTCAGAACGCGGGGCAGACCTGTTCGGCGTCATCGCGGATACTGGTTCAGCGGTCCCTGCATGATCAGGTCGTGGAACGCATGGCCGAGCGATACGCGGCGCTGCGTGTCGGGCCGGCCCTTGCCGATCTTGACGTAGGCCCCCTGATCTCTGCACGGCAGCAGGGCATTGTGTCGAGCTTTCTGGATCGGGGCGACGATCTTGAAAAGGCAGCTGAAGGCGATTTTCATAATGCGCCGGAAGGCGGGAATTATGTCCGGCCGACGCTGTTCGCCGATGTGCCGCCTGCCCATACGCTGGCGCGAGACGAAATCTTCGGGCCGGTCCAGGTTGTCATTCCGTTCGACGACGAAGACGAAGCGGCTGCGATTGCCAACGGAACCGACTACGGGCTCGTCGCCAGCATCTGGACACGTGACGGCGCGCGCCAAATGCGTCTTGCCAGAAAGATCCGCAGCGGCCAGGTCTTCATCAACAATTACGGCGCGGGCGGAGGGGTCGAACTGCCCTTCGGAGGCATTGGTAAATCCGGGCACGGCCGGGAGAAGGGGTTCGAAGCGCTTTACGGCTTCACGACACTGAAAACAGTCGCGGCGTTTCACGGGTGAAAGGACATCTGTTGATCCAGTTGCAGCGATGTTCCGACCTTGAAGCGGGGCTTGGCAAAGACTTTGTATTTGATCCCGGATCAGGTCCGGGACGGCACCATGATCAAAACGGGAGGACCAAATGAGGCTGCAGGGGAAAACTGCTATCGTAACAGGCGGCGCATCGGGATTTGGTGCGGGGATCGTACGCAAGTTTGCAGCCGAAGGTGCAAAGGTCCTGATTGCGGATCTCAATATGGACCTCGCAGAGGAGATTGCGAAGGAAGTCAGCGGGCTTGCGGTGCAGGTTGATGTGTCCAGCAACGCGAGTGTCCAGTCACTTGCCGAAACTGCCGAGGCCCGTCTCGGCGTACCGGACATTCTCGTGAACAATGCGGGTGTCACTCATCTGCCGATGCCGATGCAGGATGTCGACGAGGACGAGTTCGACAAGGTCTTTGCCGTCAATTGCAAGTCCGTCTATCTCACCGCGCGCCATTTCGTGCCTTTGATGACGGCCGCGGGACAGGGGGCGATCCTGAACGTGGCGTCGACCGCAGGGCTCAGTCCGCGCCCGAAGCTCAACTGGTACAATGCCTCCAAGGGCTGGATGATCACGGCGACAAAGACCATGGCCGTTGAACTCGCGCCGTCAGGGGTGCGCGTCAATGCAATCTGTCCTGTCGCCGGTGAGACGCCCTTGCTGAAGAGTTTCATGGGAGAAGATACGCCTGCAATCAGGGCGAAGTTCCTGTCCACGATCCCGATTGGGCGCTTCTCCACACCGGAGGATATGGGGAACGCCGCCTGTTTCCTGTGTTCCGATGAAGCAAGCATGATCACGGGTGCTGCGCTGGAAGTCGATGGCGGCCGGTGTATCTGAACCAACGGTGAAGCGCTTCCTCATTTGTATTGTCGGCAATCAGTTTGGGCCTCCTGATCACGTCTTTGTTTGGATCGGGGGTTTGTCTTGCGCGCAGAAAAGGTGATTATCCAATCACACCGCCGTTCTGGCGGTGGCGTGTTTTTCAGGGATAGAGACAATGATCAAAATTCATGGCCGCATTTCTTCCGCGAACGTTCAGCCCGTGGTCTGGTGTCTTGCAGAACTCGGCGTTGACTACGAACGCCTCGATGTCGGCGGGCCGTTCGGCGGCAATGATACGCCGGAATTTCTGGCCATGAACCCCCTCGGTCTGGTGCCGGTTCTGGAAGAGGACGGTCAGGCGCTGCCGGAGTCCTCTGCCATCCTGCGCTATCTGATGCGCAAATACGGCGGCCATCCTAATGATCCGATGGCTGCGGCCCAGATCGAGCGCTGGGTCGACATGTCAAAGCAGCATATCTATC
This sequence comes from Roseibium sp. HPY-6, assembly GCF_040530035.1. Lineage (NCBI taxonomy): Bacteria > Pseudomonadati > Pseudomonadota > Alphaproteobacteria > Hyphomicrobiales > Stappiaceae > Roseibium > Roseibium sp. HPY-6. The sequence goes on from NZ_JBEWCD010000005.1 coordinate 90,213, forward strand.
AGCCGCTTATCCCGACGATCTTCTGGCAGACCATTCGGACCCCGGCAGATGAGCGCGACAACAAGGGTGTCGCCAATGCGGTCGCCACGTTGAAGCAATCCATGAAGGTTTTCGAGGGTCTGATAGAGGGGCCCTATGTTGGCGGGGAAACGCTGAACCTTGTCGACTATCAGATCGGTGGGCTCCTTTACCGGTATTATGAGCTCGATTTCGAACGGGCGGATCTTCCTGGTCTGCGGGCGTATTATGACCGGCTCTGCGAGCGGCCCGCCTATCGCGACAACGTCATGATCGACTTCATGGGCATGAAAGTTCCCGGCGCCTGACCAGGCAAACAGTTTCCGATCAGGATGCTCCGCAAACCGACCGTACGTGAGGTTGGATTTCGAAACTGAGAGGCATTGAACGTGATTGATTTCTATACCTGGACGACTCCCAATGGCCGCAAGGTTTCGATCCTCCTGGAAGAGCTTGGCATCGCCTACACCGCGCACTCGGTGGACATCACCAATGGCGAGCAGCATGAGCCCGACTTTCTAAAAATTGCGCCGAACAACCGGATACCCGCGATTGTCGATCATGAGACCGGGGTCACAATGATGGAAACGGGCGCCATCATGCTTTATCTCGCTGAAAAATACGGGAAGTTCCTTCCCGAGGGACAGGCAAGGTGGCCCGCTATCGAATGGCTTATGTGGCAGATGGGCGGACTCGGCCCGATGCTCGGGCAGGTTCATCACTTCGTCAAATACAACAAGGGCAAATCCGAATATAGCGAGGAACGCTATTCCACGGAGGCGCGACGGCTCTATCGGGTTCTCGACACACGTCTTGCTGAGCGCGACTTCATCGCTGGTGACGGCAGGGGCGAATACTCGATCACAGACATGGCCTGCTGGCCCTGGATTTCACGCTTTGAGTGGCAGGAAATCGATCTTGGAGAGTTTCCGAATATCAAGGACTGGTACATGAGGATTGCGGACAGACCAGCCGTTCAGCGTGGCTACCAGGTCCCTAAATATGTGACAGACATCCCCATGCCCTAGGATGAAAGCGCGCGCGATGTGACGGTCAGGTGATCTTGGTCAGACCACTTTCACTGACGCGAACGCCGTGTTGCGCTCAAACTCCGATCCCTTCGGCCGCGGCAAGCGACACAAGTTCTTCCACGCGTTCAGCGTTGTTTTTGGCAAGGGACCCATCCCGATTCCAAAGTGAGTTTTCGAACCCTATCCTGGCCTTGCCGCCAAGCTTGAGTGCCGTCAAAAGACATTCGGTTTCCTGGTGTCCGAAAGCGCAAAGCATCCAGTCGAATGCGTGCGATCCTTTCAACGCAAGCATCGGGTCGATGAACTCCTCGATGTCTTCGGCCCGACTTTTCCTGCTGCCGTCATATGAGCCCAGGACAAGTTGCACCTGATGGGTGTTTCCCGGGATTGTCCCGTTCTCAATGAGCTGGGTGAGCCAATTTAGATCTGTCTGCGAGTAGCAGATATGCTGGATCCTGACGTCGTTTTCGCGCGCCCGGTGATAGCTTTGCCGGGCCTTTGTCAGATCGTCAGGATCCGGAATAAACTCGCGGATCGCAACCGAAACTGATTTCGGGCGCAAAACCTCAATCAGGTTCCTTTGATCCGCAGCAGAGTACCTGCCTGCACTCTCGCTCGTAACCTGAACAAACCAGCCCGGCAATGCCTGGTCCAAGCGCGCAAGCAAATCCTTGTAAAGATCAGGGTCGAGGCTGTGCCGGCCCTGCGCGTCGCGGATATGTGCATGAACGCCACCGGCTCCGGCCTCTGCGCACCGGATGCAATCCGCAATCAGCGCGTCATTGTCGAGCGGAATGGCAGGATGGTCGGATTTCTGTCTTCGTGCACCGTTCGGCGCAACGAGAATTTTGGGAAGTTCAGTCATTTTCTCGAGAGCGGGATTTCCTGACCAAGTCCGGCAGGAAGTGGGCTGTTGGGATTATCGAATAGTTAGCAGCATTCAACGAGCCATGTAAGCCGGACCAGGCCATAGACCTGCGCCGGGCTACGCCTGCGGTGCTCCGACCGCGTCAGGATGGGCGTTTTGAAAAGCGGTCAGGGCACCGGCGCTACGTGCTGCTTCGCTTATTCGCTGGAAACCGGAAACGTCGACCCCCCATCGTTCCGCGTTGTAGAGCTGCGGGATCAGGCAGCAATCGGCCATGGTCGGGTTTTCTCCGAAACAAAATGGTCCCTCCGTGGCCTCCAGCAACTTTTCGAATGCACTCAACCCTTTGGAAATGAAGTGTCGCATCCAGTCGACCTTGACATCGTCACCACCGCCCGTGAGATCCACGACGCGCTGCGCAACGCTTAGATTGCAGACAGGATGGATCTCCATGGCAATCGCGTCGGAAAGCCGGCGCACGTGATACTGGCCGTCAGCCGAATCCGGCAGAAGCTTTGAACCGGGTGTCGTCACGTGCAGGTATTCGATGATGGCGAGAGATTGTGTTAACTGCTTGCCGTCGATCTCAAGCGTTGGCAACAGACCCTGAGGGTTCTGATCGAGATAGCTTGCCGATCTGTGATCCCCGGTCAACAGATTAACGGCACGAAGATCGGCAGGAATTGAGAGAAGGTTCAAGGCAATGCGCACGCGGTAACTGGCCGAGGAACGCCAGTAGTCATAAAGGGTTGCCGTGCGTGCCATGGTGGGTCTCCCGTTAGTCCGTGCTTCAAGTGATAGACTCAGAAGACTGCCTGTTGCAATGGAAGGCATTGTACTCATTTATGCTTCCGGGCACTTGCTGATTGACTCGCGGGTAAAGGCAGCAGAATTGACTGCACGCGGACTCTGCCGGCACTCTAGAACAACTATTGACAAAATAATAAATATCGAGATATTTCGATTTATGGACATTGAGCAATCGATTGCCGCCCTTAACAATCCAACGCGGCGAAAAATATTGGAATGGCTGAAGGATCGTACAAATTTTCCGCCAGCCCTGCCCGAACACACGGGTCTGGACGGTGTTTGCGTCGGCTACATTCAGGAGAAAGCAGGGCTCTCGCAGTCCACTATCTCCAACTACATGGGGCTCTTGAAACAGGCCGGATTTGTCGTGGCGGAACGTCACGGTCAGTGGACATTTTACAGGCGTGACGAAAAGAAAATTCAGGCGTTTTTGCAAGCTGTTCAAAACGAGCTACTAAAGGACTGACGCTGATCTGAACACACGTTCGGGTCGATCGGGATAAGAGCGGAAGAATTGATATGTATATCGAGATATTTCGATGGAGAGATGAGTGAAGAGTGCTACTGGAGAGGCGCCCACTGAGCTTGGGCAACAGCTGCGGCTGCCGTGCGGTGTCATCCTTAAAAACAGGCTGGTAAAGGCGGCGATGTCCGACTCGCTAGGCGATGGCGCGGGCAATCCGACAGAACATCAGATCAAGCTTTATCAACGTTGGGCCGAGGGCGGCGCAGCGCTGGCTCTAGTTGGTGAAATGCAAATTGGTCCGCATTATCCCGAAAAGCCCGGCAATCTTGTTCTTGGACCAGATGCGGATTTGTCGGCGCTCAAGCGACTTACGGAACAGGGATCCGTTTCCGGCGCGCAAATCTGGCCGCAGCTTGGCCATGCGGGCGCGCTTGCCTATTCACCTGTCAGCGCGCCGAAAGGCCCGTCTCCTCTCCATGTTGAAGGGCTTCAGTGTGACGGTTTGACCCTTGAGGAGATCGAGGAACTGCCGCATGCCTACGCATCAGCTGCGTTGCTTGCCAAGAAAATCGGATTTGGCGGTGTTCAAATCCATGCAGGCCATGGATTTCTGCTCAGCCAGTTTTTGTCACCGCTCTTTAACAAAAGATCAGACCCCTATGGCGGTTCGATCGACAACCGGTTTCGCATCGTCGGTAAAATCCTGGAAGCTGTCCGCAATAAAGTCGGTCCGGACTTTCCGGTCGGCATAAAGATCAATTCGACTGACAAACTGGTCGGAGGTTTGGGCGAGGAAGAAGCGCTGGATGTCGTCCGCCTGCTTGATGAAACGACAGTAGATCTGATCGATATCAGTGGAGGCACCTATTTCCCGGGTGCCGCTTCAAGCAGCGATGGTGTGCGCGTGAAGGGACCTTACTTCGCGGACTTCGCACGCCGCGCCAAAAGGGTAACCAGCGTCCCGATTATGCTGACGGGAGGGTTCAAAACACGGGCGGGGGCGGTGGCGGCTGTCAAGGGAGGCTTAGCAGATGCTGTCGGACTCGCGCGGTCCATGGTTCTGGAGCCGGAGCTGCCCAATATCTGGCTGAAGGAAGCCAGTTCTGATCCGGTGTTTCCTGTCTTCAATGCGCCACAAGAAGGCGCCGTTACGGCGTGGTACACAATGAGGCTGGCAGCGCTTGGGGAAGAGAACGAACACAACTTCGAACTGAGCGCAGAAGAGGCTTTGGAAATCTACGAGCGGCGGGACGCCGAACGAGTGGCGCTCTGGTTAAAGCGCTTCGGCAGGGTGTCGAAATCTTCGACTGGCTAACCGCGCTGGTAAATGCTCATCACCGCGCCGTTCGCACACGCTGTCGACTTGACGAGTTTCAGCTTGCATTCAGGGGCACCTTTATCAAACAAGCGCTTGCCGGAGCCGACTACGGCCGGAAAGGTCCAGAGGCGGAATTCGTCGATCAGCTTGCGGGCAAGCAGAAACTGGATGAGTTGCCAACTGCCGTGGATCTGAAGGAGCGGGCCCGACTGAGCCTTAAGGTTTGCGATTGCCTGGGCAACGTCGCCCGTAATCGCATGCGAATTGCTCCAGGTCAGCGGTTTGGTCGACGAGGTCACCACATATTTCCTGGCCCTGTTCATCCTGTCGGCAACCGGGCTGTCATCAACCTCTGGCCAATGACCTGCGAAAAGCTGATAGGTCTTGCGTCCAAACAGCATGTCATAGGGTTCGGCCATCGCTTCGGCCTGAACCTGTTCCATGACGCCTTCCCAATAAGGTGCCGCCCAGCCTCCGTGGTCAAAGTCTCCACTCCGATCTTCCTCAGGCATGCTGGGCGCCTGCATCACGCCGTCCAGCGTTACAAACGTCAAAGCCGCAATCTTTCTCATTGCTCGGTCTCCTGGCGAATGAAGTTTCCAAGAATTGTCAGTGTGCCTTCCCAGCCTTCGGCGTGGATGGTGCACGCCTGATCAGACGGGATGCCTTCGTGGATAACGACAACTTCGGTGGCGTCGCCGGCTTCCAGGAAGCGAAAGGTGACCATCATGGGAACGTTTTCAAGCGGATCGGGCGCTTGCCACTCCCAGGTCATCACGATCAGCCGGGCTGGTTCGATTTCCTTGAAAACGCCTGCGACACAAGGTTTTCGTCCATCCGGCATTTCATAGCGCAGGTGAAACCGGCCGCCCGGTTCGAATTCATACTTCAAGGCTTCAACACTGATATTCGGGCTTGGTGTGAACCAGCACGTCAGAGTTTGTGAATTTGTGAACGCGCTGAAGAGGCGTTCCCTGGAGGCCTCAATGGTGCGCCGGACAACCAACGGAATCGAAGCCTCTGTCATGTTTCTCCGTCTACTTTTGCTGTCATGTGTACGAATTGCTCCAGACGGCGAAGCGTGCCTTCCCAGAAGGTGCGGTGGCTGGAGATCCAGTCCTCAGCCTGCTGCAACGGTGCGGTTTCAAGATGGAAGAGGTGCACCCGTCCAGTGATTTCGCGGCGAACGAGGCCAGCCGTCTCAAGCACTTTCAGGTGCTTGGAGATCGTGGGTTGGGCGACATTGAAGGGCGTATGCAACTGGTTTGCGGATTGTGCCCCGTCTCTGGCTAGCATGGAAATGATCTGGCGCCGTGTGCTGTCTCCAAGCGCGTGAAAGGCACGATCCATGTCGTTTTGATAATGTATAGCCATATGGCTATATAAATGAGTGAGCTCGCTTCCGTCAAGTCTTCGCTGCGGCTGAGGTTCAGGCTTCTTTCAAATGTTTCAGGAGTGACACCTTGGCGCCGTCAATGTGGCGGCGTGTCAGATCGGCGGCACGGTCCGCGTCTCCGGCTGCGCAGGCATCGATGATCTCGTCATGCTCGCGGCCGGCGCGCTTCATTCCGTTCGATAGAACCAGCTGCGCGCGGATTTGTCGTTCGACCCGGTCGATGGCATTGTGTACGATCTCCTTGAAGAAAGTCAGATCGCTCGCGTTGTAAAGCGTCTCATGAAAGTCGCGGTTGAGATCGCCCCACGCCATCGGATCCTGCGATGATGAGAAGGCCGTACATTTCTCACGCGCCTCTTCAAGCAGCGCGGGTGTCATCCGCGGAATTGCGTTGCGGATGATCTCCGGTTCCAGAAGAGCTCGCAGATTGAAGATTTCTTCCGTTTCTTTGGGTGAAAGGGCCGCTACGACGGCACCCTTGTAGCGCCTTGTCTTTACAAGGCCTTGCTCTTCCAGCCGGGAAATTGCCTCGCGAACCGGAATGCGGCTCGTGTTGAAAAGCCGGGCGATTTCGTCCTGGCGCAGCGGCTCACCCTCTTCGAGCTGCCCCTGAATGATGGCCTTGCGCAGCGCATCAAAGACAATTGATGAGGCGGAGGCGGTCGCAGAAATGTCCATTGATGCCAGTTTCAAGATCCGTCTCCCTCAGCGGTCACGCAGGTTGCCTTTCGTGTTTGATCTCTTTTTTGGATATTTCATATTGAATATTGGATCCAATCTGATTTATCAATCCCTGAGGGCAGTCTTTTCGGGTGGAGTTGCGGGTCGATTGGCCTCGCAGGCGGTGTGAGGCAGTTGATTTTGAAACCGCTTGGGGACGGAGTGTGCTTGAACACAGTGCATGCAAACCTCGCTGCAGTATCGCGTCGACATTGAGCTGTTTAAGAAACACTTGTGCCGGCTGATGGTTTGAAGATCGGGAAATCTTGATGAAGCGCGGCATCGCACGTGACGCGCTTGGAATGCGGCAGACCCGAAGCAAGGAATGATCGATGACCAAGAACGTTTTTTCCGGCCTGATGCCGGCTCTCATGACCCCTTGCCTGCCGGATCGTAGACCAGACTACGACGCGCTTGTTGCCAAGGGGCAGGAATTGATCGCTACCGGTATGTCGGCGGTCGTCTATTGCGGCTCGATGGGGGACTGGCCGCTTCTTACGGATACTCAACGCATGGAAGGCGTCGAGAGGCTTGTGAAGGCGGGTGTTCCCGTTGTCGTCGGTACGGGTGCGGTGAACACCAAATCGGCAGTTGCCCATGCCGCTCATGCTGCCAAAGTCGGTGCGCTTGGTCTGATGGTTATTCCACGGGTGCTGTCGCGCGGGAGTTCAGCCGCGGCGCAGCGCAGCCATTTCAGCGCAATCCTTTCTGCCGCAGCTACGCTGCCAGCGGTGATCTACAACAGCCCCTATTACGGCTTTGCGACACGCGCGGACCTTTTCTTCGAGCTTCGCAAGGCGTTTCCGAACCTCGTTGGATTCAAGGAATTCGGCGGCAAGGCAGACTTGCGCTATGCCGCCGAGAACATCACCTCCCAGGACGATGATGTGACCCTGATGGTTGGCGTCGATACGGCTGTTCTGCATGGTTATGTCAATTGCGGCGCAACCGGTGCTATTACCGGTATCGGCAACGCAATTCCGAAAGAAGTGCTCCATCTGGTAAGGTTGTGCGAGAAGGCGGCCGAAGGGCATGTTGAGGCGCGTCAGCGCGCCCAAGAACTAGAAGAGGCCATGGCGGTACTGTCCAGTTTTGACGAGGGCCCGGATCTCGTTCTTTACTACAAGCACCTGATGGTACTGAACGGCGAAGACGCCTACCGCCTTCATTTCAACGAGACCGATGAACTGACCGACGCGCAGCGTAACTACGTTGAGGCGCAATATACGCTCTTCAAGGGGTGGTATGCCGATTGGTCCCGCCAAGGAGGAGTGATTGCCGAATGCGCGTGATCGACAGTCATACAGCAGGTGAACCGACCCGGGTGGTGATCGAAGGCGGACCGGATCTCGGACCGGGATCCCTGGTGGAACGCGCCGCGCGCCTTGAGGCGGATCACCTGGATTTCTGTGCCTCTGTCGTTCTCGAACCGCGCGGTCACGATGCCATCATCGGCGCACTCCTGCTGCCACCATCCCGGGACGACTGCGCCGCGTCGGTCATCTTTTTCAACAACCTTCAGAACCTGGGCATGTGCGGGCATGCTTCCATCGGCCTTGGTGCGACCCTTGCCTATCTGGACCAGATCGGCCCTGGAGTGCACAAGCTCGAGACACCTGTCGGCGTTGTCGAGATCCTGCTCCAGGATGCCAACACTGTTTCCGTCACAAATGTTGAAAGCTATCGCCACCTGAAGGATGTCACCGTCGAAGTTGACGGCATTGGCGCAGTCACCGGTGATGTCGCCTGGGGCGGCAACTGGTTTTTTCTTGTCAAGGAAAGCCCGATAGACCTTGTCCCGCAGAATATCCGGCCGCTCACCGATCTGACCCTGAAGATCCGCAAATCCCTGGAGGAAAATGGGATCACGGGTGCGGAAGGGGCCTGGATCGATCACATTGAGGTTTTCGGCCCTCCGGTCAGCGCGAGCGCCGACAGCCGCAATTTTGTTCTCTGTCCCGGCGGGGCCTATGACCGGTCACCCTGCGGCACGGGATGTTCGTCGAAGCTGGCCTGCCTTGCGGAAGACGGGTTGCTGGCACCCGGACAGGAGTGGGTTCAGGAAAGCGTCATCGGCAGCACATACAGAGCCAGTTATCAAAAGGGCGCCGGTTCAAACATCATCCCGACGATTACGGGACAGGCGTTTGTCACTTCGGATGCTACCCTCAATTTTGATCCTGCGGATCCCTATCGCACAGGCATACGTTTTTAGATTTTGACCCGGGTGCAGGTGGGATGTCTTGGAAGCGCGAATGAAAAACGAGACGCAGGACATTGTTGTTGTCGGAGCCGGGATCATCGGGCTGACAACCGCACTCCGGCTGCAGTCGCGCGGACGGTCGGTCCTTGTGCTTGACCGCCAAGACGGCAATCCGAGAGCGTCTGAGATGAATGCCGGCGCCTTTGCCTTCTCCGATATCGAGCCGCTGGCCACTCCCGGTATCATGAGGAAGGCGCCGAAATGGTTGCTGGATCCGCTCGGTCCCCTGTCCGTCCCGCCTCGCTACGCTTTGACGATTGCGCCCTGGCTGCTTCGTTTCTGGCGGGCAAGCAGTCCGGACCGGTACCGGGCATCGGTGGAGGCCCAGGCGGATCTGATGCGAACGGCGCAAAGCGCGCTGGAAGATCTGATCCGTGAAACGTCTACGGAACACCTCTTCCGCAGGGAAGGACAGCTGCAACTTTATGAAGGCGAGAGAGAATACCGGGCCAGTCTTGCCTCATGGGATCTCCGCAGGGCGCACGGCATAGACTTTGAATTGCTGGAAACGCCGGATGCGATTGCCGCATTTCAGCCGGGTCTCCATTCAAGGTTCACCCATGCCGGTTTCACTCCGGGCTGGATCAATTCCTGTGATCCGGCGCTTTGGCTCAAGACCCTCTCGGAAACCTTCCTGTCGCACGGTGGCAGAATTGAAAAAGCCGAGGTCGGTTCGGTCGGGCTGACGGAGACATTTGTCCGTTTGTCCCATCAGGGCGGCGAAACACATGCCGATCAGGTCATCATTTGCGCCGGTGCCTGGTCGCATAAGATTGCCGCAACGCTGGGGGACCGCTTTCCGCTGGAGACTGAGCGAGGCTACAACACGACACTTGGTGCGGGCGCCTTCGATCTGAAGACCCATCTGACTTTCCCCGGGCACGGCTTCGTGATTACCCGTATCGGCGACGGCATCAGGGTTGGTGGTGCTGTCGAGCTTGGCGGCTTGTCGCTGCCGCCGAATTACCGGCGCGCTGTGACACTGCTCGACAAGGCAAAGCAGTTTCTGCCCGAGCTGAAGTGTAAGGGCGGGCGGCAATGGATGGGCTATCGTCCGTCCCTGCCGGACAGCCTCCCGGTTATTGACCGGTCGCCGCAGGATCGCCGGGTGATCTATGCGTTCGGTCATGGCCATCTGGGTTTGACACAGTCTGCCGGGACGGCTGAACTCGTGGCGCACCTTGTCAATGACACGGTACTACCCATCGATCTGGACCCGTTTTCCGCGCGCCGTTTTTGAAGGAAACCCGATGAAAATCTCCTCGATCCATGTTTATCAGGTCGATTTGCCGCTGAAAGAGGGGCGCTACAGCTGGTCAAACGGCAACTTTGTCGAAGTGTTCGACAGTACGGTCGTCGAGATCGTGACCGACGAAGGCCTGAAGGGCTATGCCGAGTGCTGTCCTCTTGGATCAGCTTATCTGCCGAGTTTCGCGCGCGGCGTGAGAGCAGGTCTTGAAGAGCTCGCACCACGCCTTATCGGCCAGGATCCGCTCAACATCGGCGAGATCAACCGCACCATGGACGCGGCCTTGCGCGGTCATCCCTATGCCAAGGCTCCGATTGACATCGCCTGTTGGGACCTTCTCGGCAAGGCAACGGGTCAGCCGGTCTACACGCTTCTGGGCGGATCTGCACAGGACGATGTTGTGCTCTACCGCGCGATCAGCCAGGAAGCGCCTGACGTTATGGCACGGAAAATCGAAAGCTATGCTGTTGAGGGCTACACCAAGTTTCAGCTGAAAGTCGGCGGAGATGCCAATGAGGACATTCAACGCATTCATGCAACGCGCGACGTGCTCAAGCCGTCCGACCTGCTGGTCGCAGACGCCAATACCGGCTGGACCCGTCATGAGGCCGCCCGCGTGGTTGGTGCGGTCGCCTCGCTCGACGTTTATATCGAACAGCCCTGTATGACATATGAGGAATGTCTTTCGATCCGCAGGCGGACCGGTCTCCCGTTCGTGCTCGATGAGGTCATCGACGGCCCGAATGTCCTCGTGCGCAGTCTTGCGGAAGACGCCATGGACTGCATCAATCTGAAGATCTCCAAGGTCGGCGGGCTGACCCGGGCCAAGCTCATGCGGGATCTGTGCGTTGCGCACGGCATTCCAATGACCATCGAAGACACCTGGGGCGGGGATATCACCACGGCGGCCATCGCGCATCTCGCCAGGTCGACGCCGGCGGAATTCACGTTCTCGGCGACCGACTTTAACAGCTACGGGACCGTGGATATCGCAGAAGGTGCACCGAAACGCGTCAACGGGCGGATGACGGCGGCCGATCGTCCGGGTCTCGGTATCACACCGATTTTCGATGCGCTCGGCACGCCCGTTGCCAGCTATTCCTGAGGCAAGATCATGCGCAGCAGCAAAACCATTCACGTGATCTCATGCCATGCGGAAGGGGAGGTCGGTGACGTTATCGTGGGCGGCGTCGCACCGCCCCCTGGCGACACGCTCTGGGATCAGCGCCGCTTCATTGCCGAAGACAAAACACTGCGTAATTTCATGCTGAATGAACCGCGGGGCGGGGTATTCCGGCATGTCAATCTGCTCGTGCCGCCGAAACATCCGGACGCAGATGCCGCTTTCATCATCATGGAGCCGGAAGACACCCCGCCCATGTCCGGATCGAATTCGATCTGCGTGTCGACGGTTCTGCTCGATGGCGGGATTATTCCGATGCAGGAACCTGTCACGGAACTCGTGCTGGAAGCTCCCGCAGGGCTTGTCCGCATCAGAGCTGATTGCAAAAACGGCAAGGCGGAGCGGATATCGGTTCAAAACGTTGCCAGTTTCGCCGACAAGCTGGATGCAATTCTTGAAGTGGATGGTCTTGGCACATTGACGGTCGATACGGCCTATGGGGGCGACAGTTTTGTTGTTGTCGACGCTGAAGCGCTCGGCTTTACCATTGAGGAAAGCGAGGCAGCCGATATTGCACGGCTTGGCGTGCGGATAACCAATGCAGCCAATGAACAGTTGGGGTTCACCCATCCGGAAAACCCCGACTGGGACCATGTTTCCTTCTGCGCCTTTTGTGGTCCCCTGACTGCATCGCCCAAGGGGCTAAAAGGACGTTCAGCCGTTGCGATCCAGCCCGGCAAAGTCGACAGATCTCCGACAGGAACTGCGGTGTCAGCGCGCATGGCACTGATGGCAGCTCGTGGTCTAATGCAGGTTGGTCAGGAGTTCGAGGCGAGCTCAATCATCGGGTCTATTTTCACGGGGAAAATACTCTCGGAAACCCGGATTGGTGACAGGAGCGCTATCCTTCCGTTGATTAGTGGTCGTGGCTGGATCACGGGTGTTCATCAGCACATGCTGGACCCGGACGACCCCTGGCCGGACGGATACAAGCTCAGCGACACCTGGGGTGCATAGCGCCGTCTCGCCTGCACCAGGGCGACATTTCCATTTTCCGCGGGAGTGGTAAGCTCTGGCATGGGTCTGACGCGTCAAGAAGAAGCAATTATGAGGCAGGCCATTGCCCATCGGACGTGTAAGGCTTAGGTAAAGCGTCGCATTCAGCGGGAGGCTGTCTGTCGCTTTCGCAAATACCCGAAAGGATTTTTTCCATGTCGCTTCGCATCAATGACACCGTGCCGGATTTTACCGCCGAGACCGATCAGGGCCCGATCAGCTTTCACGAGTGGATCGGTGACAGCTGGGCCATCCTGTTCAGCCACCCGAAAGACTTCACACCGGTCTGCACGACAGAGTTCGGCGTTGTCGGCCAATTGAAGGATGAGTGGGAGAAGCGTGGGACAAAGGTGATTGGTGTCTCTGTCGACAACGCAGAAGACCACCGGAAATGGAAAGTCGACATTGAGAAAGTTTCCGGTGCGACCCCCGGTTTTCCGATCATCGCCGATGAAGGCCTGAAGGTCTCCAAACTCTTTGATATGCTGCCGGCAGAAGCTTACATGCCCGATGGCCGCACACCGGCACACAGCGCTACAGTCCGTTCGGTTTTCATTATCGGTCCGGACAAGCAACTGAAGCTCTCCATGACCTATCCGATGACCGTCGGCCGTAACTTCGCCGAGGTGGTCCGCGCGCTCGATGCGTTGCAGACCTCGGCCAAGGGTGTTGCCACACCGGCCAACTGGAATGTCGGTGAAGACGTCATCATTCCGCCGAGCGTGAATGACGAAGATGCCCGCGCCAAGTTCGGGGACTTCGACGCGGTCCTGCCGTACCTCCGCAAGATCAAGGCTCCTGCCTGATTTGAGCGAATGACGCATTGTGATGGGTGGGTGCCAGTAGCGCTTATAAAGGGTGTTTGCCGTAGTTCGGTCGACGTGACCTTAAGCTGGAAACCTGCCCATCACATGTCGTTGCCAGACTAGATCTGGCATTCCGTTACGCGGGTATCGGCGCTATCTCACTTCACCAGACTTGTCATTCCGGCTGAAGCGCAACGGAAGGCCGGAATCCAGTAAACACTTGTTCTGCCGTTTTGTTTCAACCCAGACCACACGGCGTACTGGGTCCCGGTCTTGCCGCTTGCGCGTCAAACCGGGACGACAATTTCGGAGAGTTCCGGGTCTCGACATGGCGACATGCGGACGTGTCAGGTGCCTCAACCCAGCGGCGAGCAGATCTGCAGCAGAGCGGCCAGGTGATCCGGCGCAGCAATGCCGATGCAGCACGCGTGAACGATCAACAGGAAATTGGTAATTACCGGTTCCCAAGCCAATCCAAAGCCGGGATGCCGATTTTCCGATTTGACTTGTCATTCCGGCTGAAGTGCTGCGGAAGGCCGGAAGCCAGTAAACACTTGTTCTACCGTTTTGTTTCAATCCAGACCGCACGGCGTACTGGGTCCGGGTCTTGCCGCTTTCGCGTCAAACCGGGACGACAAATTCGGAGAGTTCCGTGTCTCGACATGGCGACGTGCGGACGTGTCAGGTGCCTCAACCCAGCGGCGAGCAAATCTGCAGCAGGGCGGCCAGATGATCCGGGGTGGCAAGGCCGATGCAGCATGCATGGACAGTCAGCAGAAATGCGGTCAGCACCGATCCCGTCGCGAGTGCCAGCAGGAGTGAGGGGTCCTGGCGGATCTCCCGGGCAGCTGCCGTGATCGTTCCGGATGTGCACGTTGTTGTCATTGTGTTCCTCCCCTTGGATGTGAGGCGTCCGGATTAGTTTCCACCCGGACGCGCGAAGTTTCAAGCCGCCGGTTCTTCGGCTGCCGGATCGGCCTTTTTGCCGCCGAACAGGCCGCCCAGCCAGCCTTTCTTTTGCTCCGGCGCTTCAGCTCCATCTTCAGCGGCAGGCTCCGAAGGTGTGGTCGGAGCGACCTGTTCGGCGAAGGCCGTGAAGAATTCGCCCGCAAGCCGTTTGGCGGTGGAATCGATCAGCCGTGCACCCAGCTGCGCAAGCTTGCCGCCGACCTTCGCATCCACGTCATAGTGCAGGATCGTCGCGTCCGGTCCGTCTTCTTCAAGTCGGACCTTGGCACCACCGCGCGCGAAACCTGCAACGCCGCCGGACCCTTCGCCTTCGATGGTGTAGCCGTTGGGCGGGTCGAGATCGTTCAGCGTCACCTTGCCGCCGAATGTCGCCTTCACAGGGCCGACCTTCAGCTTGACCTTTGCCTCCATCTCCGTGTCGGAGTGCTTGGTCAGCTCCTCGCAGCCAGGGATTGACGCTTTCAGCACGTCGGGATCGTTCAGGGCCTCCCAGACCTTCTGTCTCGGGGCTTCGATCCGCTGGCTGTCGTTCATTTGCATGTGGGGTACTCCGATTGAAATGTCAGATGTATTGGATGTTGGTCTGGCGCTGGCCCCTGCGCCGGATGACGAGCAGCTCGGCCAGAATGGAAAGGGCGATTTCCTCGGGCGTGATGGCACCGAGATCTAGCCCGGCAGGACCTTCGATGCGTTCGAGTTCCGGTTCGCTGATACCTTTTTCACGCAGCTTTCCCTTAAGAGCTTCGATCTTGCGGCGGCTGCCGACAAAGCCGACATGGCGGACAGGTGCCGAGAGGGCACCTTCGAGTGCTGCCAGGTCACCGCGCCCCTGCGTGGAGACGATGACATACGTATCCGCGTTCCCGACTGCTTCCGCTCCAAGATGCTCGATCCGGCGGCTGGCTCCCGGAAACGAGGCATGGTCCTCCGCCGGCGCGCAGATCGTTACGTCGAAGCCGATGGTCGGGGCCTGTTTGGAAAGCGCGAAGGCAACCGGGCTCGCGCCGCAGATGACGAGGCTTGGGCGCGGCAGGACCGGTTCCACGAAAATGTCCATCGTGCCCTGACTTGGGCACATGTTTCTTGCGAATTGAACGCCTTCACGCTCCTCGCCGGCTTCCACGCCCAGGTCGGACAACAGGTCTTCCGGTTGGATTGAGATCAGCCGCGTTTCGCCATCTTCCAGCGACGCCTTGGCCGCCTTAATGACGGCAGAGCGGGCACAACCGCCACCGATCCAACCACCCGCGATACTACCGTCTCTGGCGATGACCGCTTTCGCTCCGGCTTTCGCTGCCGTGACCGATATTGTCCTGACGACCGTCGCCAGTGCAAAAGGTTCGCTGGCATCCTGCAGGCGGCTCATCAGCGGCTGCAGGTCGCTGGTCAGCTCGGGGGCTGCGCCTTCATGTGCACCGGGGATGGATGTGTGTTTCATGTCTTCATCTCCCATGGGATCACAACTTCGCCAGATAGGGCTCAAGCGCGGCAAGACTGTCGAGATTGTGCGCGGGCGCGAACAGGTCGACATGGGGCAGGGCGGCCTGCATCCCGCCGGCTGTCGGTTCATACCCCTGCCAGCCGATCAGCGGATTGAGCCAGACGATGCGCTTGCAGCGCCGTCTCAGCTTCGCCATTTCCTCATCGAGAGCATCGGGTGCACCGGTGTCGTAGCCGTCAGAGAGGATCAGGACGCAGGTGCGTGAATGGATTACCCGTGCCGCGTGCCAGCGATTGAACTCGGCGAGGGCTTCGCCGATCTTGGTGCCGCCACCGACGCCCTGGGCCATCAGTCCCATGCGGTCAAGCGCCCGTGCCGCGTCGCGCTCCGACAGCGCGGATGAGACATGCACCAGGCGGGTATGAAACAGGAAGGCTTCGGCTTCGCGGAAATTGTCCAGCATGCCATGCACGAAGCGAGTGAACACGGCCGTGTAGTTGTTCATCGAACCGGACGCATCGAGCAGGATGACCAGCCGCAACTGCCTCTGGCGCGGACCTTTGCGGATCAGTTCGATCGGCGTGCCGCCATGGGCGATCGAGTGCCGTATTGTCTTTCGAAGATCGAGGCGGGGTCCCTTGCGCTTCTGCTTGTCCCGGCGCGTCAGGCGGACACGCATGGACCGTGCGAGACGTTCTGCCAGTTCATGCGCCTTCGCTGTTGCTTCCGGATCCTGCATCTTGCGAAAGTCGACCTCGCCGAGATTGTCCGCAATGCTCGCCCCTTCCCGCCGTCCGGACGGGCTGTCGTCGGTGTCCTCGTCTTCTTCGCCCGGTTGCCGCTCGACGTCTCCGGCAATCGTATCCTGGCGCGCGCCTTGAGCGTCCATAAGTTCCCGGATCGTCTTCATGCTCTTTTTTGAGCTGGTGCCCGAGACCTTAACCCCGGACTTGAGCCCTTTCCCGGCCCAGTAGGCATCGAAAAGCTCGTCGAAAACCTTCCAGTCCGACAACCGTCCGCAAAAGAGGGACCGGAAAGCGCGCTTTAGGGTGTGGGACTTGCGCACCGCCGGTGTCTGAAGGAGCCGAAGGGCGTCCTGTGTTTCGGCAAGGCCAACCTTGAAGCCGCTGTCCCTGAGCGAGCGGACGAAGCCTGCAAGACGCAGCCGGAGGGCTGCACCGATGTCTTCGATTGTCATTGTCGGGGCGGCGGACATTGCGTCACGCCACCTTGCCCAGCAGGCGGTCCGTGACTTCCTGCGTGACACGAGATTGGTCTTCGCGGGTCTTCAGGACACAGGCAAGTGTGTCGAAAACGAGTTCGCGACTTTCGTGGAGGTTCTTCGTCCCAAATCCGAGCAGGGCGGCAGCCCAGTCAATCGTCTCGGCAACGCCTGGGACTTTTGTCAGGTCTTCCTTGCGCAACTTGCCCATGAGTTCGGCGATCTGGAGCGCGAGCGCCGCATCGAGACCGTCGATGCGCGCAAGCAGGATGCGCGCTTCGCGGTCCGGGGTCGGGTAGTCGACATAATGATATAGACAGCGCCGGCGGAGAGCATCGGAGAGCTCGCGCGTGCCGTTCGACGTCAGCACGACGCGCGGGATGCTGGTTGCCTTCACGGTGCCGAGCTCCGGTATGGAAACCTGGTAGTCGGACAGGATCTCCAGCAGAAACGCTTCGAATTCCTCGTCGGCCCGGTCGACCTCGTCGATCAGCAGAACCGGCGGCTTTTCCTGGCGGATGGCGGCAAGGAGTGGGCGTTCCAGCAGGTATCTTTCCGAAAAGACGGCCTCTTCCACCTGCTCCGCCGCCGCGCCAGTGCCTTCACGCGCCTTGATGGCGAGAAGCTGCCGCTGGTAGTTCCACTCGTAGATCGCGTCGGAACGATCAAGCCCTTCGTAGCATTGCAGACGGATGAGATCAGTGTCTTCCAGTTTGGCGAGTGCCTTGGCAACCTCTGTCTTGCCGACGCCTGCTTCCCCTTCCAGAAGGAGCGGACGATCCAGCATCTCCGTCAGCAACAGCGCCGTTGCCAGCCCGTCATCAGCGACATAGCCGGTTTCCGAAAGCGCCTTCGCCAATTGTTCCCTGGTCTTGGTCATCCGTTTTGTCTTGGTCACCTGGTTGATTTGTCTCAGTGATTGTCAGACTTGATCCGGCAATCCAGGCCGCTTATCGCGGTTTGTCTTGCGCTCGCGCGTCGGACACCACGGGCCCCGAGTCCATGGCGAGGCCGTGGACTGACGCAAGCAGGGCATCGCAGGACAGGCGTGGTGAGGGGGTGCCGTCCCGCGATAACCTGTTTGCTCAGCCGTGTGCGCCGAGGTCCTTGGCAGCCTGCCAGACACGCCATGAATCATGGGGCATCTGGATGTGCGTGCTGCCGAGGAACTGAAATGCATCATTGACCGCGTTCGAGAATGCCGGCACGCCGCCGACATTCGGGCTTTCGCCAACGCCTTTCGCACCGATCGGATGATGCGGGCTCGGTGTCACCGTGTGGTCGGTCTCCCAGTGCGGGGTCTCGACGGCGGTCGGGATGAAGAAATCCATGAACGACGCGCCGAGCACGTTACCGGTCTCGTCGTAACGGATCTCCTGACCCATCGCGATGGCGAAGGCTTCCGTCAGGCCGCCATGGACCTGACCCTCGATTATCATCGGATTGATGCGCGTGCCACAGTCGTCCAGCGCGTAGAAGCGCCGTGTCGTGGCAACGCCTGTATCAACGTCGATATCCATGACACAGAAGTAAGCGCCGAACGGGTAGGTCATGTTGGGCGGGTCGTAATAGCTGACCGCTTCCAGGCCCGGCTCCATATTCGGAGGCGGCGCATGATAGGCTGCCCAGGCGATTTCCTTCATCGACTTGCGTGCTTCCGGATTACCTTTCACCTGGAACCCGTCGATGTCCCATTCAAGGTCATATTCGGAGACTTCCAGCATATGGGCGGCAATCATCTGGGCCTTGTTGCGGATCTTGCGGGCGGCAAGCGCAATGGCCGCACCGGCAACCGGCGTGGACCGCGAGCCGTAGGTACCAAGGCCATATGGCGCCGTATCGGTGTTGCCTTCCTCGACCATGATGTCCGCGGCCGGGATGCCGATTTCCGTTGCGATGATCTGGGCCCAGGTGGTTTCGTGGCCCTGACCTTGGGACTTCGTGCCCATGCGCGAGATCACTGACCCTGTCGGGTGGACGCGGATCTCCGCACTGTCGAACATCGCGACACCGAGGATGTCGCAGTTCTTCGACGGGCCCGCACCGACGATTTCGGTGAAGAACGACACGCCGATGCCCATGATCTCGCGGGTCTCGCCACGCTTGAAGGCTTCCTGCTTGGCCTTCTGTTCGGCGCGCAGCTCTCGATAGCCGATGGTGTCCATCGCCTTCTGCATGGCGGTGTGATAGTCGCCGCTGTCATATTCCCAGCCAAGCGCCGATTGATACGGGAACTGGTCCGCCTTGACGAAGTTCTTCATGCGCAGGTCTGCCGGATCCATGTCCAGTTTCTGCGCCAGAATATCCATCGCCCGCTCGATGCAATAGGCGGCTTCCGTCACCCGGAACGAGCAGCGGTAGGCGACGCCACCCGGAGCCTTGTTGGTATAGACACCGTCCACCGACAGATGCGCCGCCGGGAAATCGTACGACCCGGTGACGATGTTGAAGAAGCCTGCCGGCCATTTGGACGGGTCGGCACAGGCATCGAAGCCGCCGTGATCGGCGAGGACGTGCACTTTCAGGCCGGTCACGGTGCCATCGCTCTTGGCGGCGATTTCCGTGGTCATGTGGTAGTCGCGGGCAAAGGACGTGGTGGAGAGGTTCTCCATGCGGTCTTCGACCCACTTTACCGGGACGCCCGTGACGATCGAGGCCACGATCGAGCAGATATAGCCCGGATAGGCGCCCACCTTGTTGCCGAATCCGCCGCCGATATCGGGCGCGATCACGTGGATCTTGTGCTCCGGGATCGTTGACAGAAGCGAGGCGACCGTGCGGATGACGTGCGGGGCCTGGAACGTGCCCCAGACGGTCAGTTCGCCCTTCACTTTGTCCATCGACGCGACGCACTGGCACGTTTCCAGCGGCGACGGGTGCGTGCGGTGATAGGAAATCATCTCGTTGATGGTCACGTCCGCCTCGGCAAATGCCTTCGCGGTTTCGTCCTTGTCGCCGACTTCCCAGTTGAAGATATGGTTGTGGTGCTTGCGCGGACCGTGTGCGCCTTCCGTCTTGCCTTCAAGGTCCGGACGCAGAACCGGGGCATCCGGTTCCATGGACTTGAACGGGTCGACGAGAACCGGCAGCTCTTCGTATTCAACTTCCACCAGCTGAATGGCGTCATCCGCGATGTATCGGTCTTCGGCAACGACGAAGGCGACTTCCTGGTTCTGGTAGAGAACCTTGCCGTCGGCCAGAACCATCTGGACGTCGCCGGCCAGGGTTGGCATCCAGGCGAGATTGACGCCTTTGAGGTCCTCGGCGGTCAGAACCGCGATCACCCCCGGAATTTTCAGGGCTTCGGTGGCATCGATCTTGGTGATCTTGGCATGCGGATAGGGTGAGCGGACGAAATCACCGAACACCATGCCCGGCAGTTTCAAGTCGTCCACATACTGTCCCTTGCCCTGCGTGAAGCGCACATCTTCCACGCGCTTGCGCTTGCAGCCCATGCCTTCCAGGGCGGCTTCGCGCTGTTCCCGTGTCGGGGTCATGTCATTCATTCTGCAGCCTCCTGGGTTTCAGGCTGGTTGAGCTGGTCGGCGGCATACTGGATGGCCTTGACAATGTTCTGGTAGCCCGTGCAACGGCAGAGGTTCCCGGCAATTCCCATGCGGATTTCTTCTTCCGTGGGGTTCGGGTTTTCCTTCAAAAGCGTATGTGCGCGGGTGATCATTCCAGGTGTGCAATAACCGCACTGGAGACCGTGCATCTGGCGAAAGCCTTCCTGCAGGGCTGACAGTGTGCCGTCGGGGTTGGCCATCCCTTCGATTGTTGTCAGCTCCGCTCCGTTTGCCTGGGCGGCGAAAAGCGTACAGGACTTCACCGACATTCCGTTCATCTCGACGGTGCAGGCACCGCAATGCGAAGTCTCGCAGCCGATATGCGGGCCGGTCAGGTCCAGCTCCTCGCGCAGGAAGTGGATCAGCAGAGTGCGCGGTTCCACGAACCGCTGCACCTTCTTGCCGTTGACGGTCACGGTGACCGGGATCTGTTCGATATCACTCATGGTATTTTCCTCGGTCTGGGTCTCAGGCGCTGGCACGCTCGGAGGCACGGGCGAGCGCGCGCTGCATCATGATGCCGGCCATCTTTGTGCGGTACTCAGCCGGGCCGCGTCCGTCGGACGCCGGATCGGTGATCGCTTCCGCTGCCGCTACCGCGTTTTTCACGGTGGCCTCGTCAAGCGTCGAGCCGGTCAGGATCGTACTTGCATCTGCTGCGTAAAGCGGCGTGTCCGCGACGTTGGTCAGCGCAACCGAACAACTCGCAACGGTGCCGCCGTTCATCGTCAGGATGATGGCCGCTGCAGCCGTGGCATAGTCACCGACCTTGCGTTTCAGCTTTTCATAGGCGTAGCCGTGCCCCGCCGGGGGAACCGGGATCTTGACGGCGGTGAGGATTTCTTCAGGCGCCAGCGCGGTGAAATAGGCAGCCTCGTAGAAATCACGCGCCGCGACGTCTCTTTCGCCATCGGGTCCGGTCAGGACGTAGGTGGCATTGAGGCACTGCATCAGGCCCGGCATGTCGTTGCCCGGATCGCCGTTGGCAACATTGCCGCCGAGCGTTCCCATATAGCGGATTTGCGGATCGGCGATCAGCAGTGACGTTTCCCTGATGATCGGCAACTTATCGGCCAGCAAGTCCGATCCGATCAGCTCGTGCTGGGTCGTCATGCATCCGATGGTTATCGTTCCGCCGTCTTCGCTAATGCCTTTCAGATCGGCGATGCCGGCAAGATCAACCAGATGCTCCGGGGCTGCCATACGCAGCTTCATCATGGGGATCAGGCTGTGGCCGCCGGACAAGGGCCGGGCTTCGTCGCCATGGCTCGCCAGAATGGCAACGGCTTCGGCCACCGATGATGGCCTGTGATAGGTGAATTCACCGGGGATCACGTTTTCTCTCCTCCCGTTCGCGGTTCCGGATGTCTCGGGAACCGGGCGCCGTTCGCTGCCTGTCGCGTCCAGTATCAGTCAAACGGCAAAACCACAGACCGCCACGCGCAGGTGGCAGAATGTCACATGGCTCAAGGGTGATAAGGGGTGCACCGCACACTCAAGACACCTTTCACCGAAGACCGTGCGCAATACATCGAAAGCGGATGACCCGGGCACCAATTGCGTCAGAAAGGCTGACGTATTTCATGAACTGCAGCTGAACTAAAACCAGGCGATTGGCGGAAAGTCTTTGCAAAATTGACGCTAAACAAAAGCATACGCTGCAAGATCTCTATCGGCATCAAAAGAAACGTATTTCGTGCAAATTGCACGAATGGCGACAGAAAATCGATATTTTTGCAGCGCACACATCAGGAGCAGCAGGTTTGACCCTGCGTAGATTACTGGGCGGGGGCCGCCTGATCCTGCTGATCGGAATTGTCAGAAAGGGTCGTCAGTTTCTCCCGGATGCGGCTCCATCTGGAGCGGCTGACCGGAACCGTTTGGGCATCGTTGCCTTCCAGTATCAACACGCCACCGTCACCGGAGCGCTTGAAACTGGTGACACGGGAAAGGTTCACGATGTGGCTGCGATGCACGCGCTTGAAGACCTTGGAATCGAGTTGCTGTTCGGCTTCGCTGATGGACAGCGGACAGAAATGTTCCCGCTCGCCATCATAAAGCTTTGTGTAGTGCGCATCCGCATGAATGGCGGAAATCTCCGAGACACTGATTTGCGTTTTTTGCCCGTCGCGCTCGATCGGCAGTGTGCGCCGGGATGCGGGGGCCGACACTCTGGGTTTGGATGCGGCCGCCTGCAAACCGGCAGCAGGCCGGGGGGAGGGCTCTTCTAACGCGTTGTCGGTGTCCTCAGTCTCGGCAACCGGCACTGGATCCGCGATCGGTTGGTCCTCGACCGGGTTTGCCGATACGGGTGGGGCCGCTTCACTTGGCACGAGTGCAAGCAGGAAAAGGCCCGACACCAGAAAAGCGACGCAGGAAACGAAGATGGCCAGGGTGCCCGGGCCGAGTGAGGGCGCGGACAAGGTGTCGGCGCTTTGGGTCAGCTCGTAAGTCATGCCGGTCATGGCCGTGTAGTGCATGGCGGCGATGGCAAGCGCCATTACTGACGCCGACACCAGGAGCGGTGGCCGCTTGCCCAGTCCGAACAAGAGCCAGAGCGATAGTCCGGCCGCGTTGAAGGCGATCAGGAAACTTGCCAGAACATAGGTCGGGTTGTGAGCCATCTGCAGAGATGTGTGCAGGGAATACATGCCGAGGTAATGCATGGTGCAAATTCCCGCACCCATGACAAAAGCTGACAGACCGAGCCGGATTGAGGTCAGACGGCGATTGCTGGCGGTGAAGACGGCGACGCCGACAAACAGAACGCAGACGAGGAAAGATAACAGTGTCGGCAAGACAAGAAAGTCCACTCCGAGTGGAAACTTTACTGCAAGCATCCCCACGAAGTGCATCGACCAGATCGCAAGAGCGAGCGTCGAAGCTGCTCCCACCAAAAGCAGACGGCGTCTCGGGTCAACCGCGTTTCTGACCTGAACCGCCAAGCTTAAGCCAACAAAGCTTCCCTGAAAGGCCATTACCAGGGAAAGCGCAACGAGCCAGGGCTCGTGCGTCACTGTCATGCCGAGGCTCTCCTCCCTCGTTGTCCGTTTCCGCCTCTAGATCCGGTACTTCCGCGCATATGATAGGGTAAAGGGAGAGGGGCAGCAATCATGACCTTCGTAACATGCGTGCCCCGCGCGTGACGGCTTACCGCGCTGCTTTTACTGCAAAAACCAGTCCCGCGCATTGTCATGGCAAATCCGCCGGATCAGGCCATCGGCAAGGGTGGCGTTGTTCGGAATGCTGCCATCTTCGATCCATCGACCGACGATCCGGCACACCAGCCGCCGATAGTATTCATGGCGAGGGAATGACAGGAAAGACCGCGAATCGGTCAGCATCCCGATGAATCGTGACAAAAGCCCCATCTGTGCGACCTGCGTCAGGTGGCGCTCCATGCCTTCCAGCTGATCGTTGAACCACCAGGCGGGGCCGGACTGGATTTTCCCCGGTTCCGAGCCATCCTGGAAGTTGCCTGCTATCGTCACTATTACTTCGTTCAATGCCGGATTGAGACAATAAAGGATTGTTCGTGGTAGCCCGCCGCGCCTGTCGATCTGATCAAGCAGACTGTTGAGCGAGCTGGCAACCGGACTGTCGGAGATCGCATCGCCGCCCGTATCGGGACCAATACCCTCCAGAAGCCTGCTGCTGTTGTTCCGGGACGCACCGATGTGAAACTGCATCACAATGTTGCGTTGTCTGTAGGCCTGTCCCAGTTCTATCAGGACAGCTGCCTTGAAATCGGCCTCATCCCTCGCGGAGACGGGTTCGCTCGCCAGGCCGCTTGCGAGAATGGTGTTCAGATCGCTTGCTGAGCGTTTTGAAAACGGCGGCAGCTCACTCAGGCCGTGATCGCTGGCCTTGCAGCCAAGCGTGACAAAATGATCCAGCCGTTTGATCAGCGCACCGATCAGGTCCTCAAAACGTTCAATGCGCATCTCCGCGGCGGTAGCGAGCTTTCGGCAATAGTCCGCGAATCCCTCGTTTGAAGGTGTCAGCGTTTTGTCGGGCCTGAAACTCGGGGCAATTTTGAAACCCAGATCCGGATCCTTCTGCGCCGCTGCGTGGAAATCCAGATCGTCACACGGATCATCCGTGGTACCGACATAGCCGACGTTCATCTGATGCAGCAGAGCGCGTGCGTTGTGGGTCGGCTCCGCCAGTTTTGCGTTGGCAATCTCCCAGACTTCGTCTGCCGTTTCGGGCCCAAATACGCCGTCCCAGCCGAAGTAACGCTTAAGCTCCAGATGTGCCCAGTGATAGAGCGGGTTGCCGAGGCAATGCGGCACGGTTGCCGCGAAGGCATCGAACTTCTGACGAAAATCGGCATTGCCAGTGACAAGCTCTTCCGGCACACCGTTCCAGCGCATGGCGCGCCATTTGTAGTGATCGCCTTCCAGCCAGATTTCGCCTATGGAGTTCCAGGACCTGTCCTCAGCAATGGCGGCCGGATCGAGATGGTTGTGAAAATCCACCAGCGGCAACGGCGCGGCGACCTCGTGATAGAGACGCAGGCTTGACGGTGTGTCGAGCAGGAAGTCTGGTCCAAGAAAGGGTGCGGTCATGATCTGCGTCCGGGTGTCAGAGGGAAGCGGTGATCGCGTTCACGACCCCGTCGGAGCCGATCCGGTCATAGGCGGACCGGATCTGATTGGTGAATTGAGAGGACGCCGGCAGATCTTTGCCGAAAACCTGCTGCAGCGACAACATCTGTTCCACATAGTCGGCGCCATTTGCGTGGGCCGCCAGGTCTTCAATCTGAGCGGCAAGCGGGTCATTCAAAGGCAGGGGCATGCCGGTTTCGGCCAGTCCACGGCAGTAGTGCATCCAGCCCGCAACGCCGAGCGCGGCGAGTGGAAATGGGCTGTCATGTGCAATGTGCCAGCTAATAGGGGCCAGCAGCCGCTGCGGAAGCTTCTGACTGCCGTCGGAAGCAATTTGCGTCGTCTTGTGATGCAGGGCCGAATTCGAAAATCGCTCAATCAATGCATCGGCGTAACGCGGTATGTCGACGCCGGGCGGGACTTCGAGCGTCCTGGCCTGTTCGCTCAGCATGAGTTTCTTTGCTGCTGTCTTGAGCACCGGATCGGCCATGCAATCCGAAATCGTTTGTTTTCCTGCGAGCGCACCCAGATAAGCCAGGAAGGAATGTGAGCCATTCAGGAGACGCAGCTTCATGTCCTCAAACGGGGCTACGTCACTCACAAACTGAGCTCCTGCCTGATCCCAACCCGGCCGTTCTCCGGCAAATCTGTCTTCAATCACCCATTGGCGGAATGGTTCGCATAGAATGCCATTCGGGTCAGGGTGGCCGAGCGCAGCTTCCAGCTTCTGATGGGAAGCCTCGGTCATTGCCGGCGTGATCCTGTCGACCATCGAGCACGGGAAGCGGCATGTCCTTTCGATCCAGCCGCTCAGCGCCGGATCAAGCCGTTCGGCGAATTCAAGGATTGCCTGTCGGCACAGTTTTCCATTTTCCGGAAGATTGTCGCAGGAGAGTATGGTTAGGCCTTCGCACCCTGTTGTCATACGGCGCTGCAGCCCAGTGGCTATTATGCCTATTGCCGTGGTCGGGTTGCCATTTGCGCTCAGGTCCTGTGCGACCGCCGTATTTTTCAGATCCAGATGCCCCTCGGAGAGGCAGTAGCCTTTTTCGGTTATCGTCAGCGTGATCAGCGAGAGATCCGGATCGGCAATCCGCTCGAGCAGTGCGGGTGTGCCATCCCGTTTCAGATGCAGGGTTCTGATCACCGGTCCGATCTCACGCAGTGCCAGGTCATCATCCTGCATTTCTCCGATCGCAAACAGGCCGTCTGCCTGGTCGAGCTTGGTGAGGTCGGCTTCACCGGAATGAAGCCGAACCGCAACGACACCCCAATCCGTATCTTCAGAGCGCAGCCATTCATCGTGATAGACCATCACATGGGCTTTCGCGAACGCTCCGAAACCAATGTGAAGCAGTCTGGGGCGCAGTGCAGCGCGGTCGTAGGTTATGCGTTTGAGTTCGGAGGTCTTATGGGCCATGGCTATCTTGCAGCGTTGAAGTCTATCGTGTCGCCCGCGTAATGCGCGATACCGTTGACGATAAGGTCAGTCTGGCCGGCTAACCAGATCTGAATGTTCGAAAATGCAGGTTGCCAGTCACCTGAGCGCCGCCAGTCGAGTTGGACTTGTGCGTTGTCCCGGACAAGTTCAAATGTGGTGAGCGCATGTTGGCCACCGAGTGCCTCGACTGAGGTCCCGTCATCGTCATAGGCATGCGAGATGCTTGTCCCGCAATCGACGGCCTGCGGATAAATCCTCCAGGTGCGCTTACGGTCAAACTTCGGGTCAGCGCGAAGGTTCGCGGCGGCCATGGGCAGCACCGCACCGCCACGAACGAACAGCGGAATGCTCTCAAGCGTGACCGGAATGTCAATTTTTTCGCCGCCCGGATACCAGGTGCTGCCGTCGAAGGCCCACCAGCCCTCTTCGTTGTCCGGCAGCGTGACGGTACGGCGGTCTGCCCCCTTTTCGACGACGGTTGCCACAAGCAGGTCCCGCCCCAGAAGAAAATCGAATTCTGCATGCCTGCTGGAAATATCGTTCGGGTAATCCAGAAAGAGCGGCCTCAGAACCGGTTCTCCATCTGCCACGGCACGATAAAGTTGGGTGTAGAGATAAGGGATCAGCTGTGCACGGAGCTTCAATGCATCGCGTATCAGCGGCGTGATTTCCGGATACATCCAGGCTTCGTTCGCCGTACCGTCGTCATTCCAGGAATGGATTGTGAACCTTGGATGGAAGATGCCGTTCTGGACCCAGCGCAGGAACAGTTCAGGTTCCGGCCGGGGCCCGGCAAAGCCGCCGACATCGTGTCCGACATTATAAAAACCGGAGAGGCTGAGACCGAGACCCATGGGGATGTTCCAGCGCAGCGTGTCCCAGCTGGTGTAGTTGTCCCCCGTCCAGGTCTGTGCATAGCGTTGCGTTCCCGGCGAAGCGCAGCGGGAGATGAGATAGGGTCTTTTTCCTGGCTGATCCTGTTTTTGCGCCTCGAAGGATGCCCGCGTCATGAGCTGGCTGTGCAGGGGACGGATCAGACTAACCGGAATAGGCCCGCCAAAACCGGCGCAGATCGCATTGTCGTCCCAGACTTCGTATTCGTTGTTGTCGTTCCAGGTGCTTTTGATGCCCCTATTCAACAGCTTGCTCGTCACATTGGCCCGCCACCAGGCGACCGTGTTTGGATTGGTAAAGTCGAGATGCGAACCGGTGCCATCCCAGAAGGGCGAGTGTTCCGGGGCTCCGCTCTCGCTGTCGCGAATGAAGAGACCTGCTTCTTGTGCTTCTTCATAAAGCGGATGATCGTCCAGCAGCACCGGCTTGATGTTTGCGATCAGGTTGATGCCGGCGTCCGCATAGGAAGATGTCAGGGCCTCTACGTCCGGGAAGCGGTCCGTATTCCAGTGAAAGACATAACGTCTTCCTTCAATGGCCGTGTACCCGGACGACAATTGGAAACTGTCGCAGGGGATATCCTCTTCCTCGAGCTTGTCCAGAAAGGTCCGAACGCGCTCCTGAGCATTGTCTGAATCCGTATAGGCCATGGTAGAGCCGGAATAGCCGAGCCCCCAGCGCGGCATGAACGCGGTTCCACCGATCAGCCAGTGCTGCCGTTTGACGACGTCAAGAACGTTCGGCGCCCAGAAAAAATAGAAGTCGAGGTCGCCATCATCGGCGCGGAAGGCGCGGAAGGGAGGATGGTAGTTGTCTTTTTCGTTGCCCAGATCGAACCAGCAGGTCGCCAGTGTGTCGTAGAAGAGCCCGTATGCTCCGCCTGTCCCCCGGTCGGTTATCGTGAACGGGATGTGTTTGTAGAGGGGGTCGGTGCTCCGAGCATCATAGCCAAGCGCGTCGAGGTTGCGCATTTCAAAGCGGCGTCCGGAACGCTCCAGAGCGCCGGCCTTCTCGCCGAGGCCGTAAAACCGCTCGTCCCCGAAACGGCGCATATAATGCTGGTTTCGGTGGTCCTTGCGTCCGATCATATAGGCGTTGAGCGGACGATCCCGAGCAATTTCCTGCCAGGTGTCCGAGGTGGTCCGGCGGGCCTCCCAGACAAGGGAAAGTGGTCGACCAATTATCAGGCGCAGAGTGTCCGTTTGCAGGGTGACTGTGTCCGCCGTCTCGGTCAATCGAAATGCCGGACAGGAAAACCCGCTTGTGTCCTCGCGCTTGCGCCCCTCGAACGGCACGTCCTTTTCCGGTGCGATCGCCCAGGTACGGTCCAGCCTGTATTCGCCGTCCTTCAGAAGCGTGATCCGGATAAGGTCGTGCTCCAGAACAGTTGCCGTGAAACTGTGACGGTCTTCGACGAGCAGCGTGATGCTGCTCTTCGTGCGGTCTTTGAGGGTCCAGTTCTGAAGCGCTTTCATCGATAAGTCCTAGTAGCCGAGGAGAACGCGCGGCAGGAACAGGCTGAGGCCCGGAAAGTAGGTGATCACGAGCAAAAGTGAAACCAGAACGGCGTAGAAGCCGAGCATGGGTTTGATGACCTGCCCGATCTTCACGCCTCCAACCGAGCAGCCAACGAACAGCGCCGACCCGACGGGTGGTGTGCAGATCCCGATACACAGGTTGAACGTCATCACCACGCCGAAATGGACAGGATCCATGCCGAGATCTTCCACGACCGGCAGGAAGATGGGCGTGAAGATCAGGAGTGCCGGCGTCATGTCCATGAAGGTGCCGACAACCAGCAATGCAATGTTGATGATCAGCAGGAGGACGATCGGATTCTCAGATAGTGCCAGAAGGGCATCGGAGATTGAGTACGGAATGTCGGCGAATGCCATCGCCTTGGACATGGCGATCGAGCAGCCGATCATGAGAAGCACGATCGATGTGGTCACCGCACTTTCCAGAATGATCCCGGGCATTTCTTTCCAGGTGATTTCCCGGTACCAGATGATGGCCAGGAACAGGGTGTAGACAACCGCGACCGCAGAAGCTTCTGTCGCCGTGAAGATGCCGCCAATGATGCCGCCCATGACGATGACGATGAGGCCTAGCGGCAGCATGGCATCTGCCGCCTTTTTCACGACTTCTGCTCCGCTCGGACGCTCGGCGACGGGATAGCCGCGCCGTTTCGCGATGATGCCCGCGACAACCATGAGGCTGAGCCCCATGAGAATCCCCGGAATGTAACCGGCGACGAAAAGGGCCGCGACCGATGTGCCGTTTGTGATGAGCGAATAGACAATGAAGGTCGAACTCGGCGGGATGAGAAGGCCGGTCGGGCAGGACGCGATGTTGACGGCGGCGCTATAGGCCGGATCGTAGCCCTCCTTTTTCTGCAAGGGGGCCATGACGCCGCCAACCGCTGCGGCTGATGCGACGGCGGATCCCGAGATCGAACCGAACATCATGTTGGCGATGACATTGCAGTGGGCAAGAGCACCAGGCAGACGGCCGCCCAGGACCTTTGCGAACTCGATCAGGCGCATTGCGATGCCGCCGCGGTTCATGATGTTCCCGGCCAGGATAAAGAACGGGATGGCCAGCAGCGTGAAGCTGTCGAGCCCGGAGGCGACCTGCTGCGCAACGATGTAGACCGATTGATCGAAAGACATGAACAGGAGGAAGGTGGCAAACGCTGCCAGGCCGATCGAAAAGGCGATCGGAACTCCCAGAATCATGAGCAAAGCGAACGTCCCGAACAGGACCAGGACAGACTGAATATCCATTTAGTTTCCCCAAATCCTGATCACATTTAATCAAGCGGTCCGCCGGGCTTCGGCGCGCTTTCCTGATCATTCGGCCCGCGCCCGTCGCGGAAGAGATCGGCGAGGAATGTCAGGCAGTAATAGAGAATGCAGATCCCGGAAAAGGGAATTGCGATATAGACCAGACCCATCGGCAACCTGAGCGCCGGCGAAACCTGACCGGTGGCCAGAGTGCGGTTCACCAGATCCATCCCGCCGTAAATCATCACAAGTGCCGCGAATGTCGAGATTGCGACAATGATCGCCGCGTTGACCATCAAGCGGATGTTGCCGCTCGTCACTTGCGGAAGAAGATCAATGGCCAGGTGGCGCCGCTGGCCGAGGGTGTAAGCGCCTCCGAGAAGCGCGACCCAGATGAACAGGAAGCGGGCCATTTCGTCCGTGACCGTGCTGGGGCTTTCCAGCACGTATCGCGAGAAGACCTGCCAGATAACGCAGGCGACCAAAATGGCGAATGCAACGGTGATGACGAGGCGCAGAATAAAATCCACACCTCTGGTGATGATGTTCACGATAGTCCTCCCGGGCCGGACACTGGTTTCATCGTAAAGGACGTCAAACAGCGTGGCTGTCCTAGACATGCGACATGAAACAAAATTGGTCAACCAATTTTATAAAAAGGTTGACTGATTTGCAAAATTGGACGAACAATTTGCGATCCGCAGCAGACGACGCTGTGAAAACCGCAGCCGGCAACACGCCCTTTTCGGGTGCAACTCTCAGGCCGGACTGCACGTGGGAGGAAATCATGATGAAGTTTGCAAAGCTCGCAGCCGTCCTGGCTGCAGGCGTTGTCGCAATGGGTTCGGCTGCCAACGCAAAGACCCTGCGTCTCAATCACAACAATCCGGAAGACCACCCGCTGCACAAGTCCATGGAGTTCATGGCTGAGAAGCTGGAAGAGGCGACCGGTGGCGATCTCAAGATCCGCATCTACGCGAATGCCCAGCTTGGAACGCAGCGCGAATCCATGGAGCTGATGCAAAACGGGTCGCTGGACATGGCCCGCTCCAATGCGTCGGAGCTCGAAGCCTTTGAAGAGTCCTATGGCGCTCTCAATCTGCCTTATATCTTCGTCAACGCGGACCACTACTACGACGTTCTGAGCGGCGATATCGGGTCTGACATTCTGGCAGCGTCTGAAGACAAGGGCTTTATCGGTCTTGCCTTCTATATCGAGGGAGCACGCTCCTTCTATGCCAACAAGGAAATCAGATCACCTGCCGATCTCAAGGGCATGAAGATCCGTGTTCAGCCGAGCCCATCGGCCATCCGCATGGTGGAATTGCTTGGCGGTAATCCGACACCCATTGCCTGGGGCGAACTCTATAGCGCCCTTCAGCAGGGCGTTGTCGACGGCGCTGAAAACAATCCGATGGCGCTGACATCTGCGCGTCACGGTGAAGTTTCCAAGGTCTATTCCGATGACGGCCACACGATGATTCCGTCCGTCGTGATGATTTCGTCCAAGACTTGGAGCGAGCTGTCAGACGAGCACAAGGAAGCGCTCACCAAGGCTGCGCGGGAATCCATGGATTTCCACCGTGAACAATGGGACGCGATGAGCGCGGCCGCCGTTGAAACCGCCAAGAGCGAGCTCGGGGTAAAGTTCATCGAGGTCGAGAAGGGTCCTTTCATTGAAGCGGTTCTGCCGATGCACGAGGAAGCTGCCAAGAAGTCTCCTGTGGTGGCTGACCTGATCGGACGCATCAAGGCGATCGCGCCGCAATAAGACGCTCCAGGCCAGAGACCGACCGATGCTCGAACGCTCCAAACTTGCAGACAACGCGCTTCAGGCGCTGCATGACGAAGACTACGATCTGCCGTTCAACACGCAGTCTTTGAAGCATGACGGTCTGATTTTTATGGGCGGACGGCGATCTGAAAGTCTCAACGGTGAGTGGACGTTTTGCGTCGATCTCCTGGACACAGGCCTCCGGCAGAAGTGGTTTTCCATGCTGCCGGAGGCACCCGAAGACCGCTCGGAGCCCTGGGACTACGATCCCTATATGGGTGAAACCGTGCCGGTTCCTTCCAACTGGGCGATGCTCAAGGAGAAGTGGTACTTCTTCGAAGGCAGCACCTGGTATACGCGCCCTCTCGATATGGACGATGTGGACGGCGAAAAGCGGCAGTTTCTGCGTTTCGGCGCGGCAGGTTACGATTGCAAGATTTTCTTGAACGGCGACTTCCTTGGCAACCACTATGGTGCATCGACACCGTTTTGCGTGGAGTTGACCGGCAGGTTGCGCAAGGGCCGGAACTGGATCATGGCCTGCGTCAACAACACCCGCACCAAAGACCGGGTGCCGATGCGCAACACGGACTGGTTCAACTACGGTGGCCTTTATCGGGACGTCTGCGTGTTCGAAACACCTGCGTCCCTGATTTCGGATTTCTTTCTCTATCTTGTTCCGGACGGTACCTATTCGAAGATATGCGCCGAGGTGTCGATATCCGGTGCACAGTCAGGCAACGCCCGTCTGTCAATTCCGGAACTGTCGATCGATGAAACCATTTCCATCCGTGAAGGGGGCGGCCGCGTAACGATTTCTGCAGTGCCGCGGCTATGGAGCCCTGACACGCCGGTTCTTTATGATGTGAGCCTGGCGTTCGGTGAAGACCGGGTGACGGACCGGGTTGGGTTCCGTCAGATTGAACGGATCGGCACCAACATCGTGCTGAACGGTGCCCCGCTCTTCCTGCGCGGAATTTCCGTTCATGAAGACGATGCAAAGCTCGGCAAAGTGACTACAGAAGAAGACCTGCGCCGGCGGTTCGAGCATGCAAGAGAACTTGGCTGCAACTATCTGCGCCTGGCGCATTATCCGCATCACGAGCGTGCCGCTGAAATTGCCGACGAGCTCGGGTTTCTGCTCTGGGAAGAGATCCCGGTCTACTGGGCGATCGATTTTGCAAATCCGGCGACCTACCGGGATGCGGAAAACCAGCTGAAGGAATTGATCAAACGGGACCGCAACAGGGCGAGCGTCATCATCTGGTCGGTCGGCAATGAAAACCCGGATACCGATGAGCGTCTGGATTTCATGAAAAATCTTGCGGAAACGGCAAGGCTCCTTGATCCAACCCGCCTGACATCTGCAGCCTGCCTCGTCAACCACGCCAATAACCGGATTGAAGACCGGCTTGCCGATCACATCGATGTCATCGGGCTCAACGAATATTACGGCTGGTACGAGGAAAATTTTGAAGACCTTGCCAAGATCGGCGAGAACTCAAATCCGGACCGGCCAGTCGTGGTGTCGGAGACCGGGGCCGATGGCGTCATTGGTCCGAAGGGACCCGTGAAAGGCTTATTTAGCGAAGACTACATGGCCGAGGTGTATGAGAAACAGATCGCCACATTGCGCCAGCTGAACTACGTTAAGGGAATGTCTCCGTGGATACTTTATGATTTTCGTGTTGAACGGAGACAAAATATCTTCCAGAACGGATATAACCATAAAGGCTTGATAGCTGCCGATAAGAAAACCAAGAAAAAAGCGTTCCATATTCTGGCGGAGTACTATCGCGAGATAGCAGCCCTTGAGGAGAGCGCAAGGAAGGCCTCATGACGCGCGACGGTACAAAACGCCGTTATCAGGAAATCGCCGAGATGCTTGCCCGGCGAATTGCGGAAGAAGGATACCGGCCCGGCGACAAGTTTCCGACCGAGCGTCAGATATCCTTGGAAATGGGCATTAGCCGCTCGCTCGTCCGCGAAGCCTTCATTGTCCTGGAAATCGAAGGTTATCTTGATGTCCGCAAGGGCTCCGGCAGCTATGTCGCGGCCGGAGAGAAGATCTCGCTGAATGTGCAGAAACAGGATTTCGGCCCGTTTGAGCTGCTGCAGGCACGTCAGCTTCTTGAAAGCAGCATTGCCGGCTTTGCAGCATCGACAATCACCAAAAGCGATATCATCCAGCTGCGCGAGACGCTCGAGATAGAACGCAGGGCGATCGAAAACGGTGTCGAAGATTATTTCGCCGACAGGCAGTTCCATCTCCAGATCGCCGAGGCGACCCAGAACAGCGTTCTGGTCGATCATGTCGAAGACCTTTGGACCAAACGCGAAAACAGTTCCATGTGGGCGAGGCTGCACGACAGGATCTTCGACCTCAGCTACCGGACCAGATGGCTCGATGATCATGCGGTCATTCTAGAGGCCCTGCGCCATCGCAATGCGGAGCAGGCCCGTCTTGCCATGTGGCAGCATCTTGAAAACGTGCGTTTGACGCTGCTTGAGCTCTCGGATGTCGGGGATCCGGAGTTCGACGGCTACCTCTACACTCCTGCGGTTGCCTCACCTTAATGAACGACAAGAAAGAGCAAGGCGATGATCGAAAGCTGGCGTTGGTTCGGACCTGACGATCCTGTCTCGTTGCAGGATGTTCGGCAAACCGGTGCCACGGGCATCGTGACCGCCCTGCACGAAATCCAGAATGGTGTCTTGTGGCCTGAAGAGGATATTGCGGCACGGCGCCAGATGATCGAAGACGCCGGACTGACCTGGGTGGTCGCCGAGAGCATCCCGGTGCATGAGGACATCAAAACAGGCGCACCAGGCTGGGAACGCCGGGCGCAGAACTGGGCGGAAAGCGCCAAAGCGCTCGCCAGGCAGGGCATTACGACAATCTGCTACAACTTCATGCCCGTGCTCGATTGGACCCGCACCGATCTTGACTTTGAGCTCGCCGACGGCGCCCGCGCGCTGCGCTTCGAATTTGCTGCTTTTGCCGCTTTCGACATGTTCATCCTGGACCGGGAGGGGGCCGAGACAGACTATAGTGACACGGACATCGCGGCAGCCGAAGGCTTCCTGGCGCGTTGCTCGCGTGACGACCGGGACAGACTGACCGCTAATATCATTGCCGGTCTTCCTGGCTCTGAAGAAAGCTACACGCTTGCGACATTCAAGGAGCGTCTTGATGCCTATCGCGGCATCGACAGGGAAGGTCATTTTCAGCATCTTCGGAATTTTCTGGATGTGGTCCTTCCAGCAGTCGAGGAAGCTGGTGCTGTTCTGGCGCTGCATCCCGACGATCCGCCCCGCCCGCTCTTCGCACTGCCCAGGATTGCAAGCACTCAATCGGATCTGGAGCGCATTGCATCCATGAGTGACTCTTCGGCGAACGGGTTCACGCTTTGCACAGGTTCACTCGGCGTTCATCCGGACAACGACCTTCCGGAGATCGCGGCAGCGCTCGGCGATCGCATTCATTTTGCGCATTTAAGAGCTACCCGGCGCGAAGACGACCCGCGCAGCTTTTATGAAGATGCCCATCTTGAAGGCGATATCGACATGATCGCAATCATCCGGGTCTTGCGGCAACTTGAAGCGCGAACCGGAAAACACATTCCAATGCGCCCCGACCACGGGCACAGGATCTTGAATGATCTCAGTGGAACTTCCACGCCAGGCTATCCCGCCATCGGACGGCTCAGAGGGTTGTCGGAGCTGCGCGGCGTGCTCAGAACCGTAGACGCATATGAGCGTCTCTAAAGCCGAAGCCGGGCTATCAAGACGACTGCATCCCTTGACGTGAATACGCTTCCGGTTAAATCCCTCTCGTGAGAATAACCACGACCTCAGGGGCGAGATACTTGATGACCGACAGTACGGAAGACAGAGGCACACTCGTCGAAGACGGCCCCGACACGATATTGATCGAAAGTCTGACCCTGCCAGCTGAAATCGGCATTCTGGACAGCGAGAAGGGGCGCCGGCAGGCCGTCCGCTTTGACGTCGAAATTGAAACCGTTGGCAACTACCGAGACATCGTGCGCGAAAACGGCACCTTCGTGTCCTACGCGGACACCGTGATGTTCATTCAGAACAAGGTTCAGGACGGAGGTCATGTCGATCTTGTCGAAGAATGGGCCGAGCTGATTGCCGAATTTGTCCTGTCTAACCCGCTTGCCGCACGGGTGAGTGTCAAGGTGACAAAACCGGACATTTTCGAGGATGCCGCCGGTGTCGGTATTCGGATCACGCGCAAGCGTTCCTGACGTGACTTGCCGCTTTGGCGGCGCTTCCTATTTCCCGTTTGATCTTTCCCGCCTTTCCTGATCCCTCCGGAGACCTGCCTTAATGATATCCGCCGACCGCCTTCTGCCACTTTGGCTCAAGTATCGTGATGCTCTTGAAACGCCGGTGCGAACCTTTGAGTTTCCGAAATTCGGCCGTCGATTTGAGGATCGAACCTACCAGATGGGCGTTTTGAACCTGTCGCCGGACAGCACTTATCGTGAAACGGTCTGCCACACATTTGAAGCAGCGCTTTACCGTGGGCGGCGTATGACACTCGAAGGCGCGGCGATGGTGGATATCGGAGCCGAGTCGACAGGTGAAACGGCTGATATCGTTTCGATTGAGCGACAGATCGATAGAATGCGGCCGGTGGTCAAGGCGCTCGCGGACGAGAAGATCCTGGTCTCCGTTGAAACCTATCATCCAGAGGTGGGCGTTGCGCTCCTGGAAGCCGGTGCCGGCGTCATTAATCTGACGGGGCGTGTCGATGACAGCGCCTTCTACGAGTCCATTGCATCTCATCAAGCCGGCATCGTTCTGTGTTACACACCGGGAGAGAACGCGCGCTCTGCGGATTATCTCCCACCGGCCGAAGACATCTTCGATCATCAGCTGACATTCTTCAGGGAACGGATTGACATTGCCACAAATGCAGGTGTGGAACGTCTTTGGGTGGATCCCGGCTTCGGTTTCGCATTGCATTTGCCGGATGGTCCGGACAGGATCCGGTATCAGACCGACAGTATCCTGCAGTCTTTCCGTTTGCGCGCGCTCGGCTGGCCGGTCACCGTGCAGCTGACTGGGGCGGTGTATCTCTTCCGGGACGAGGTGCGTGTCGCGCAGACAAGTGCGGCGACGATTGCGGTGATGTCCAAGGCCAATCTGGTGCGCAGTCACGAGGTCTCACGGGTACAGCCGGTTTTGAACCTGCAGGAATTTGCCTGACGCCAATTGGGGGGAACGAAAATGGCATCCGACAACATTGCCTTGGTAACAGGGGCCGGAAAACGTCTCGGCAAGGCGATCGCCAAAGGTCTGGCGGACAAGGGCTACGCCATCGGGCTTCACTACAATGCGTCGGTTGGCGGCGCGCAGGAGCTCCATGACGAGATCGTTTCTGCCGGTGGCCGTGCGGTCCTGCTCCAAAAGGATCTGAGCCGTCCGGAACTCGCAGGTGAGCTCGTTGCCGAGACATCGGCAGCCCTTGGTGGCCCGGTTTCCGTGCTTGTCAATTCCGCCTCTGCATTCAACACGGACAATCTGCATGATCTAACCCTTGAGAGCTGGCAGTTCCTGATGAATGTCAACGCCGCTGCGCCGGTGTTTTTGATGCAGGCCTTTGCAAACCAGGATCCACTTCCACAGAACGGGTGTATCGTGAATATGCTCGACACCCAGATGATGTCGGCATCGCCGGAACGCTTCAGCTATTTTTGCGGCAAGTTCGCCCTTGAAGGGGCGACCAGGCTTGCCGCCTTCGAGCTGGGGCCGAAGCGAATTCGCGTCAACGCCATTGCACCCGGTCTCATTCTGCCAAGCGATCAGACCCAGGAAAACTTCGACAGTCGCCAGAAACTCACGCCGCTTGGCCCGGGACTTGGGCCGGAGGATATTGTTGGCGCGGTTCAGTATCTGGTAGAGGCCAGGCAGGTCAGCGGGCATACCTTCGTCGTTGACGCGGGTCAGCGGCTTATGGGCTTCGGAAACTCGCCCATCGGGTAGTGTGGCGCGCGGAAACGAATTAGCTAACGTATGGTTAATATCCACCGCTCTGGAGCGCCGGAAATTTTTCGGAAAAAAATTCAATTCTTGTGTTGACGGTATGATTATGTGTGCGTATAACCGCGTTCATCGACGGCGGTGTTGCTGCTGGCGACAGGGTTTTGTGACCTTAATTCCAGAAAAGTTGGTCTAAGTTGGCCG
>NZ_JBEWCD010000006.1 GCF_040530035.1 Roseibium sp. HPY-6
AAGGGCGGCGTGGCCGGCTTCGCCAAGGGGTCCGCTGACGTCAAGCTGGAAGAAGACGGTGCTGAAACTGTGCTGACCTACGAGGCGAAGGCACAAGTGGGTGGCAAGCTTGCGCAATTGGGAAGCCGCCTGGTCGACTCCACGGCCAAGAAGATGGCCGAGGAATTCTTTGGCAAATTCACAGAGCTGGTCGGTGAAGGCCAGAAACCGCAAGAGAACGCGGCACCGGCCGAGGCGGCTGCATCTGAAGCCACGACGCCTGAGACCCCACCTGCCGCAGCAGCGCAGGACGAGTCCGAGCTGGATCCAGGCGTGGCAGAAGAAGCCAAGCGGATCGCAATTGAGGACACACCCGGTGAAGTCATTCATGCAATAGAAGAGGCAGAGCACGCGGTGGAAGAGACGCTGCAAAAGGCGGAAGAGAACCTCGAAGTTGCGGCCGGTCGAAACGCTTTCGGCGGTCCAATGGTCTGGGGACTTGCGCTTCTGGCCGTGCTCATTCTTGTTCTGGCGCTTGCAAGTTGACCCACGCGACACAGATTTGGTTTGATGAACTCAACACAACGAATTCAGGGTGCAACCTGACGCTGATAAGCGGCAGCTGGGATTTCTGGCCTGTCCGCAATGCATTCACGAGGGAGATTGATTTATGACGAAGGTATCGTTGGTTTTGAACGGGAAGTCTGTTGCGTCGGATGTTGAGGACCGTACGTTGCTTGTTTCTCTGATCCGTGATGTTCGTGGTTTGACCGGGACGCATGTTGGCTGTGACACGTCTCAGTGCGGTGCGTGTGTTGTTCATGTTGACGGGAAGGCTGTCAAGGCATGCACGATGTTGGCTGTTCAGGCGGACGGGTCTGATGTTGTGACGCTTGAGGGTCTTGGGTCGGCGGATTCGCTTCATCCTGTTCAGGCTGCGTTCCGGGAGCATCACGGTCTTCAGTGCGGGTTCTGCACGCCTGGGATGATCATGAGCGCGGTTGACATGATCAACCGTCATGGTGCGGGCAATCTGGACGAGGCGACGATCCGGGACGAGCTTGAGGGCAACATCTGCCGGTGCACGGGCTATCACAACATCGTCAAGGCGATCAAGGCGGCGTCGGACCAGATGGCTGGGATGGCCGAGGCGGCTGAATAGGCCGGGTTTTGGGTTTGGTGCGCGGGGTTTTTCTCGCGCTTTTCGGATATCCGGCCTGATTGGTTTTGGTGGCGCCGTGAGGAGAAGGCGCGGCGAGGCGGCGGCTGGTTCCGGTTCTGATTTTTGGGAGAGAGAGAATGGCAATTGAGGGGATTGGCGCGCGGGCACTGCGCAAGGAGGACAAGCGGTTCATCACGGGCAAGGGCCAGTACACGGACGACATGGTTCTGCCGGGGATGGGCCATGCGGCCTTTGTGCGCTCACCGCATGCGCATGCGAAGGTGACGGGGATTGATGCGAGCGCGGCGCTTGCGATGCCGGGTGTTGATGCGGTCCTGACGGGGGACCAGCTGATCGGGGACGGGATCGGCAATCTGATCTGCGGCTGGATGATCCACTCCAAGGACGGGTCTCCGATGAAGATGGGCGGCTGGCGGGCGCTTGAGCCTGAGGTTGTGCGCCATGTGGGCCAGGCGGTTGCCGTTGTTGTGGCCGATACGGCTGCGCAGGCGCGCGATGCGGCCGATGCGGTTGTTGTCGACTATGAGGAACTTCCGGCGGTGGTCGACCCGGTTGCCGCGCTTGAGCCCGGGGCTCCACAGATCCACCCTGAGGCGGAAGGCAACCTGATCTACGACTGGGAGATCGGGGATGCGGCAGCGGTTGATGCGGCCTTTGCAGGGGCTGCGCATGTGACGAAGATGGAGATCCGCAACAACCGTCTGGTTCCGAACCCGATGGAGCCGCGGGCAGCGCTTGCAAGCTACAATGACGCGGAAGAGCATCACACGCTCTATACGACCTCACAGAACCCGCATGTGGCACGCCTTGTCCTGTCGGCGTTCTATAATGTTGCCCCTGAGCACAAGCTGCGGGTGATTGCACCGGATGTGGGCGGCGGCTTCGGCTCGAAGATCTACATCTATCCGGAAGAGATGGTGTGCCTTTGGGCGTCGAAGCGCGTGGGCCGTCCGGTGAAGTGGGTGTCGGACCGCACGGAAGCGTTCCTGACGGATGCCCATGGGCGCGATCATGTGTCGGAAGCAGAGCTGGCGCTGGATGCGGACAACAGGATTGTCGGTCTTCGGGTGAAGACGATCGCCAATCTGGGCGCCTACATGTCGCTGTTCTCGTCGGCGGTGCCGACCTATCTCTATGCAACGCTCTTGTCGGGCCAGTACAACATCCCGGCGATCCACGCGAATGTGAAGACGGTCTATACCAACACGACGGCGGTGGATGCATACCGGGGGGCGGGGCGTCCGGAGGCGACCTATCTTCTGGAACGGATCATGGAGACGGCGGCACGGGAGGTGGGTCTTTCGCCTGCGGACTTCCGGCGCAAGAACTTCGTGCGGGAGTTCCCGCACCAGACGCCTGTGATCATGTGCTACGACGCGGGCGATTATGATGCGACGCTGGATGCGGCGCTGTCGGCAGCCGATTATGCGGGCTTTGCGGCGCGCAAGGCGGAGGCGGCCTCGCGCGGCAAGCTGCGGGGCATCGGCATCTCCTGCTACATCGAGGCGTGCGGCATTGCGCCGTCGGCGGCGGTCGGCTCGCTCGGGGCCGGTGTCGGCTTGTGGGAATCTGCCGAGGTTCGGGTGAATCCGGTTGGGACGGTTGAGGTCCTGACGGGCTCGCACAGCCATGGCCAGGGCCATGAGACGACATTTGCGCAGCTGATCTGCGAACGGTTCGGTCTGGACAGCGATGCGGTGTCGATCGTTCATGGGGACACGGACAAGGTCCAGTTCGGCATGGGCACCTATGGCTCGCGCTCGGGCGCTGTCGGCATGTCGGCGATCGTGAAGGCGCTGGACAAGGTGGAAGCGAAGGCGAAGAAGATCGCGGCGCACCTGATGGAGGCCGCGGAGGGCGACATCCAGATCGAGGGCGGCGAGCTGAAGGTTGCAGGCACGGACAAGAAGCTCAGCTTCACCGAAGTGGCGCTTGCGGCCTATACGGCACACAATCTTCCTGAAGGCATGGAGCCGGGTCTGAAGGAGGGGGCGTTCTACGACCCGTCCAACTTCACGTTCCCGGCGGGCACCTATGTGTGCGAGGTCGAGGTGGATCCTGAGACGGGCAAGACGGAGATCGTGAGCTTTGTTGCGGCCGATGACTTCGGCAAGGTGATCAACCCGATGATCGTGGAAGGCCAGGTTCATGGCGGCCTTGTGCAGGGGATCGGGCAGGCTCTTCTGGAGAACGCGGCCTATGACGAGAGCGGTCAGCTTCTGACGGCGTCCTACATGGACTACACCATGCCGCGTGCCGATGATGTGCCTTCGTTCAGCCTGTCGACGCATGAGACGCTTTGCCCGGGCAATCCGCTCGGCATGAAGGGCTGCGGGGAGGCCGGTGCGATCGGGTCTCCGCCGGCTGTGATCAACGCGATCACGGATGCGATCGGGTCGAACGAGCTTACGATGCCGGCCACGCCCGAGCGCGTGTGGCAGCTGTGCCAGGCGCAGCTGAAGCAGGCGGCCGAATAAGGTTCATGAGGAAAAGTCTTCGGGCAGGGTCAGCCTGCCCGGTTATCTGACAGTGAGATTTTGGGGAGACCCGACATGTATGAAACAACCTATCACCGCGCCGGTTCTGTTGCCGAGGCATCCGAGCTTGTGTCGAAGGCGGAAGACGGCAAGATCCTTGGAGGCGGGCAGACATTGCTGCCGACGATGAAGCAGCGTCTTGCGTCGCCGAGCGATCTTGTGGATGTGACGAAGATTGCGGAGATGAACGGCATCTGCGAGGGCGATGGCAGCCTGTCGATCGGGGCGGCCACGACCCATGCGGAGGTTGCCGCTTCCGATCTTGTGAAGTCGAAGCTTCCGAGCCTTGCCGGGCTTGCGGGCGGCATTGGCGATCCGGCGGTTCGGCACATGGGCACGATCGGGGGCTCGATTGCCAACAACGACCCGGCTGCGGATTATCCGGCAGCGCTTGTGGCGCTGGGGGCAACGGTTGTGACGAGCAAGCGTTCGCTTTCCGCCGAAGACTTCTTTGTCGGCATGTTCGACACGGCGCTGGACGAGGATGAGATCGTGGTGTCCGTGACGTTCCCGCTGATCGAGAAGGGGGCCTATGCGAAATACCCGAACCCGGCCTCGCGCTATGCGATGACGGGTGTTTATGTGGCCAAGCACCAGGACGGCTCTGTGCGGGTTGC
>NZ_JBEWCD010000007.1 GCF_040530035.1 Roseibium sp. HPY-6
TTCAGAGCTTTTGCGGTGTCGATTATGAATCTTTCAGTTCCCCCGACAAAGAGTGTCTTGATCGGCCAGATCGTGTGCAGACAAATTCGCAATGATAATTCTCGGTTATCAGTAGGACAGCCGTTCGAAACGTCTGCCTAGGTTAAACTCGGGTATCACTCTATAGTTGCATGAGCTAGGAGTCACTACGAAATTCGCTTGCATT
>NZ_JBEWCD010000008.1 GCF_040530035.1 Roseibium sp. HPY-6
ACCGCTTGGCAATTTACGAGAAGATGCTCATGTCAAACGGTCCTAATCATCGGAAGCAGGAC
Source organism: Roseibium sp. HPY-6 (assembly GCF_040530035.1). NCBI lineage: Bacteria > Pseudomonadati > Pseudomonadota > Alphaproteobacteria > Hyphomicrobiales > Stappiaceae > Roseibium > Roseibium sp. HPY-6. The sequence goes on from NZ_JBEWCD010000008.1 coordinate 63, forward strand.
GTCAAGACCAATTCCCGTATGCCAACGTGTAATGATAACCGAGAATTATGATGCTTGATTTGGGAATTTTTGCTGCACCATTGGTCAGCTTCCTTGTCGGCGGGTTCGTAGGTAAAGAATTTTACAGATATCTTGATAAGCCA